>VXMI01000178.1 GCA_009841165.1 Gemmatimonadota bacterium | reverse complement strand
CCCCCCCCCTGTATTCTTTGTCCCCGACTACGCGGATACCGCTTTGGCCTATGGTCGCGGGGGCTCGGACAGGTGTATCAGCGCGGGGGGTGCGGCGGGCGGGCCGGTCATGGCAACGCCGGCAGGTGCTTGCGAACGAAGGCGATCACGTCGTTCACGGTGGCGGCGGTCGCCACCTCGGGCGGGCAGTGGCGTGCGCGGGCCAAGTCGCCGAAAAGGATGACCGGGCGTCCGTAGCGGATCGACAGTTCGACCTCCGAGGCCGTGCCGGCGCTTCCGGGCAGCGCGACGACCACGTCGGAGGTGAGCACGTTGACGTGGTTGCGCGAGTCGTGGGTCGCCCCGGCCTTGCCGAGGTGGGTGCGCACGGCGAGTTCGACCCAGGGGTTCGCGCGGCCGGACTCGGTGCCTGCCGCGGGCCCCTCTTCGATGCGCGGCATCACGCCGATGACCAGCCCGGCTCTCTCCTCCACCTCGGCGAAGGCGCGCGAAACCGACGCCATCACGCCGCGCCCGCCCCCGGTGAGCAGGTGGACCTCCAGCCGCGCGAGGCGTCGGCCCAGCGGGACGGCAAGCGCTTCGTGCGCCCGCACGCTCGAGCCCATGACGCCGACGACGGGGAGCTTTTTCATGGAAGCCTGGTGATCGCGGAGTAGATTAGGGAAGCAGGTCTTCGACCAACGGCAATGCCACTAACACTCGCTCGTGGGGAGGCCCGTGCCAATGCGACCCGCCGCGGTCAGGGGCGCCCCGCGCGCCAGGGAAGGCTACGGCCCCTACGCCGCCACCTCGGTGGTGGTGGCCAACATGATCGGGACCGGAGTCTTCACAAGCCTCGGGTTCCAGCTGCTCGACATCCAGTCCACCTTCCCGCTGCTGCTGCTCTGGGTGGTCGGCGGCGCGGCGGCCTTCTGCGGGGCACTGTCGTACGCGGAGCTCGGGGCGGCGATTCCGAGGTCGGGCGGCGAGTACACCTTCCTGTCGCGGGTCTACCACCCCGCCGTCGGGTTCGTCTCCGGCTGCGTGTCGGCCACCGTGGGATTCTCGGCGCCGACCGCGCTGGCCGCCATCACCTTCGGCTCCTATCTGGCGTCGGTCTTCCCGTCGCTCTCCCCCGGCTGGATGGGCGCGGGGCTGGTGGTGGCGATGGCGGCCGTGCACGTCACCAACCACAGGAACTCCGGCCTCTTCCAGAGCGGATTCACCACCGTCAAGGTCGGGTTGATCGTGGCGTTCTGCCTGGCCGCAGCGACGATGGTGGAGCTGCCCCGGCCGGTGTCCCTGACCCCCGCCGCGGGCGACGGCCGGCTCGTGTTTGGCGGGGCCTTCGCCGTCTCGCTCATCTACGTCTCGTACGCGTACACCGGCTGGAACGCGGCGACGTATCTCACCGGCGAGCTGGAGAACCCCCGGCGCAACATACCGCGCGTCCTGGGCCTGGGGACGCTGCTGGTCACGGTGCTGTACGTGGCGCTCAACTGGTCATTCCTGCGAGCGGCACCGATGGACGAGATGGCCGGCCGCATCGAGGTCGGCTACGTCGCGGCGACCCACATCTTCGGCCCGGCGGGGGCCGCGATCATGGCCGTGACCCTCGCGCTGCTCCTCGTCTCGACGGTGAGCGCGATGGTGCTCGCGGGGCCGCGCGTGCTGCAGGTGATCGGCGAGGACTACCCGCTCTTCCGCCGCCTCGCTCGCCGCAAGGCCAACGGGATCCCGGCGGTCGCGATCCTGGCGCAGACCGGGCTCACGCTGGTGTTCGCGCTGACGGCATCGTTCGAGACGGTACTGGTCTTCACAGGCTTCATCCTGGGGCTGAACAGCTTCCTCACCGTCGCGGGGCTGTTCGTGCTGCGCCTCCGCGAGCCGGGGCTGGAACGCCCCTACCGGGCCTGGGGCTACCCTGTCACCCCCCTGCTCTACCTCGGGCTGACCGGCTGGACGCTGGTGTTCATCGCGCGCGACCGCCCGGCCGAGGCGCTGGTCGCGGCCGGGTTCGTTGCGGCGGGGCTGGCGTTGTATCGGGTGGCGGGGCGCGGCGACTGAGCGGGCCCGCCCGGCCTATTCGATCGCCAGCAGCTCGATCTCGAAGATCAGCAGCTGGTTGGGCCCGATGTCCGGTGGCATGCCGCCGGCACCGTAGCCCAGATCCGGAGGGATGAACGCCCGGATGTGGCCCCCGACCCGCGTCAGCGCCAGCGCCTCCCCGAAGCCGGGAATCACCTGACCCACCCCGAACGTGGCGGGCTCTCCGCCGTACGAAGTGTCGAATTCGGTTCCGTCGGGCAGGGTCCCGCGGTAGTGCAGGGTGACGAACTGACCGGGCATGGGAGCGGCGCCGTCGCCCTCGCGCAGCACTTCGTACTGGAGTCCCGAAGCGGTGGTGATGACCCCTTCCCTGGCCGCGTTCTCCGCCAGGAACGCCTGTCCCGCGCTCAACGCCACGGCCGCCTCTTCCGTGCGCGCGGTCTGCACGATTTCGTTGAACGCCTCCATTGCGTGCTCGACATCCTGCTCGTCGAGCGTCGACTCGATCCCGCCCAGCGCGTCACTCATCCCCTGCATCATCGCCACCATGTCGACGTGGTCGGCGATCTCCGCGAGCGAGCGCCCCATGTCGTAGCCGATCGCGTAGCTGGCCTGCTGCACTTCGGTGTCGAGAGACGCCTCCGGCAGACAACCCGCCGGGACCACGAGAGCGAGAGCGAGAGCGGCGGGACGCATGGACATGGCGCCTGTTCCTCCTGTCCGGATTCCTTGTTTCAACGCCTGAATCTAGCTCGCCGGGCGCGTCAGGCCAGAATGGAGCGCAGCTTTCGGAGGTCGTGTATGACATGAAGTGCGACCTCCCCGGCGCCGCCCCCCGACATGCGCGTCGGGTTGTGCCACACGACCGTCAGGCCTGCGCGAGTCGCACCATGGACGTCCAGGGGAGATCCCGCGACGAACAGTACCTCGTCCGCGCGGGGAGTCCCGCCGCCTCCTCCCGGCAGGAGCGCCTCGACACCCGCCCGATAGATGCGCGGGTCCGGCTTGTAGCACCCTGCGGCCTCGGCGGTCACCACCGAGCGGAAGGGTGCGCCCACCAGGGCGGCCGCCCGCTGCCCCAGCACCTCGGAGCAGTTGGTGGCCACACCGATGGGACGATCCCGCGCCAGATCGCGCAGCACGGCGCCCGCGCGGGGCCACGGCGACAGCTCGTCCCAGCGGTCTTCCAGCTCGTCCGCCAGCGTGCGCGGCAGCCCGACGGCCCGGGCCGAGTCGGCCACGAGATCGTGGTAGGGCACGTAGGCGCCCACTGCGTAGGTCCGCTGCAGGTACTCCATTCTCCAGCGCCGGCCCGGCGCCGCTCCCCCGGCGATGTCGTCCCACAGCGACCACGAGTCGAGCAGGGCGGAGAGGAGGTCGAAGAGGACGGCCTTCACGGGATCACGGCGTCGGCCTCGATCTCGACCAGCAGGTCGTCGCCGACCGTGTCGGCCCGCACGAGCGTGTTGGCGGGGAGGATCCCGCCGAAGCGAAGACCGTGGGCGCGCGCGACCGGCTCCCAGTCGACCCCATGGCGGATGAAGACCCGGGTGCGAACCACGTCCCGCAGCGTCGCGCCGAGCGACTGCAGCGCGCCGTCGATCTTGTCGATGATGAAGTGGGTTTGCGCGGCGGGGTCGCGCCCCCCGATCAGCCGGTCGCCGTGACTGGCGGTGGTCCCCGCCACCCAGATGCGGTTGCCGCGCCGCACCGCGCGGCTGTATCCGGCGAGCCTCTCCCACGGCGTCCCGGTGGAGACCCGGTCGACGCCGCCGCGGCTCTGCACCGGGTATGGCGCGGGGAGGTGCGTGATGTGGTGGCTGAGGTCGCCCGAGGCGGTGAGGAACGGGGGGCGGCGGTATTCGTCGCCGCAGTCGCCCCCGATCGGGTCGAGGGCGGCGCAAGCGGCGTCCAGCTCGGCCCGCGCCTGGTCATCGAGCGAGAAGCGCAGCACCGCGAGGTTGTCCTCGATGTGGCTGTTCTCGCCCAGGCGGGCGCCGATGATGATGCCGGCCACGGCCGGGTGCTCCAGCACATGGCGGCAGGCCACGTTGGCGATGGAGACGGCCCTGCGCCCGCCCTCCCCCGCAAACCCTGACGTAACGTCAGGGTTGAGCCGCCGGGCCACCCGTGCGACCGCCTGCAACAGCTCCTGGAAGCGTTCCCAGCCCCCCGCTCGGTCGATGAAGCGGCGGTACTTCATCTGCGACCAGGTCAGCGATTCGTCGATCGGCGGCTCCGGGCGGCCCAGCCAGCCCCCGCTCAGGAACCCTCCCGCGAGGGTCCCGTACGCCAGCAGCCCGACCCCGTGCTCACGGCAGACCTCAGCCATCGCCCCTGCGGCGCG
This sequence comes from Gemmatimonadota bacterium, assembly GCA_009841165.1. Taxonomy (GTDB): domain Bacteria; phylum Gemmatimonadota; class Gemmatimonadetes; order Longimicrobiales; family Gaopeijiaceae; genus Bin94. The sequence goes on along the minus strand of VXMI01000178.1, from coordinate 3,803 downwards.
GCGGTCGATGAGCGAGAAGCAGACCTGGTTGGAGACGATGGGAATGCCGCTGCGAACCGCCATGTCCAGGTGGACGGCATCGCAGTTCGTGAGGCCCAGGTGACGGATCCGCCCCGCGGCCTGGTGCTCGGCCAGCATGAACAGGCATTCCAGCCAGCTCGGGTCGGCGTAGTTCCAGGCGTGGAACTGGAGCAGGTCGATCGTGTCGGTGCGCAGCCGGTCGAGGGCGCGGCCGACCGCGGCGGCCACCGCCTCTTCGCTGGCGGGGCCCGGTTCCGGCACCCACTTGGTGAGGAGCTGGACATCGCCGCGGCGGCTCCCGAGCGTGCCCGCGATCACCTCGGCCGATCCGTAGTGGTCGGCCATGTCGAAGGTGGTGAGACCCGCGTCGGCGTAGGGGTCCATGGCGCGCGCCGCGGCCTCGGGATCGAGCGCGGCCCCGCCCCGTTCCTGGTCCGCGACCTGCCAGAGCCCGGTCACGACGCGGGAGATCTCGAGGCCGGGGGCCAGGAGGGTGCGTTCCACCCCTTACTCGGGCGGCAGTTCGCGGAAGAGGGCGCCGGTGTCGGTACCCTGCCCGCGCATGCGCCCGACCCGGACGAAGAAGATGGTCGAGGCGAGGGCCATCACCCCGATCCAGACCCAGGTCGAGTGGAAGTACCACGCCCCCACGTCGGCCGTCAGGTCCTTGTTCACGTGCACAACCAGGAAGACGGCGAGCAGCGCGACCCCGGCCGATCCGACGACCAGCTGTCCCGCGCGCCCACGCAACACCTGCATGCCGGCCGCGCGTTCCGGGTTGCGCCGGGCCAGCGTGAGCAGCGACAGGCACATGAGCAGGAAGTTCACCAGCATCGAGGTGACGAGGATGTCGATCCCCAGGAAGAAATCGCCCGCCAGGTGGCTGCCCAGGATGCCCACCGTGGCCATCAGGCCGCTCGCGACGATGGCGACGTGCGGGGTGCGCCGCCGCTCGTTCACCGCCGCGGCTACGCGCGGAAAGATCCCGTCCTCGGCCCACGCGAACATCAGGCGCGAGACAGCCAGGAGCATGGCGGGCAGGTCGTTGATGAGCGCGACGGCGGCCCCGGCCACGATCGCCACCGTCCAGCCGGCGGGGAGCAGGTAGCCCAGCAGACCGGGTGCGGTGAGGTCGCGGAGCTGGGCTTCCTCCGCCACGAAGCTCCAGGGGACCGCGTGGTACATCGCCGCCGTGAAGAGCAGGTAGAAGGTGCCCACCGTGACGACCGCGAGACCGGTCGCCAGCGGGAGGTTGCGGCCGGGATTGCGCGCCTCGCCGCCCGCCTGCGCTATGGAGTCGAAGCCGATGAAGCTGGAGAAGAGCAGCGCGGCGGCCGCGAGGAAGGGGCCGATGCGGAAGGGGGCCGCGGGCTCCGCGGGAACGGCCCGACCCTCGGCCGCCATGAGCGCGGCCGCGAAGTCGGCGTGGTCGAACAGGAAGCCCGCGAAGATGACCACGCTGCCCAGCGCGAACATCAGGAACATCATGGGGACCAGGGTGCGCTGGTAGACGCCGAGGCCCCGCAGGTTCACGATCACGAACGTCCACAGAAAGGCGAGGGCAAGGCCGACCCGGACGGGTCCGGTATCGAGCGCCTCGGCGGTTCCCTGCCATCCGACCGCGTCAGCGATGTCCCGCAGGAACGGGATGAGGACGTACGACACCACACCGATCGCGATCGACAGCCCGAACCACTGCGAGAAGCTCGCCACGAACCCCCAGTACGGGCTGAGCGACCGGCTCACGTAGATGTAGCTTCCACCCGCCCGCGGCATCGCCGACGAGAGGCTGGCGTAGGCGAGCGCGGCGAAGAGCGCCGGGATCGCCGCGAAGAAGTACGCGGAGAGCACGTGCGGCCCGATCCCGGGCACGTTCCGCTGGAGCATGATCGGGATGATGTTGATCGCCGCCCCGAGCATGGCGCAGATGCCGGTCGCGGTCAGGCCCAGCAGCCCGAGCCGCCGGCTGAGTCCCGGGCCGGAGGTCACGACCGCCCTCCCGGCTCTGCGATCGCGGCACCCTCCGGGCGCGGGCGCGCCGAGGACGTGTGGCCCGAAACGAAGAGCCACCGGCCGTTCTCACGCCGCAGCACGAACGTCAGCGCACCCGCGAACGCGAAGCCGGGCCCACCCTCGACGGCGATCGCCTGCACGAAGTGGCAGGTCGCGACCGCGATGTCGAGGCTCAGCGCCGTGACCGAGAGGTCCGACACCGTCAGTTCGGTGGACGACGCCATCTCGACCAGTGCGGCCAGTGATTCGTGGGATTCGCGCGCCGACCGGTAGCGGACCGCGCCGTCCTCGATCCACTGGAAATCGGGGGTGTTCGAGTAGAAGCTGCCGGCCGAATCGATGTCCATGGCGTTGATGGCCGCGACGTACGCTTCGATGGCGGTGCGCGCTTCGGCGGCGGCAGCGGAGAGGTCGGCGGTCGTCGCGGCGCCGGGGGGGTCGCCAGGCGAGGCGCCCGCGGCCGCGTCGGGAGCGTCGCCCTCCACGCAGGCTGCCAGCGCAAGGATCGCGACAGCCGTCAGGGTCACCGCAGCCGGGCGGAGGTCGCCGGACTCGTTCATCCGAAAAAGGCGCGCCGGGCCGTCAACCGTGCCGGTCGTGGCTCTCTTCGTACCGAATGCGCTCGTGCATCCGGTCGCGAGCCTGGACGGCGTCGCGCTTCTTCGCGGCGCGCATGGCCAGGTCGTGCGTGCTGGACGACTTCACGCGGGGCAGCGACAGGCGCCGCTCGAGATTCTCGCTCTCGCAGCCCGGACAGGTGGGTGTCTTGCGTCCGAGAACGAGGCGCTCGAAGTCGAGTCCGCAGTCCCGGCAGGTGTATTCGTAGATGGGCATGCGTTCAAGGTAAGGGGGACCGCAAGGCGCGGCCATTGGCGGCTGCTAGAACCATCCGCGCACCAGGCGCGGCTCGAAGTCGACCACGCGGCCGGCGATGGAGTCGACGACCACGCGGACCCAGCCGATGTCGGGCGAACCGAAGGTCTCGAGGCGCGTGAAGTTCCCGTGAACGCCGCCGGCGGCGTCGTGCAGCGGCTGGTCCAGGCGCTGGTGGTGGGTGTCGCCGTGGATGAACAGAACCTGTCCGGGGAAGCGGGAAACGTGTGTTTCGAGGGCGGTGACGATGGGCTCGTACGGCCCCCCCGCCCCGCCGGTCTCGAGTCTGACGTTGGCGTGGGCGATCAGGATGACCCCCGAGGCCGACTCGGCCGCCGCGGAGGCGAACGCGCGGTCCATCCAGGCGATGGCGGCGGCGGTGCGCTGCCGCACTTCGTCGTCGTGCGCACCGGTGCGCCCGGGGAAGTGCTGGGTGCCGTTCCAGGACCCCACGATGTGGAGCGTCGCGAAGACGAAACCGCCGCGCTGCCACATCGCGTTCTCGGGAAACCCGGCGAATTCGCCGCGCGATGCCTGTGATGTGACGGGCATGGGGCGCCCGCCAAGACTGTTGTGCGGGTCGTCGAAGAAGATGCGGCGCAGGGCGTCGAGGTGGTCCAAGGGATCGCCGGAGCTGCCGCGGGCCTTGTAGCGATCCGTCCATTCGTTGTCTCCGGGGGTGTAGACGACCGGGAGGTCGAGCGCATCGAGCTGGTCCCGGCGCTTCCGCAGCGCCTTGTCGGAGCCCGGGGACCACACGATGTCGCCGACGTGGACGAGCCACTCGAGGTCGGCGGATTCGGCGTCGGCCAGGAGACGGCGATGGCGGGCGCTTTCCCAGAAGAAGTAGGGACCGTCGCCGTAGACCCCGAAGGCGAATGTGTCTGGGGGGAGGG
>VXMI01000220.1 GCA_009841165.1 Gemmatimonadota bacterium | reverse complement strand
GTGCCCCCGTCGTCGGGGTGGAGCTTGACGAGTGTACGCGCATTCATCCACATGTTGACAAAATTGCCCGACTGGCTGAGCATGAAGCCGCTGAAGACCCCCGCGGCGGCTCCCCCGATCATGATTCCCCCGAAGACGGCGACACCGGCGGCGCCATACAGAATCGTCTTGCGCCGCCGCCGTCCGAACTGGTCGCCGTAGCGCCACGCCGCGAACTCGGGCCGCATCGGCTCGCCAATCCGCACGAGAGTCAACCCCTCGGGGTGTCGCGCGAGCCCGATGTTGTCGGTGGAAACGCGGACACGCGTGTCACGGAAGATCCGCTCGCAGTCCTCGACCGCTTCCCACCGCTCCTCGAGTGGCGTCAGGTTCCAGCGCTCACACTTCCTGCACACCACCCAGAGGCGCCCCCGGGAGGCGTCGAAGGCGAGTCGGCGGCCGACGGGGAAGGACTCGATGACCTCGTTCGTTCCCAGGGGCTTGCGACAGAACATGCAGTTGGTGAACACAGCTATCGGCCCCGCTCAAGTCATGAGGTCGCTGGAGTGTTCCAACGATATCATTGAAGCAATTCGACACCCTCTGTCCGCGCCGCCTTCCGATCGAACGTATTCAGCGGCCGGGCCCCAGACCGGTCCGCGGCGGCAAGGATCATCAGGTCCGAGAAGCCGGGGCCACCCGTTCGGTAGCGAAACCCGGCCCGGGCCACATCTTCCGAGGCCTCGATAACAAGACTCTGCGTGGCCACGAGTTCCTGCAGGATCGTCGCAATGCGTTCGCGGGAAACCCCGTAGGCCCGTTCCAGGACCCAGACAAGCTCGACGACAACCTCTCGGCAGGCATAGCCCGGACGCTCCTGGGTGAGCGATTCCAACAAAGCGCGGGCAGACTCCGCCTGCTGCTCGTCGTCGCGCACCAGGTAGCGGACGAGAACGTTGGTATCGAGGGCGATCATTCCCCAGACGCTCCGTCAGCTGCAGCTCGCTCCATGTCCTCGACAGTGACGGGTGGGCCATCGTACTTCAGTACGCCGAACAGCCGACGGATGGGCCGCACCGGCAGTATGCGCACCTCGCCGTCGAGAACGATATAGCGTACGCGGTCACCGGCCTTTACGCCCAGCGTGTCCCGGACGGGTTTGGGGAGAGTGGTCTGTCCCTTTCTTGTTACCGCAGATTCGAGCATGTCGAACACCTCCGTGTCCCTTACATTGTACCGTTTCGCCTTGCTTTTCACAACATGGTAAGCGTTTCCGGGAAACGCGGCCCCGATCCCCCGCCACACCGGATAAGGGGAACACCCATCGCCAGGTCCTCCGACCGAATATGAAGGACCTGTACATGCCCATTCTTGTTGGCTGGTGTTTCGGGCCACAATTTGCATCCGGCCTTGCACGCCCGCACGGCAAGCAGGCTGGACCACTCAGCACAGGGGGACACCATGCCGCAGGAGACCACGGCGCTGATCAACGATCCGATGGGCGTTTTCGCCTTCCTGGCCGGACTTGTCGCGCTGATCTTCTGGGTCTCGGAACTCCCACGGTGCAAGAAGCTCTTCGAGGTCGTTCCCCCGGTCATCTACGTCTACTTTCTGCCGATGTTGGCGACTACCGCCGGGATCACGCCGGCCGCGTCGCCGCTGTACGACTGGACGGTCCCCTACCTGCTTCTGTTCGCGCTGCTGATGCTGATGGTGTCGGTCGATCTGGGCAGCGTCGCGAGGCTGGGACCGGTCGCCCTGTTCATGGTGGCGGCGGGCACGGTCGGCATCGTGATCGGCGGGCCGATTTCGCTGATGCTCTTCGGTGGCATGCTGCCCGAGGACGCCTGGACGGGGTTTGCCGCGCTGTCGGGAAGCTGGATCGGCGGGACGGCCAACATGGTGGCCATCGCCGAAAGCGTGGGGACTTCGCCCGATGCGATGGGACCGGTGATCGTGGTGGACACGGTGGTCGGGTACGGGTGGATGGGCGTGCTGATCGCCATGGTCGGGCTTCAGGGCCGGTTCGACCGCCGGACAAAGGCGCGCACGGACGCAATCGAGCAGACCAACCGACGGCTGGAGGCCATGAAGAGCGAGCGACGCCCGCTAACTCTCCGCTATGCAGTGGTGATGATCGGCTTCGGGATGGCGTGCGCGGTGTTGGCCCAGCGGCTGGGGCAGCGGCTCCCCGCGGTCGGCGACCCCACGGTCATCAGCGGCACGACCTGGGCGATCCTCATCGTCGTAACCGGCGGGCTGGTGCTCTCTTTCACCCCGCTCAGGAAACTTGAGACGGTGGGCGCTTCGCACCTCGGATACACGGCACTCTACCTGCTGCTCGCCGGGATCGGAGCACAGGCGGATCTCCGGGCGGTGCTGGATGCGCCGGTGTACCTGCTGGCGGGCGCCGTCTGGATCGCGATCCACCTGGGCATCCTCCTCATAGCCGCCAGAATCGTGCGCGCGCCTTTCTTCTTCGTCGCGACCGGGAGCATGGCGAACATCGGCGGAGCGGCGTCGGCTCCGGTGGTCGCCGGGGTGTACCATCGCGCGATGGCGCCGATCGGGCTGCTGATGGCGGTCGCGGGCTACATCCTGGGGATCTATGCGGCGATCGTGTGTGCGTGGCTGCTGGGGCTGGTGGGGGGCTGATCGCCGCCTGACGGGTCTGCGGGTAGTGGCGTGCCATGTACCGGAACTGCATGTACTGCCAGAAGGACCTCGGCAGCAACGCGGTAATCGAGGAGTTCCCGGTCGGCCGCCGCCTGGCCTTCGACGCGGAGAAGGGACGGCTGTGGGTGGTGTGTCGCCGCTGCGAACGCTGGAACCTCACGCCGCTGGAGGAGCGATGGGAGGCCGTGGAGACGTGCGAAAAGCTTTCCTCCGAGAACATGGGGCTGGCGAAGCACCCGGAGGGTCTGGAACTGGTGCGGATCGGGAAGCCGCTGAGGCCCGAGTTCGCGGCGTGGCGGTACGGGGATCAGTTCGGCAGCCGGCGACGGCGCGCCATTGTACTGGGAGCCGTCGCGACCGTTGCTGGAGTTGGCGGCCTGGTCCTGGGCGGCGCGTTGGTGGGGCTGGGGGGTGTCGGCCTCGTGGGGCCTGTCTACCATTCGATCGAAGTCTGGAGCAAGTTCCGTCCGTCGGTATTCTTCCGCCCACAGGACGGGCGACTGAGGTGGATGAATGGACATCGCATTCGCAGCGCTCGACTGGTACCGGCCGACGACGAATCCGGCTTCAGCGTCGAAGCGACGGCCAGCGGTGTGGTCTCCGCGGAGGAGCGGTTCGAGGGGGAGGATGGGGTGCGTGCTCTGAACGCGATCATGCCGAGAGTCAATGCCGGAGACGGTTCCCGTGGGACGTGTACAGGACGCTGTCGCGAGGATTGCCTTTGCGGGGCAGCCCGACCGGTTCATGAGGCGCCTTGCACACGGGCGGGCGTCTCCATACTCACCGGCAGGCGTACAGTTGAGCACGCTGACGAAGCCCACTCGCCTGGGGCTCGAAATGGCACTCCACGAGGAACAGGAGCGTAGGGCGCTGGAGGGCGAACTTTGGATGCTGGAGCGAGCGTGGCGGGAGGCCGAGGAGATTGCTGCGATCTCGGACAATCTGTTGGTGCGGAAGAGTGCAGAGGACTTTATCCGGGAACGCCGGGACGAGCGCGAGGGCGAGGGTAGACCGGCAGAGGGCGTGGGACGCGAGTGAGCACACTCAGAGTTGAGTACCACGGGCCGCGGCGATCGGAAGGCAGAACGGCGAAGCACCCGAGTCCGAAAGGCTCGGGTGGCCGCCGGCTGAGGCGGCTGCCACTGCGTCTGCTCCGCTGGGCCGTGCTCGCTGTCATCCTGGCGATTGTCCCCTTCTTCCTTCTGATTCGGGGCGGCGTGTTCGCCTACCAGCAGTGGGGGTTGGGTCCGTGGCCATCGCTGGCGGTGTCGGCCGGAGCGACAGCGCTTCTCCTGGTGCTCTACGCCTGGGCGCTGGGCCGCCGCCTCGGAGCGGGGAAGGGGCTCAAATGGCTGATGACCCGGGGCGCCGCGGCCCTGGCGGTGGCATACGTCGCCTACTCGGTCGTCTACGTGGGAAGCGCAAACGTGAAGTCCGAAGAGGTGCGCGCCGAGTACGCGGCCCTCCACCCGTTGCTGCGCCTGGCCGCGAGCGCCGTCATCCTTGCGGACCAGGGTGCGGTCATCACGGACGCGAGCCGCACCCCGGACTTCTATCGTCGGATGGGACTCTCACCGAACGAGTCGTCGCTGCACTTCACACAGGATGACGGCTTTGTGCACGCGCTGGACCTGCGCACGGTTGGCCGTCCCGAGTGGCGGAACCGCTCCGTCGAGTTGACGTTCCGGACGCTGGGCTTCAATACGCTGCGTCACGTGGGGACGGCCGACCATCTGCATGTATCGGTGAGGGCCCCGGGATAGGTCCATCAAGTCCATCACCGACTGTCGACTCCAGGTTGCTCCAGTCCTGGTCCGCGGCTCGCATCGCGCGGAAGGTCTCCTCAGGACAGCCTGTCGCGCGGGGCCCCCCGCCGACGAATTGACAACTGTACATTACATAATGACAAGTACAGTTTACGCCGCAGCGACGTCATAAGACCTGCGCGCGCCTCTAGTTGTGCTCGTGCCCCGTCTCGTAGTGTCTCGCCAGCGCGTCCCCGCCGAAGTCGTTCTCCAGGTCGCGCCACACGGAGTGCACGTGGTTGGCGTTGCCTTGGGTGTTGTCGTACTCGATCAGGAACGACGCAGCGTGGACGCGGTAGTAGTGGCCCTCTCCGTACTCGGTGGAACCCGCCCACGCGAAGTATAGGTCGTCCGGCGAGATCTCGTCCTGGATCCGGGCCATCCACGCGTGCGCGGCGGCGGCGTCCATGTTGCCGACGTACTCGCCGATCACGCCCATGAGCACGCTGCGCTGGGCGTCGGTCAGCGCCGAAGCCGCGATTCCCTCGAAGCCGTCGAGCCGCGCCACGCGGTCGTTGCCCGTGATGATGTCGCGGGGCGCCTCGTCGGCGATCATGGCCATGGCGAGTTGCTCGGCGGTGAGGCTTTGCACGAGGGAGCGCGCAAGGTCCTCCTCGCGGCCGAGGGGGCGCCAGCCGGCCTTCGGGCCGGAAGGGACCGTCGCCGGGTTCGACCCCATGAAAGCGGGCCCGGTGATGGTCAGATCGTTCGACGGCGAGGAGAAGCTGAGCGACAGGTGGTGGCCCTCGAAGCGCCACGCCCAGGGCCCGCCCGCGGTGGGCGTCCCGAAGATCACGACGTAGTAGTCCTCTGGATCGCGCCGCTCGGGACGACCCTCGATGACGCCGAGGATCCGTTCCAGCTCGATGATCGCGTTGGCCTTGTGGTATCCTTGGCTGCTCAGGGTCGCCTGCAGCATGGCGTGGGCCGCGGTGCGCTGCTCGAGCGTCATGTCCTTGAGCGGGAGGCCGTTGCGGGACACGGGCGTGAAGGCCCAGTTGAACCGTTCCTCGTCGCCGAGGTCGTAGGTGGCCCGGTCGAGGGCGTCGCCTTCGAGGAGCGACAGGAAGGACGCCGCGGCTCCTGCAACGCCGTCCTCGCTGGCCGTGGGCGCGGGGGTGGCTTTCGGCATGGCTTCCCAGGCCACTACGGCCAGCGCCGCGACGCCAAAGCCCGCCATGAACAGTCTGGAGCTCTTCGTCTGTTTCATTCTCTTCCTACCCTTCTTCTGCCTGGATCATTGCCGCCACGGCCTGCACCTCGTCGAGCACCCTCAGCAGGTTGCCGCTCCAGAGCATGCCGATCTCTTCTTCCGTGTATCCGCGCCGAACCAACTCCAGCGTGACGTTGAACGTCTCCGACGCGTCGTCCCAGCCCGCCACGCCGCCGCCGCCGTCGAAGTCGGAGCTGATGCCGACGTGCTCGAGGCCGATCAGGTTGACCATGTAATCGATCTGGTCGACGAAATCGGCCACGCTGACGTCGGGGGGGATGTCCATCTCGGCGGCCCGCTCCGCCGCCGCAGCCCGCACCCGGGCCATCCGCCTCTGGTATGCGTCGCGTGCGTCGGGCGGAAGCGCGAACATTCCGCCCCGCCCGAGTATTTCGAAGCCGAGCTCGGCTGCGACCTCCGCCTCGATCGCGTCCATGGCCTCGCGGTGGGCCGCATTCCGGGTCGTGTTGACGAAGGAGCGCAGCGCCACGGCCTGCACGACCCCGCCGTTCGCGGCCACTGCGTGCAGCTGCTCGTCGTCGAGGTTGCGGCTGACGTTGCTCAGCCCGCGGGCGGACGAGTGCGACGCCATCACGGGCGCCCGGGTCATCTCCAGGGTCTGCATGATCGAAGGCTTCGACGGGTGCGAGATGTCGATCATGATCCCCAGCCGGTTCATCTCGGCGACCGCCTCGCGGCCCATGTCGCTCAGGCCCCCGTGCAGGAAGTCGCCGTCGTTCTCACCGGAGTGCGCGTCGGACAACTGGTTCGGGCCGGTGTGCGCAAGCGACATGTAGCGCGCGCCCCGCTCGTGGAACTCCTCGACGCGCGAGATGTCGGTGCCCAGCGGATACGCGTTCTCGACCCCGATCATCGCGACCAGCCTGCCCGAGGCCGCGACCTGTCGGACGTCGTCGGAGGTCAGCGCCAGCCCGATCCGGTCGGGTGCGTACTCGTTCACCATGCGGTGGATGGCGTCGAACTTGTCGACCGCGTTCTCGTAGGCGGTCGCGTAGCCCTCGTCGTTGAGCAGACCCTGCGAGGTGTAGACGACGAACCAGCCGACATCGAGCCCGCCCGCCTCCATCTTGGGAAGCGTGGCCTGGGTCGGCAGGTCCATGGTGTAGTTGCGCTCGGCGGTGAAGTTCGCCGTGCTGATGTCGATGTGCGTGTCCAGCGTGATGACCCGGTCGTGGATCTCGCGGGCGCGTTGGACCATGGCCTCTTCGGACTCCTCGGCGGGGTCGTCGGCGGGGGTGCAGGCGGTGGCGCTGGCGGCGAGTGCGAGCGAGAGCGCGAGGGAGCAGGTGGCAATGCGGGGAATGGTCATGTGTGGTGCTCCGGTCTCCGGTTGCAGGGCGGTACCGGGTTCAAGATAGGGTTTGCGGAGGCGGACGGCATCCCGGCAGGCCTGCCCGGCATCTACCTTGGTGGACACGGTTTTGCCAAACGTGCCCGTCACTCGACCCGGAGCCCGCCATGGGAATCATCGACTCCACCCGCCAGCGCCGCTTCTCGCCCGAGAAGATGCAGAAGCTCAACCTCTTCGAGACCGGTCAGATGTTCTGCGACGTCTACTGCCTGGGTCCGGGGCAGGCACAGCACGTACACACCCATGCGGGCGCGACAAAGTTCTATTATGTGATCGAGGGCGAAGGCCGCTTCACGGTGGGCGACCGGATCGAAGTCCTGGGCCCCGGCGCGGTGGCGTGGTCAGAGCCGGGTGAGCCGCACGGCGTCGCCAATGAGTCGAGTGGCGCGCTGGTTCTGCTGGTAGCAATGGCGCCGAACCCGAACCGGTAGGGGGCCGCGCATGTCCAACATTCTCTTCGGCGTCGCCGTCCTGATCCTACTGGCGGCGCTGGCGGGTGCAGTCTGGTCGGTGGCGGTCCCGGAGAAGCGTCTGTGGCCCCCGCCGAGCCGTGGTTCCTGGCCGTACCTGCTGAACTGGCTCGGCTTCTATGTAGTGTGCGGGATCAGCCTCCTGCTGCTTCTCATGTACTGGAACTCCTGGATCTTTCCGAGCCCGCTCCGCTTGGTCCTCGGTGTGCCCCTGGCCGTGCTCGGCGGCTCGCTGGCACTCTGGGCAACGTTGGCCGCGGGCTGGAAGAACACGAGCGGGCTGAAGGACGGGTTCGTGTCCTCGGGCCCCTATCGGTTCTCGCGGAACCCGCAGTACGTGGGCCATATCGCATTGTTCATCGGCGCGAGCGTGATCGCGAACTCGCTGCTCCTGTGGATCACGCACCTGTTGATGGCGCTGTTGTTCGTGCTGGCGCCGCTGGCGGAGGAGCCGTGGCTGGAGGAGCAGTACGGCGACCCCTACCGGGAGTATCGGAAGAGGGTGCGGCGGTTTCTGTGAGGGTTGAGCAGTCCGCGGAGCACCGCGGATCAGCGCGGATGCATCGCCTCCCGAACGCAGCGGGGACCTGTCCCACGGACTGCTCTAGTCCCACCCCCCCCGGCCCCGCCCCCCCCCCCCGGGACCCCCGGGCGGCACGGTGGGGCTGTTCTGGTAAAGGCGGTGGCGGGGAGGCGCCGCCG
>VXMI01000156.1 GCA_009841165.1 Gemmatimonadota bacterium | reverse complement strand
ATCTATGCATACCATCTGGCCTCTTGTCTCGTGGGCGGGGAGATTTGTAAAAGATCCTGGGCGTAGGGGGCGGCGGTGGGTTTGACGACGGCCGCGGAGGTGGTGTCGGGGGCGGGGGCGCAGGAGAGAGCGGCACCCAGCGTGAGGAGGACGATCGGGCCCGGGGCGGCAAGCGGGGGGTGGGTGCGGGCGCGTGCGGCTCTCATTAGCGGTGCTCCTCGACGGACGGTGCGCTGTGGTATGCGGCAAAGGTCGCTATCGCCGCGCTCCCGCGCTACAATGATGCGCGGCAAGCCCGCGTGGGGCGGGCGCGATGCACGCACGTGACGGCACGAGAACGGAGAAAGCGAATGATACGCAGAGTGTTGGTGGCGGCCGCCCTGGCCGCCGCGGTGGTGGTCGGCGCGCCGGACGGGGCCGCCGCCCAGGAGGCCGGCGACGGCCTCATCGAGGTCGGCGCGATGGCGCCTGACTTCGCGTTGACCGGGGCGACCCGTCACGGTGTCCTCCAGGACCAGGTCAGGCTCAGCGACTACCTCGGAGAGACGGTCGTTCTGGCGTTCTTCTTCAGAGTCAGGACGCGTGGCTGAACGGTTCAAATGAGAGCGTACCGTGATCAGTACGCAGAACTGTTCAACGAAGGCCGCAACGTCGTGCTCATGGCGATTTCGAACGATTCGCCTGAAGAGGGCGCCTCATGGCTCAAGGACGAAGACTTCCCCTACCTGTTCGGCAGCGACCCTGACGGCGGCGCCTTCACGGCGTTCGGCGGATCTCTCCGGGACAACGGCATGGTGGGGAGCCGCGCCGTGATCGTGGTCGGCCCCGACGGCCGCGTGGCGCAGGTGATCCCCCAGTTCAACCAGGTGGATCCAGCTGCCTACGAGGCACTGGGCGCCGTCATCGACGAGGTGACGCCGGAGCCCGAGGAAGGGTAGGACTCCCCGGGAGCCCCGGTCAGCTCTGGCCGGCCGCGGCTCCCAGCATCTCCTCCACGGCGTCCACCAGCGGTTGCCGGGGACCCACACCGGTGGAGACGATGCGCCCCTCGCCATCGATGAGGACGACGATCGAGGTCGTGAGGGCCTGATAGGCCCTCACGGCCTCTCCTTGTGCATCGTAGACGAAGGTGTAGCCCGGGGCGTGCCTTTCCACGTGGCGCCTGACCCGGCGCACCGACTGGTTTACCGCGACCGCGACCGCCACGACCTTGATCCGCTCGGCGAAACGCTCCTGGATCTCGTCGATCTGGGGCTGCAGCAGTTCGCACTGCTCGCACCACGACGCCCAGAACTCGACCAGGGCCGGGCCGCTGCCCACCACGTCGAGAAGGGAGACGGCGTTGCCGTCGAGGTCCTCCACCTGGGCGTCCGGCGCCGGTGTCCCGGCCGGGAGGCCCAACTCGTCATCCTGTGCCAGCGCGCCGGCGGGAAAACCCGCCAGCAACGCCGTGGCGACAAACAGCGCCGGCAATGCGGCGATCCGAAAGGTTCCGACTCCACTCACAGCTGACCTCACAGGTTGTATCCGGCCTGAATGAAATAGTACTGCGCGACGCCGAGCATGATCACCGCCGCCACGCGCTTGACGGTCACCATCCACTGCCCCGACTTCGGCAGGCGCGACAGGGTGCCCGAGAAAAGACCGACCGCGACAAGCAGCGCGGTCATTCCAAGGGAGAAGACGAAAAGGTAGACGAATCCCATGAACCCTGCCCGCGTGGCCGCCACCCACGCCAGCACCGCGGCGAAGGCCGGAGCCCCGCAGGGTGCCGCGACCACGCCCGATGTGGCTCCCAGCACGAAGACGGCCCCATACGATCCACCCCCCTGGCTCCCCGCCCACGCCATCAGGCGCTGCGGAACCCTGATCGGAATGACATCAAACATCGCCAGGGCGAAGAGCAGGAGCAGGTTCCCGATCGCCAGCAGCGCCCAGGGGCTCGCTCCGACGGTGCCGAAGAGGGTCCCGGTGAGTCCGGCGAGCATGCCCAGAAAGGCGTAGAGCATGGCGAGCCCGACGACGTAGGTCAGGGTCAGTCCCAGGGTGCGGCTCCAGGGCTGACCTTCGCGCGCCGTCCCGGAGATCACCGACGCGGTGATGGGGATCATCGGATACACACACGGGGTCAGGCTGATCGCCACGCCCGCGCCGAACAGAACGACCAGCGCCAGCAGCGGACTCGACGCCAGGGCTTCCGAGAGCCCGCCCGTGTCACTCAGTTGAAGCAGGGGAGCCATGCGCTCCTCGGAAAGGAAAAGGGCTCCCGCGCCCGGGCGGGCGCGAGAGCCCCAATGTGGCTGGGATCCCGGCCGGTGTCTAGCCGCTTCCGCCTCGCCGCCTGGCCGTGCGGCCGCTGCTGCTGCCTCCGCTTCGCGATGACGTGCCCGAAATCGAGGGTCTGGAGCTGCCGCTGGAACCGCCGCGCGGTCTGGCCGAGCGCGAACCCCCGCTGCTGCCGCCGCTGGAGACCGCGGCACCCGAGCCGCGGTAGCCGGCCGAGCCGCCCATCCACGCGCCGCCTGCGCTCCTTGCCGGGCCTCGGGCCGTGGACCGGCCCCCACTGTAGCCCCTGCCGGCGATGACCCTGCCACCGCCCTGTCGCTCGGTGCGCGTCACGTCGACGACCACGGGCGAGTAGTAGCCGCCGCCCCACCCGTAGTAGCCGCCCCAATAGCCGCCGCCGTAGCGGCTCCCATAGTAGCCGTAGGGGCTGTAGTACCCGTAGCGGCTCATGTAGCCGTAGCCGAACGGACCGTAGTCGCGCTGCAGCCAGACGGTGCGCGGATAGATCGCGTCGCCACGGTCGGCGTAGGCGTCCTGGCGGTTCAGCGCGAACCTCTCCGGGAAAGAGACCGCGACGACCACGTCGATGACCCCACCGGGCACGCCGGCGTCGGCCAGGCGAACCAGCTGCTCGGCGTCCAGCCGCGCAAAGGGCTGTCCGACCTCGGCCAGCCAGGCCTCGACGGCCTTCGGATGCGCGTTCATGCTCGCGTCGATCACGTCGTCGATCATGATCCTGGCGGCGGCGTACATCGAGGCTCCCCTGACGGCCAGGGGTGTCTCGAACTGGCCGCTCTCGATCCCGAGATCCTCCAGTACGTCCGTACTGGTGCGCTGATACCACTGGGACCACGCGGTGGCCCGCCCGTCCACCTCCATGGCGCGTACGTCCAGCCACTCGGAGAGACTCGGCATGGAGATGATCCCGGTGCTGCGGCGCAGCGCCCCGTCCTCGCAGGTCGCTTCGGAAGTCGTGTAGATCCGCCGCTGGTCGTCGGAGAAGCGCGCGGTCTCGGTGCCGCGGCACCCGTCCTGCTCCACCGTGCGCGGCTGCCCGTCCGCGGGGAAGGGCTCCCTGTGGGTGATCACACCGCTCGCGATCGTGAGCATCTCGACGTCGCTCCCGGAGGCCACGAAGCAGAGAACGCCCTCTTCCGCCTCCTCGCCCTCTGGCCGGTCGACCTCGACGAGGTGCGCGGGCTGTGCCCAGCACCCGAGATAGGGCTGCCATCCCAGCCGGGTTTCGGCTTCCTGGGCAAACGCCGATCCGGGCACGACCGCCAGCGCCAGGGCGCCGAGACCGGCTCGAATACCGTTGCTGAAGCTCTTCCTGTCCATGACTGCTCCTTTCGAGTACCGCATCGCGATTTCCCTCTTTCGCGCAGTTGCAATCTTGTGCGTCATCCCTACCACCGCAAGGAGATTCCCGCGGTCGCCTGGAATCCTGCCAGATCCAGGTCGGGGAACCCCACGAAGTCCTCGCTCAATGGCGCGCTGGCGAAACCGTACCGGGCTTCGCCGACCAGAAGCACGTGCCGGTTGAGGCTCATCTCCAGTCCGCCGAGGAGATGGACCGTAGGTGCCCTGTCCCGGGAAAAGTAGTCGTCCTGGAAGATGTCGTAGGTGTCGTAGTGCACGAATTCACCGTGCTGCCGGAAGCTGTAGCTGACCAACCCGCCGGCCACTCCGACGTAGGGATTCCAGGTGCGTGGGATCCACGCCAGGCTGCCCACGGAGCGGCCTCTTTCGAACAGGTAGGCCTTGACTCCCACGGTCACGGGGGTGGTCGTGAATCTCGTGGTCTGCTCGATGGGGAGGCCGTCCGAGCCCTCCCAGTCACGAAACTCCGAACGCGTTTCGCTGGCCGAATAGCCGACCGCGAGGGTGACGTCGAGGCGCTCGGAGGCTCGCACCGCGAGCTCGCCGATGATCGACGCACCGCGCAGATCCGCGGTCTCCACGGTGAGTTCTTCCCGGGTCAGGTCCCAGAGGCTCTGCTGGCCGTTGCCGCCGGCCGCGCGTGGCAGGCTGACGCCGCCCTTGAAGGTCAGCGTCGCCCGGGGGTTCCCGAAGAGAAAGCCGCTCCCTCCGCTCTGGGCGGCCAGCGGCTCGTGCCCGGTCACGCCGAGCAGCGCCAGGGCGGCGAACAGCCCGAGCACGCTCCGGGCGATTCCGATTCCAAGGTGATTCATACCGTCCTCCTCGTTGGAGTTCCCGCCAGCATTCCGCAAGAAGCGTACCGGACGCGACGGGCATGGTTTGCGGCGTCCAGGGGTGCCGAATCGGGGCAGCGCGGCCGGTTCGGGGACACCCGCGTCACCCCGGGAGGACACCCCGGCCGTCTCATGATCCCAGCGTCCGATCCAGATACGCCTTCAGCCGCTGCCAGGCGTCCTCCGCCGGCGCGGTGCGCACTTCCGGGTCCTCGTCGACGCGCAGCCAGAAGCCGTGACCCACGTCGTCGTAGATGTGCAGGTCGTTCTCGATCCCGGCGGCCTGGAGCGCTGCCTCGAAGGCGGCGACGGACTCGGGAGAGGGGCCCTGGTCGAGCGCCGCGAAGGTCCCGTACACCTCGTGGTCCAGCCGGGCCACGACTTCGGGGTCGTCGACCAGGCGGCCGTAGAAGATCGCGGTGGCCTCGTGGTTGTCGCCGTCGAGGCCGAACGAGAGCGCCACGCCGCCGCCGAAGCACCATCCCATCGCGCCGACCCTCCCGGTCACGTCCGGGCGCCCCTTCAGGTAGGCCACGGCCGCGTTGAGGTTGGCGATCATCCCGGCCTGGTCCGCCTGCGCCTCCTGTACCAGCGCCATGTTCTCCTCGCGGTTGGACCCTGTGCGGCCCTGGAAGAGGTCGGCCGCGAGGGTCACGTACCCCTCGTCCGCGAAGTCGTCGGCGAGCTGGCGGACGCGGTCCTGGAGGCCGTTCCACTCGTGGATGATGACCAGTGCGGGGAACGGTCCGGCACCCTCCGGGACGGCAAGGTAGCCGGTGGTCAGTGCGTCGCCGTCCACATAGTGCAGGTCGGTGCCCTCCAACTCGCCGCCGGCACCGGCGATGGCTGCCGGGAGATCGAGGCCGGGAGAGGTGGCGTCCGTGGGCGCGGCGTCGTCGGCCGGCGCGGAATCGCCGCAGCCCGTGGCGAGAACGGCGAGGGCAGCCAGGGGAAGGGATCGAAGCATTGGGTGCAACCTCCATTCTGCATTCGCGGTGGTGCCCGGAAACCCGGCATTCCATTGTGGGGATGCCCGCCGGTGCGGTCACGTCGCCCTGTACTTCCAAAACACCTCTTCGGCGTTGCCCGACCGGGTTCCGTCGCGCAATG
This sequence comes from Gemmatimonadota bacterium, assembly GCA_009841165.1. Lineage (GTDB taxonomy): Bacteria > Gemmatimonadota > Gemmatimonadetes > Longimicrobiales > Gaopeijiaceae > Bin94. The sequence goes on along the minus strand of VXMI01000156.1, from coordinate 61,777 downwards.
ATTAACAATACAGTCGAGTCGGCGCTCACGCCCGCGCCGCTCTCGTCAACGTCCGGCGCCGTTGTCCGCGCCGGATTCCCGAAACAGGAGCCGAGGATGACCACTTTGTGGCAGGGAACGAGGTGCGCCGCCGTCGTGTCGGTGCTCGCGGCGGTGTGCGCGGCCGGTGCGCCGACGCTCGCCGCGCAGCAGGACATGACTGACGTGGTGATCGAGACGATCGAGCTTGAAAGCGATCTCTTCATGCTGGTGGGCAGAGGAGGCAACATGGGGCTGTCAGTGGGTGAGGACGGCGCTTTCCTCATCGACGACCAGTTCGCTCCCCTGACAGCGAAGATCCAGGCGGCGGTGGCGGAGGTATCCGACCACCCCGTGCGGTGGGTGCTGAATACCCACTGGCACGGCGATCACACCGGGGGCAATGAGAATCTGGGCGAGGCGGGTGCCATGATCGTGGCCCACCGCAACGTGTACCGGCGGATGAACCCGGCGGAGTTCGCGGACCTGGTCGGGCGATCTGCTCAGGCGCCGCGGGCCGCGCTGCCGGTGGTGACCTTCGACGAGGGCGTGCAGTTTCACTGGAACGGCCGGCACATCCGGGTCACGCACATCGGGACCGCGCACACCGACGGCGACGCGATCGTGCACTTCCCGCGCGCGAACGTCTTCCACATGGGCGACACCTTCTTCCGCGGACGCTACCCGTTCATCGATGTGGACAGCGGGGGCGGGGTCGATGGCGTGATCGCGGCGGCGAACTTCGTGCTGGAGCAGTCGAACGACGACACGCGGATCATTCCGGGCCATGGGGGGCTCGCGTCGGCCGAGCACCTGCGCGAGTACCGGGACATGCTGGAGACGGTACGGCTGCGGGTCGCGAGCATGGTTGCCGACGGCCGTAGCGAGGACGAGGTGGTAGCCGCAGCACCCACCTCGGATCTGGACGCCACCTGGGGAGAGGATGCCGGCGGGCGCTTCGTCCGGGCGGTCTATTTCAGCCTGACTGGAGGAAACTGATGACGCGCTCGATTGTTGTTCGGGTGTTCTGCGCTGCTCTGCCTGTCCTGGCTGCGGCGCCGGCGCCCGCGGGGGCCCAGGACGCGCGGGTCGACGAGCTGGTGGCCACCGTCCAGGACACGATCATTCGCCTGCGCGAGCACATCCACCAGTACCCCGAGCTCGGCAACCGCGAATTCAACACGGCGGCGCTGGTCGCCGACCACCTGCGCGCGCTCGGCTTCGACGAGGTGCACACGGGGATCGCCCACACGGGCGTCGTGGGCATTCTCCGCGGCGGCCTGCCCGGCCCTGTGGTGGCGGTGCGCGCCGACATGGACGCGCTTCCCGTCACCGAGATGACGCCCTACGCCTTCCGGTCCACGGTGCGCACCACCTACCTGGGCCAGGAGGTGGGGGTGTCCCATGCGTGCGGCCACGACATCCACGTCGCGGTGCAGCTGGGCGTGGCGTCGGTGCTGGCCGGCATGCGCGACGAGCTGCCGGGGACGGTCAAGTTCATCTTCCAGCCAGCCGAGGAAGGGCCGCCGCCTGGCGAGGACGGCGGCGCGCGCATGATGGTGGCCGAGGGCGTCCTGCAGGATCCCGCCCCGAGCGCAATCTTCGGCCTCCACTCCTTCGCCGAGATGGAGGTGGGCAAGGTCGGGTTCACCTCCGGGCCGGCGCTCGCGGCGGTGGACCATTTCAAGATCCGCATCCTGGGGCTGCAGGCCCACGGCGCCGCGCCCCATCTGGGGATCGACCCGATCGTGATGGCGTCCCAGGCGGTCAGCGCATTCCAGACCATCCGGTCGCGCAACCTGCCCCCGCTCGAGCCCAGCGTGGTGACGGTGGGGATCATCCGGGGCGGTACCCGCTTCAACATCATCCCGCACGTGGTCGAGCTGGAGGGTACGGTGCGCACCTACAACCCCGACGTGCGCGACGCGGTCGAGCAGCGCATGGGCGAGATCCTGGCCGGGATCACGGCGGCGGGGGGCGGCACCTACGAACTGGACTACGACCGGGGCACGCCGGCCACGATCAACGACCCCGCGCTCGGCGAGCGCATGCTGCCCACGCTGGCGAGAGTCGTGGGCGAGGAGAACGTCGTCGACCTCGATCCCACCATGGGCGGCGAGGACTTCGCCTACTTCGCCAACGAGGTCCCGGGCTTCTTTTTCCGGCTGGGGCAGGTCATTCCCGGCGGAACCTCGGGCGGGCACCACACCCCCGACTTCCAGGCCGACAACTCGGCGGTGCCGGTGGGGATCCGCGCGATGACCAACCTGCTGCTGGACTATCTGAAGGCCGGGACGCCAGCCACGCAGTAAGGGTTGGCCCGCGGCGGGTCACCTCCCGGGTCCCCGCCGCGGGCTTGCAGGCTTGTCGGTCGTCAGTCGGCCGGGCCGCTCACCCGATGTTCGGGTTGTTGATGCGCTCCACGTCCGGAAGGGGGAAGCAGGTGGTATCGCCGTACGGTTGCCCCTTGTGGTTGAAGCCCGTCTGGAAGGGAATCCCGTAGCGGAGCATATCGGCCTGGCGGCGTCCCTCGAGGAAGAACTCGCGGCTGCGCTCCTCGATGATCTGGTTTCTGATCTCGGCCGGGTCCGAGCTTGCAAAGGAGGGAAGCCCGGCGCGGGAGTGCAACGCGTTGATGATGTCCACCGCATCCTGCCCGCCGCCCGCCTCCGCGATGATGAGCTGTGCCTCCGTCCAGGTCGCCAGGGCGATGGGGTCGGAAACGTCGGTGTACTTCATCGGAAGGACGATGGGAGTGATGCCATCGTGGCCCAGGCGTCCGGCGTCGGCGGTGACCACCCTCGGATCGGGGGTGCCGCCGAACTCCAGATCGCGGAAAGTGGGGTCTACCGAATAGTAGAAGTCACCGTGGGTGTGCCGGGCGATCCGGTTCCACCGCCGCTCGGCCGTCCCGGACCGTTCCACATACTTGACGAATCCTTCGGGTACCATGGCGGCAACCCCTGCGGCCTCCGCCGCTCTGCCCTGGTTGAGGAGCACCCGCGCCTGGCCGACGCGTGCCATGTTCAGCAGGTCGTCGGCCCCGGCCTGCTGGGCCATTTGAATCGCCTGACCGAACCAGTTCTCTGCCCGGCTCATCGCTTCGGCGGGTGTGGCGAGGGGTCCCTCATCGAAGGCCAGCTCGCAGAATCCTTCGCCCAGGACCGTGTAGCTGTAGCCGGCATAGGTGGCGAGCGTGGCCAGACTGAGGGGCTTGTCGGCGACGTCTCCGTCCGGGAACTCCTGGACGCGCGTGAAGTTGCCCTCGGCCTGAACCCGGGACGTCTGAAGGGGCGTGTAGACACCGAACCCGAAATTGGTGCATCCCCCCTGCCCCAGATCGTTGTCCGACGCGGTGATTCTGCGGGTGTCCCAATCGGTGTAGTCGATCCATCCGGCAGCGCCGATGAACTCGTCCGTCAGCGCGGCGGTCGCGCCCGCGTAGTTGGTGAGCGCACAGTTGAAGTCGCCAACGGCGCTCAGCACGAGCACGCTGGCGAGGGCGGGATCGTCGAGTGCCTCGGCCGGGACATCACCCGGGATTTCCACATCCAGCAGGCCGTCGCAAGCGCCCAGACCCATAGCCAGGGCCAGGCAGAGCCCGCCGGTCCGCCAGGGTGCCGACCACGGAGCCGCGGCGGCACGAGCGTTCCTGTTCTTTCTCATATCCATTGAACCGTATCCTTTGGCGCAGTTTGTCATGGTTCCTCCCGGAATCAGAAGGTCAGCCGCATCGTCACGAGGATGCTGGTGAGGTGCGGAACGACGGTCTGGACGTATCCGGAGGTCTCGCTGGCGGTGAGCCGGTTTTCGGGGTCGATGATCCTGCGCCCGAAGAGTTCCTCCGTCTCCTGCCAGAGAATCGCCAGATTCTGCCCTGACACCGTCAGCGCCGCCCTTGAGGCCCCAATTGTGCTCACCATCTCATCCGGCAGCGTGTACGTTGCCGAGACGTTGCGCAGCTTGGCCCACCCGGCGCCGTAGAAGCCGGACTCGAACCAGCTGAACCCGCTGATCTGGTCATAGGCCTCCAGGATCGGGTGCGAATTCGTCAGGATCGCCCGGGTGTTGCGAAACAGGTGGTGAGCGCCCGCGATGTCTCCCGTAACGGCGTTGTGACCACCCTGGAAGTCGATCTCCGCCGACAACCGGAGATTCCCGAAGAGAGTGACGGAAGAGTTGAGGTTGCCCGTCAGCTTCGGATCGGGCTGACCCGCGAACACTCGCGGTGCGCCGTCGCAGGGAACGGTCGATCCGTCGGCTTCGCCCCTGCACATCGCATTGACGACATTGCCCTGGCCGTCGACGTCCGCGCTCACTACGCGGCGCATGAAGAAGGCGGCGACCGGATAGCCGACCCGATGGAGCTGGGCCGCGCCGGCCCCGAGGTCGCTGAACTCGCCCAGGTCGACCACCTCCGAATCGTTGGTGCCCAGGTTGAAACCGAGCGACCACGCCACGTCGTCACCCTGGAGGAGCTGGGCATTGATGCCCAGTTCGACCCCGCGGCTGTCCACCTGACCTACGTTGACGAAGCGGATTCCCGGGAAGCCGGACGACGGGGGAACCGGTGACGCGATGATCGCGTTCCTGCGGCTCTGGTCGTACATGGTGAAGTCGATTCCCAGCCGGTCGTCAAGAAAGGCCGCGTCGAATCCCAGTTCCAGTTCCTGCCCCCGCTCCGGCTCGAGGTCCGGGTTGCCAATGGTGCGCGGGGTGAGAATGGACGAGTCGCCGGGACCGGTCGCGGGCTGATAGAGGCGGATTGCCGCAAAGACATCGGGCTGCTGGCCGGCCTGTCCCCAGGCGCCCCTGAGCTTGAGCGTATTCACCCAGGGCACGTTGAAGAAGGATTCCTCGTTGATGACCCAGGTCGCACTGACTTTGGGATACACCACGAAATCGAAGTTCTGCCCGAAGGCCGAGTTGTCGTCGCCCCGGACGGCGCCCGTCAGGAACAGGCGGTTGTTGAAGCCGATCCTCTCCTGGACGTACACACCGACGGTCTTGTTGGCGACGTACGACTCGCTCGAGATCGTCTGGGCGGCGCCGCCGATCGTGATCACCGGAGGTGCAGGGAAGATGCGCCCCTGCCCCGTCAGTCCCTCCGTTTCCTTCGTAAAGTACTGGAAGCCCACCGACGTGGCAGACGAGATCGCGTCGGTCAGGTCGAAATCCGCGGTACCGCCGAAGTCCACCGTGGCGTTCCGCACCGCTTTGCGCTCGGCGTTCTTCTCGCCCAGACTCCTGGCGCCGAAGAAGTATGCGGAGCCCGTGGGGTGACGCGGGAAGAGGATCGAGTTCTCCTCGTCGGTCATGTCCAGGCCAACGTTCATCCGTGTGCTCAGCCAGTCGAAGGGTCGGTAGTCCACCGTGGTGCCGAGGGTCGCGCGCAGGATCTCTGAGTAGGACTGAATGCTGCCGGCGGCTTCCGGCGTGGCGCGAAGGAAGCCCCGCAGGCGTCCGTCCCGAGACCGGGGATTGCCCCAGATGAACTGGCCCATCAGGTCCCAACCGGACGCCGCCTGTCCGTATCGGGTCTCACTGCTCACCACCCCGAGGTTGATGGTGGCATTGAGGTTGTCGCCGGGTGTGATCTGGAGGTTGCCACGGGCGCTCAGCTTCTTCTGCCAGTTGTAGTCGACGATTCCCTCGGTGTCGTCCCAGGCGGCCGATGCGAAGTAGCGGACACCCTCGGTGCCCCCCCGGACGCTGAGGTCGTAGCCCTGGCTGTGGCCGTTCTGAAGTGCGTTGCGCCCGGCGGACAGTTCTTCCTCGTACAGGTCCTGTTCCATCAACTCGCCGCTCGCGCCGAGCGCGTAGTTGTTCGGGAGTCGTCCGTGGGGGTCCGCGAAGTAGTTCACCCCCTGCTTGACCGTCAGATTCCAGGTCGGGGCGCCCGCGGTGCCTCTCTTGGTGATGATCTGAATCACGCCGTTGGACGCCTCCGTGCCGTAGAGCGTGGCCGCCGCCGGTCCCTTGATGATCTCGATGGACTCGATCTCTTCCGGATTGATGTCGTTGATGCGGGAGGTCTGGCGCCCGCCGCGAATGGAGGGGCCCGAGCGGAAGTCGTTGTTGACGCGGATTCCGTCGATGTAGATGAGGGGCTGGTTGTTCAATGACAGACTTGTCACGCCGCGCATGCGTATTACGCCGCCCGTGCCCACGTTGCCCTGTCCGACCCGCACCGTTACACCGGGGGCCGCGCCCTTCAGCAGATCCTGAACATCGCGGACCGGCTTGACCTGCAGGCTGGATTCCGCCGACACCCGGGCCACCGCATTGCCGACCGTGCGGGCGCGTGTTTCGCCGGGCGTGCCGGTTACGACGATTCCCTCCAGTTCGACGGCGGTCTCGGCCAGCAGAATGCGAACGTCGGTGGTGCCCACGGGCACGGTCTGCCGCGCGGTCCGATAGCCCACCATGATGACCTCGAGGGTGATCTGGGTGCCGGTCAGCCCGGCAATCGTGAAGCGTCCGGTGCCGTCGGTGATAGATCCCTGCTGGGTCCCTTCGGCGACGACCTGGGCCCCCACGACCGGCTGCAGAGTCTGCTGCTGGAGCACGGTGCCGCGGATGATGTTCTGCTGGGCATGGGCGGTGAATGGCGTGCCCGGCGTCAGGGCACCCAGAGCGAGTGCCCCAAGGATGAGGACCACGTGGCGAGGCCGCGCAGCGCGGCTTCCCCCGTCCCTGTGACGGCCGGTCTTTCTCGATCGAGACCGGCGGAACAAACGATTTGCGCTCATTGTTCACCTCCTGGCATCCGTATTGGTATACAGACCATTCGACTACACGGCGCCGAATGGCGAGCGTCAAGGTGAGGTGATGCTACGGCGCGCGGGAGGGCGCGGCAAGTCCGTCCCGGGCCGGTCGTCGGTCCGTCAGTACGCGGACCGGTGCACTCCCGCGACCGCGCGCCCCGACGGGTCGATGGTGCTCGACAGCGCTTCGTCCCACGCCAGGGCTTCGGGGGTCGAGCAGGCGACGCTTGGGCCGCCGGGGACGCAGCGGGCGGCCTCGGGCAGCGGGAAGTGCGACTCGAAGATCCTCCGGTAGAGGTAGGCTTCCTTGTCCGGGGGCGGATTCCAGGGGAAGCGGAAGCGCGCATTGGCCAGCTGGCGGTCGCTCACACTCTCCTCGGCGAACGCCTTCAGCGAGTCGATCCAGGAGTAGCCGACGCCATCCGAGAACTGCTCCTTCTGGCGCCAAAGGATCTCCGGGGGCAGATAGTCAGCGAACGCTTCGCGGAGGATGCGCTTTTCGATCCCGCCACCCGGCATCTTCGCCGCCGGGTCGATCGACATCGCCACGTCCAGGAATTCCCGGTCGAGGAACGGCACTCTTGCCTCCACGCCCCACGCCGCCATCGCCTTGTTCGCGCGCAGACAGTCGAACTGGTGAAGGCGGTCGAGCTTCCTCACCGTCTCATCGTGAAACGCGCGGGGGTCGGGGGCGCGGTGGAAGTAGAGGTAGCCGCCGAAGACCTCGTCGGCCCCCTCTCCCGAGAGGACCATCTTGATGCCCAGTGTGCGGATGCGCCGCGCCATCAGGTACATCGGCGTGGCGGCGCGCACGGTGGTGACGTCGAAGGTCTCGAGGTGGTGGATGACGTCTGAGAGCGCGTCGAGGCCCTCCTGGACGGTGAAGTGGAACTGGTGGTGCACGGTGCCGATGTGCTCGGCCACCGTCGCGGCGCTGGCCAGATCCGGCGACCCTTCCAGCCCGATGCAAAACGAGTGCAGCCGGGGCCACCACGCCTCGCTTCGGTCGTCGTCCTCGATTCGGCGCCGCGCGTAGCGCCGGGCGACCGCCGAGACGATCGACGAGTCGAGCCCTCCCGAGAGCAACACCCCGTAGGGGACGTCCGACATGAGCTGGCGGTGCACAGCGGCTTCGAGCGCCTCGCGGATCCTGGCCGGGTCGGGTTCGGCGGTGGCGGCCTCGTAGTCGCGCCATGTCCTCTTGTAGTAGCGCTTCGGAACGGCGTTGCCGTCCGCCGAATCCAGCACGTGCCCCGGCGGAAACTCCTCGACCGAGCGGCAGACGGGCATCAGCGCCTTCATCTCGGAGGCGACGAAGAACCGCCCCTCGTCGTCGCGCCCCGTGTAGAGGGGAACGATGCCCATGTGGTCGCGGGCGACGATGTACCGATCCTGCTCGGCGTCGTACAGCACGAACGCGAAGATCCCGTTCAGGCGGTCCACGAAGCCGCTCCCCTGCTCGGCGTACAGCCCGAGGATCACCTCGCAGTCGCTGCGGGTCCGCGGACGGAATGATCCCGCGAGCTCCGCTTCCAGCACCCGGTGGTTGTAGATCTCGCCGTTCACCGCGAGCACGTGGGTTCCGGCCGAGTTCTCCAGTGGCTGAGCGCCGTGCTCGACGTCGACGATGGCCAGCCGGTTGTGCGCCAGGAGTGCGCGGTCGTGGGCGAAGACACCCGACCAGTCGGGCCCCCGGTGCTGCTGGAGCCTCGACAACGCCAGCGCGCGTTCACGCGGGTAGGGGGCGTGAGGATCGATTTCGAGGATGGCGAGGACCGAGCACATGTCGTTAAGATACCGTGCCGCGGCCCTACCGGTGTAGCCGCGGAGGAATGACCACCCGCCCCTTCCTGGACGATTCCGATGAGACGATCCCTTGCCTCCCTGCTCCGCCTCTGCGCCCTGTCCCTGATCGCGGTCGGCGCGTTCACCGCCGCATCCGCCCGGGCACAGACGCTCGGCCCCGTGGACGGACACGACCTGCCGCCCACCGACATCGAGCGCGTCGCGCTGGGCGACGAAGCCCCGCTCTTCACCCTCGACTCCTTCGACCGCGGCCCGGTGGACCTCGCGGGCTTTCGTGGCGAGAAGAACGTTGTCCTGGTCTTCTACCGCGGACACTGGTGACCGTACTGCGCCAGTCAGCTCGTGGAGCTGAGAGCACTCCTTCCCGACGACCTCGCGGACGAAACCGAGATCGTCACCATATCCGTGGACGACAGTGAAGGCATGCAGCTGATGATCGACCGCGTGGCCGCCGACGACGGGGTGGAGCCCGACTTCATCATGCTGTCGGACCCGGACCACCGGGTGATCGACCGATACGGCCTCTTCAACCCGGATGCGCCCCCCAACCGCCCGCTTCCCCACCCCGCGACCTACGTGATCGACAAGGAAGGCGTCGTGCGATACCGGTTCGTGGAGGTGGACTATCGGGTCCGGCCGACGAACGAGGACGTTTTGGAGGTGCTGAAGGCGCTGTAGAGGGACTTCGCGCCCGGATTTCATCCCTCCGGCCCTCGTTCTGAAGGGTCTGCGGGGCGGTTTCGGCCGTCCGGCAGACCCTTTTTTCGCTCCGCCGGAGATCATGTCCCATCCAGCTATGGAAGCGCCCCTGGGGACCATGTAGCGTGTTGCTCGCTTGATCGCAGAGACGACTCGCCTCAGGGGATGCTTCACGGATGGCCGCACGAAAACCGGGCTCCAGCAATCGAATCGCAGCACTGCATCGGCGCCTGTCCGCACACCCGCGGACCGCCGCATGCGGGCTGCTCCTGGCGGCTCCCGCCGCCGTACTGGCCGCGACTCTCGTGCTGTCGGACCTGCCGCGGGTGGGGAGGATCACCGCGCGCGCCCCGCAGGTTGTCGCCGCGTCAGCGAAATCGATGTCCCGTCGATCCCGTCCGGCGGGAACGCCTGTGCCGGCTGGACGACACGGGATCGTCCGTGACCTTACCCGTCACGACCCGAATCACCAGTTCTCTGGAGGGAGAAATGCCTGAACCAAGAGCGCGGGCCCTGTCCAATATGCGCGCGATGCGATCATTCCTGCAGCGCCGGGCAAGTCTGTCTCGGTGGCAGGGTGCCATGCTCGCTCTGGCCTGTGTCCTGTTTTCCTTTTCCGCCGTTCGTGCTCGCTTGGACGACTATCGCTTCGAGCAGTTCATCGATGCCGCTGGTATACCGGGGCCGAGCATGGTGTTCGTAACCACGGCCGCCGACTGTCTGGCTCTCGTCGAAGACGTCAACGATCTCGCGGGTCAACTCACCGTACCAACGCGAATTCTGATCATCGAGGACGGGGTTTCGACATCGGACCTCGAGAAACTCGTCGCCGCCAATAGTGGGGATACCGTGTTGGAACCCGTCCCCTGGCGGTCCGTGATGCCGATCGGTCGATTCGTTCGAACTCCCTTTGCTGTGGGGTTTGACGAACAGGGAGGCGTGACGTTTGTCCAGAGCATCGGCGGGCAGGAAGACCTGACCGCAGCGTCCCTGGAGGAAAGGTTTGGTGCGTCATGATCCGGCGAAGGGTTCTGTCGGCTCTGTCGGCAACGGCGCTGAGCGTTGCTTGTGGAGAAATGCGCGGCGGTACACCGGCCCTGTTTACTGAGGGGTCGGGTGTTCGGACCATGCGTACGGTCACGTACGACACGATCTGGAGCTATGGCGGAGTCCGTGACACCATTCTCGGTGCACCCACGCGGCTTGTTGCAGCACCCGACAACGCATTGTATGTGCTCGATCCGATGTTGCAGCAGGTGGTAAGGCTCTCGCCTGCGGGCGACCTGGACTGGAGGTGGGGCAGGAAGGGAGAGGGTCCCGGTGAACTCGGAAACGTGCGTGCCTTTGACGTGACGCCCGACGGCGGTCTCGTCCTGGCCGACTCCGGCAACTGCCGCCTGGTGTTTCTGTCGCCCGAGGGCGTGCTCAAGCGCGAGGACACCATCATCTGCAACGACTTCAGCCTTGTTGAAGGAGTCGCAGCCCTGTCGTCGGGAGATGTCGTACTCGACACCAACAGACCGGCCGACCCCTGGATACTGGTGTCCGAGGGCGAGCAGGAGGATTCGGTCAAGGTTCCTTGGTCCGGCTTCACAACGATGCATTTCCTTCAGCGATATGGTAACGTTGCCGCATCGGAAAACGACATATGGGTCTTTGCCTTCGAGGCGGGAAACGGCTGGTTTACCTTCGAGGCCGACACGCCCCTGGAGATGTTCCCCTACGTCGAGCACACCGAATTCCCGGAGATCATTGTCAACCGTCGCGATAACAGGACCAGTTGGAGATTGGCCGCACGCCCTGCCTACTCTGCATATGATATGGATGTCTGGAAGGACACGATGTATGTGCTGCCCGGAGGGCATACGGCGCATCGATTCCGGGTGCTCGACATGTACGACGTCGGAAGCGGCCGGTACGTGCACTCACAGACACTCCCGGACGTAGCGGACAGCTTTGCGGTCACGGGCGATCGCGTGTTTGTACTGGACAATCGAGGACTCTATCCACAAATCACATCATTTCGCCGGAAAGGATCCGAAAGATGAAGCAGACCATAAAAAGAGTTGCGGTCTCAAGCGCAGTGCTGACCACTTTGGTTACTGCGTTGTGGCAAGTAGCCCGACCAGCCGAGATTCGCGCGCAGGAATGGGACGAATGCGTGGACTACCACGACATATGCGGAGTGGAAACAACCAGGACGTGCCTGTTTTGGATCTTCTTCTGCCGCACTGATACAGAATTCATCTACTTCGGCGAAATACACAACTGAAAATGACAATCGGACTCAGTGATCCGAGAGAGGCAAGAAAACAATGAAGAGGTTTATGCAAGGTGTTGCAATGTCAGCCACTATCGTCACCGTCCTGGCGGCGGCTGCCATGGAGGTAGCCAGGCCGACCGGTGTCCAGGCCCAAGGGGCCGGGCGCTGCACCGGTGATGTGGAGCCGGTTTGCGCGACCGCAACGTCATGTCGCGGCATATGGTGGTGGAAGGAGTGCGTCGAAAGAAACTTCTACTGGAATCTGGCGCCACCGCCGGCGCCCGTTGACTAGGCAGAGCGCTCGAACCCCGACTTACTGATCAGACAGGAGTGTACTACAGATGAAGAATGGAATCATGGCGGTGATCGTTTCCGGGCTATTCGTGATGAGTCTTTTCACGGTAGCGCGACCTGGCGACCTGGCAGCGCAGCCAGGAGACTGTGGATATGGACAGAGGCACTGCCTTTCAGAGGAGGAGTGCGTCGACTTTGGCGGCGGCTGGATGGCTCCGATCACCAAGTGGTTGTTCGGTTTGGTTTTGGACTCGTGTGTCGAGTACCACTACTACTATCGCTAGAGACACGGAAACAACCAGAACGACGGCTGCATTCACCGTTCGCAGCCAGGCGCGGCTGGTTTGAAGCCGTGTAGGCGGGTTCATCCGGGTCGGGGAGCCAGGGCCGGTCCCCGACCCGGATGGATTTGCCACGCCCGAAGGGCCCCTTGTGTCCCCCATTACATTACGGATCAGCAATTGATATCTCCAGGAATCCGGATAGGGATATGTGGCAAGAGACCATGGGAGGGCTATGAGTCTGGTCGAGGAATTGCTCGCCGATGCTTCATTCGACCTCGGGTGGAGCCTTATCGAGAGATTCGCGGTTCTGATCCGCGAGTCGGGTTCGCCTGACGAGAGGGCCGCTGCCCACTTCGTCACCTCGCGTCTGCAGGCGCTGGACATTCCGCACGAACTGCACGAGCCGCAGCTCTTCATCTCCGTACCGCGCAGCGCTTCGCTCGAGGTGGACGACATCACGATGGTCGGGAAGCCGCCATCGTTTTCCGTTTCGACCGGTCCGAAAGGACTGACCGGTGCGCCGATCCACGTCCCCGCCGCGTCGATTCGCAATGCGTCGGAACTGTTCAAGTCGGCGGTGGAGGGCGAGTTGCCGGATGTGCGGGGCAAGGTCATCGTCACCGAGGGCTACCCCATGCCCGTATCGGTCGCAAGGTTCGAAGCGGCCGGAGCGGCGGGGCAGGTGTACATCAACCCCGGCGTCAACATTCACTGGGGTATCTGCACGCCGATCTGGGGTGCCCCGGACGAGTCGGAGCTCGCCCGAAAGCCGTCCACCCCGGTTCTGGCGATCAACCGGACCGACGGTGATCGGTTGATCCAGGCCATGGAAGACGGGCTCGAGCAGGTCACGCTGCACACGGACCTCGACGAGGGATGGAGTTCGTGCCCGCTTCCCGTTGCACGGATCGACGGTGCGGAAGAGGAGTTCGTACTCGTACACGGCCACTACGATTCCTGGGACATCGGGATCGGCGACAACGCCGTCGGCAACGCGACGCTGCTGGAACTCGCGCGGATCCTCCACAAGCACCGTGAAGGGCTTCGCCGATCCGTCCGAATCGCGTGGTGGCCCGCACACTCCACCGGGAGATACGGCGGATCGACCTGGTATGCCGACAACTTCGGGGTCGATTTGCATCAACGCTGCGTGGCCACCGTAAACATCGATTCTCCGGGTTGCTGGGGCGCCACCGAATACGACGAAGTGCCGTGGATGGCCGAAGCCGAGGATGTGTGCCGCGCATCGATCCAGTCGGTGGCGGGTATCGATCCGGGACATCAGCGTCCGCTGCGGGCCGGTGACTACTCCTTCAACAACCTGGGAATCAGCTCGCTGTACATGCTTCTCTCCAACATTCCCGAAGAGGAGCGCGAGCGGCTCGGCTTCTACCCGGTGGGGGGCTGCGGCGGCAACATCGCGTGGCATACCGAGCGAGACCGCATCGACATTGCGGATCGCGCCAACCTCGAGCGCGATCTCCGCGTGTACCTGAAGACGATCGGCGAACTCGTCACTGCCGAGGTGATCCCGCTGGACTACCGCAGAACGGTGACCGAGCTGGACGAAGCCCTGCAGTCCTATGAACCGCTGGCCGCGAAACGATTCGATCTGACAGCGATTCGGCGTGGACTGGACGCTGTCGCGAAGCGTCTTGAGGAGATCTACCCGAAGATCGAGGCTGGCGAGGTGGACGCAGCCACGGCCAACGAACTCATCCTGAAGCTCGGTCGCTTTCTGGTGCCCATAGGCTACTCCGAGGAATCGCGGTTCAGGCACGATCCGGCCACTCCGCGTATGCCCATTCCAAGGCTTGCGAAGCTGCACGGTCTCGAGGCAATGGAAGAAGACGAGCCGGAGCGCGTCCTGCTCATCAAGACCGGACTCCGCCGTCACGCGAATGAGATCGCGCAGTCTCTCGGGGAGGCGTTGTGGCTGCTGGACCTCCTGGTGCCACCGCCGAAGGTGGAGCCTCCCAAGCCCAAGCGCCGGAAGAAGAAGCCCGCGAGGAAGAAATAGGGGAGATCACCCGCCCACCGGCGGAGGGCGTCAAACCGTGGCAGCATCCAGCCTCTTGCGAGGTGTGGGATATGCGGCGGCCGACGGCGCCATTCCGGTTGCCACCAGGGTCTCCGCGAGCTTGAGAGACGCCAGCACGGGATTCACGACCGGAATTTCCAGCTGTTCCTGAAGGTCCCTGGCCACGTCCAGGAAGCCCATCGTCATGCAGCCGAGCACCAGTGCGTCCGCCCCGTTGCGCAGCGCACGCCGCCCGGCCAGCTCCAACTCGTCCACAACCTCGTCGCGGCGCCCTCGCAGCTCCAGCACGGGCACATCCACCGCCAGCACCTCCGAGAGGAAACCGTCCAGACCGTGGCCGCGCATCTGACGCCGTATCGCCGGGACGACCTCGTCCACCACGGTAAGCACCGCGAACCGCGACCCCAGTTGCGCGGCCAGATGGGCGCTCGCCTGCCCGGGCCCAACGACCGGGATGGCCGTTACCTCCCTGGCTCCGCTCAGTCCCGGGTCCCCGAAACACCCGACGATGATCGCGCCCGTGCCTTCCGCCTCGAGGAGCGGCGCGGCCTCCAGGAGCCCCGGGACCGACAGGTATTCCTCGGCGGAGGATTCGATCGAGGCGGGCCCTCGGTGCCAGTCCCGTACCGAGACGGAAGTGCCCGGGGCGGCATGGCGCTCGAGGTAGCCCCGCCGGCGTTCCAGTTCGCCACCACCCAGCGGACCGCGTGACATCGGGCCAGGGATGAAATACGTCACATGCATGTCGGCCTCCCGGCGCGGCGCAACCGCAAAGGCCCGATTTCGGACCGCCGCGGCGCAACCTTGTCCAACAGGTAGAATAGTGTCAGCCTTACTAGTTCGTCAGATCATTCAAGCTGATCAGCAGGGCAAACAAGAGGAACGAAGGGAAAGAAGGGCATGAGGAAAGCACGAATCGTTGCGGCTCTGGCAATCGGCGGTCTCGGCGTACCGGGACTCCTGACCGCACAGGGCTTCGCGTCAAGCGTCGGGGTAGCGGGTGACCAGGTTCTGGTGGCTCAGGTCAGAGGCGGCGACGCCGGGGGCGGAGTCGTATACATCTACACGCAGAGCGGCGGAGATTGGGTCGAGACCGGAAGTCTCACACCCCCCGAACCGTCCGATGGCGACGGTTTCGGCGTGAATCTGGCGGTGTCGGAAGACCGGCTGCTCGTCGCGGCCGTGAACCCGCAGTCCCCCGAGAACGCAGCCATTCATGTCTATTCCAGAACCGCGGACGGGTGGCGCCACGACGGCCAACTGGTCGGCGAAGGCGTGCCGGAAGGCATGATCCTCGGAGTGGCCATCGCGGTGAGCGGAGATGTCGCGGCCATCGGCGGAGCGTCCCAGTCGGGCGCCGGGACCGTCTTCATCTTTCGGCAGACAAACGGCGCCTGGGCCCAGGAAGCCATGCTCGAATACCCCGGCGAGGATGAAATGTCCGGATTCGGGGGCGCGCTGGCCCTGTCCGGCGGCACGCTCGTCATCGGTGCCCCCCTCACCGCCTCGCGTGCCGGCACCGCCTACGTCTTCGAGGACGGAACGGACGGCTGGAGCATGACGGCCGAACTCACCTCCGACGGCGGTGAGAATTCCTTCTTCGGCATTTCGGCCGCGATCGGTACGGACCGCGTCCTGGTCGGTGCCGGCAGCCCGTTCGACCAGCCCGGCAGCGTCGTTGCCTTCACCCGCCAGGACGGCGAGTGGACCGAGGCCGGGCGCCTCGCGGCCTTCGACGGGGGCGGCGGCGACCAGTTCGGCTCGACAATGGCTACCGAAGGCCAGACCCTGTGGGTCGGCGCGCCCGGAGCGAACGGGCGCAGGGGCGCCATCTACGAATTCACCGGTAGCGGCCCGGACGGCTGGACATCCGTCAGCAAGGTGACGGCACCCGAACCCGAGGCGGGCGACTGGATGGGCACCGTCGTCGCCCACGCCAACGGCGTGCTCGTCTCCGGAATGCCGCGCGACGACTACGGACTCGGCACGGCACTGATTTTCGACCGGACCGCCGACGGCTGGAGCGAAGGGCGCTCCGTCTTCCGCGAGGCCGAGGGCTTCGACCCGGTGCTCGGCGGCGAGGTGACGTGCGCCGAAGGCGAGGCCACCGTGTTTGGCTGCAGCGACGTCGACCTGGTCTCGTTCGTCCCCGTCGAGGATCTGGGCGGCGCCCGGGGCGTGCGCGTAAACGACGTCTGGGGCTGGACCGACCCCGTCACCAGCCGCGACTACGCCATCGTGGGGCGCATGGACGGCACGTCGTTCGTGGACGTCACCGATCCCGTCAATCCCGTCGTGGTCGGAAACCTCCCCAAGACCGAGTCGTCCCCCGGGAGCGCCTGGCGCGACATGAAGGTCTACATGGACCACGTCTACATCGTCGCTGACGGCGCCGCCGCCCACGGCATGCAGGTCTTCGACCTGACCCGCCTTCGCGACTTCTCCGGCACCATGCTGACCTTCGACGTCGACGTCCACTACGACCTGCTCCACAGCGTCCACAACATCGTCATCAACGAGGAGACCGGCTTCGCCTACGCCGTCGGCGCCAGCGGCGGCGGCGACACCTGCGGCGGCGGCCTCCACATGATCGACATCCGGGAGCCGAAAAACCCGACCTTCGCAGGCTGCTTCGCGGACCCCAACACCGGGCGACGCGGCACCGGCTACTCGCACGACGCCCAGTGCGTCATCTACAGCGGCCCCGACGAGGAGCACGCCGACAAGGAGATCTGCTTCGGCTCCAACGAGACTGCGCTCAGCATCGCGGACGTCACCGACAAGGAAAACCCGGTCGTGCTCGGAATGGCGAGCTATCCCAACGTCGCCTACACCCACCAGGGGTGGCTCACCGAAGACCAGTCCTACTTCTACATGAACGATGAGCTGGACGAGGTGCAGGGCCTCGTGTCGAATACGCGCACGCTGATCTGGGACGTGCGCGACCTCGACGAGCCGCTGCTGCTCAAGGAGCACTTCTCGGAGAACACGTCGAGCGATCACAACCTCTACATCAGGGACAACCTGATGTACCAGTCGAACTACAACAGCGGGCTGCGCGTCTTCGACATCACCGACATCGAGAATCCCCGCGAGGTGGCCTTCTTCGACACCGTTCCCGGCGAGGACTCCCCCTCGATGGACGGTTCCTGGAGCAACTATCCGTTCTTCGAGTCGGGCATCATCGTCGTCACGTCGGGCCGCCAGGGAATGTTCCTGGTCAGGAAGCGCGACCGGACTCCGGTGTCGTAGGCAGGCGGACTCCAACCGATGGGAGGATCGGCGATGCGCGAGCGAGGCGGGTTGTGCGGCGGGACTACAAGGGGATTGAAGAAAGCGCGACGTGACCATCGCGGCGCGCCCCCACGCGGACTCGAGGACGGGATCGCGGGGCGCCTGCGCAAGGCCACCCTCCTCGCACTGCTCGCCGGCCTCGCGTGGCTGCCCGGCGGTGGCCCCACCGCGGCCACCGCCCAGTCGCCCGGCGGCGAGCGCGTCTACGTGGCCAACCAGACCGCGGCCAGCGTGTCGGTCATCGACGTCGCGAGCGGCGAGGTCGTGCGCACCATCGACATGACCGAACTCGGCTTCGACGCCAACTGCCGCCCCCACGACACCGCGGTCGACCCCGACGGGCGGCACTGGTACGTCTCCCTGATCGGTGGCGGGCACGTCCTGCGCTTCACCGCCGAGGGCGAGCTGGTCGGCCGGGCCCCATTCGAGACGCCCGGCCTCCTGGCGGTCGACCCCTCCACCGACCTGCTGTACGTGGGCCGCTCGATGATGGCGGTCAACCCGCCGCAACGCATCGGCGCCATCGTGCGCGAGGACATGAGCGTGGAGGAACTCGACGTCTTCTTCCCGCGGCCCCACGCGCTCACCGTCGACGCCCAAGGCGACCGCATCTTCGCGGCCTCGCTCGTCGAGAACCGCGTCGCCGTGGTCGAAGGCGGCTCCGGCGACATCGAGCTCGCCGACGTCGACGGTCCCCCGCACACCTTCGTGCAGTTCGCGCTGTCTCCCGACCGTCGCCACCTGGTCGCCACCGCGCAACTCACCGGAAAGCTCCTGGTCTTCGACGCCAACTCGCCCGACCTTGACCTGCTCACCGAGGTCGACGTCGGGACGCAGCCCTGGCACCCCGTGTACTCGCCCGACGGCTCCCGCGTCTACTTCGGCGCCAAGGACGACGACGCGATCATCGAGGTCGAGACCGAGGGGTGGACGGTCACGCGCCGCGCCACCGGACGCGGGATCGTGGAGCCCCACGGCAGCGCGGTCACGGCCGACGGGCGCTATCTCTTCGTCTCGAACCGCAACGAGAAGGGGGCCTACACGCCCAGCCGCGAGGTCGAGAACAACGCCGAGGTCGGCACGGTGGTGAAGATCGACACCCGCACCTTCGAGGTCGTGCAGATCATCGAGGTGGGAGCCTATCCGGCGGGAATCTCGATCGGGCCGGCGGGGTAGGGGGAACGCGGAGATGCAGGGGCCGCGCACCGGGACCGGTGACCGGGGTGGCCGCGAGGCGCCACGGGTCCGGGAGGTGCCGGGGGCGCGCCTCCGCGCGGCCGCGGTGACGGTCGCGGCGCTGACGGTGGCCGGGCTCGCCTCCTGTGCGACGGCCCGGAACGCGGCCGAGGCGAATGACGCAGGCGCGCCCGGGTGGGAACGTGTCGTGTATGGGATCGAGGTCCGGGACGAGGTCGGGGATCCTGTGGACCACCCCTTCCTCGGCGGCTTCAACCTGCCCCGGCCGCAGCTCGCTGATGCCGACGGCGACGGCGACCTGGATCTGTTCGTGCAGGAGATCTCGGACCAGGTGATGTTCTTCCGGAACGTCGGCGAGGGGGCGGGGAGCGAGTATCGCTGGGTCACGGACACTTTCGAGGACCTCTCGGTGGGCGAGTGGTACCGTTTTGTCGATGTCGATCTCGACGGGGATCTCGATCTGCTGGCCGAGGCGCCGTACAGCTACCTCCGCTACTACCGGAACGACGGTGGCGCGGGGCCGGCTTCGTACGTGCTCGCGGCGGACACGATCCGGGACGTGAACGGCGAAGCGGTCTTCTCGGACCGGCAGAACATCCCGAATGCGGCGGATATCGACTGCGACGGGTTCCTCGACCTGCTGATCGGGCGCCTCACGGGGACGATCACGCGGTACGAGGCCGAGACCGTCGACGAGAACGGCGTGCCGAGGTTCGAGCACATCACCGATTCGTTCGAGGACATCGAGATCGTCGGCGCCATGCAGGGGAGCCTCCACGGCGCGAACACGATGGCGCTCCAGGACTTCGACCAGGACGGCGACCACGACCTCTTCTGGGGCGACTTCTTCGAGCCCGGCCTGCTGCTGATCGAGAACACCGGCACCTGCCAGCGGCCAGTGCTGCGGGGCACGCCGCGCCCGTGGCCGGTCGGGGATCCGGTCGCCACCTCGGGGTACAACGCCCCGGCGCTGGGCGACGTGGACCGCGATGGCGACATGGACCTCACCATGGGCGTGCTGGGCGGCGCCTTCAACCCGAACCGCACCAGCGTCGAGAACCTGTACCAGTTCGAGCAGGGGGCGGACGGCAGCTTCTCGGTCGCGACCACGCGGCTGATCCGCACGATCGACGTGGGCAGCGAGTCGTTCCCCGCCTTCACGGACCTCGATGGCGACGGCGATCTCGACCTGCTGCTGTCGAACAAGATCGAGACCGACAACACGCGCACCGGGCGCATCTACGTCTACGAAAACACGGGGTTCGCCGGAGCTCCCGTCTTCTCGGCCCGGGGGCCGGTGCCCGGCCTGCCCGACGCATACCACTACGCGCCCGCGTTCGGCGACCTCGACGGCGACGGCGACGACGACGTGATCCTCGGTCAATGGGGCGACGAGGTGGCGTACTATCGCAACGACCGGGATGTGGGCACGGGCGGCAGCGGCAATGGCGACGGCGACGGTGACGGCGTGATGCCCCGCTGGACCCTGATCGACTCCGCCGCCGCCACCCTCACCCGTGGCCGCAACACGACCCCGGCGCTGGGCGACCTGGACGGCGACGGCGACCTCGATCTGGTCGTCGGCGAGTCCTCGGGCACGCTCAACTACTACCGCAACGACGGCACCCGCACCGCTCCCGACTTCCAGCTCGTCTCGGACGAGTTCCAGGATATCGACATCGGCCGCCGCAGCATCCCCGCCATCGTGGACTGGGACGGGGACGGCGATCTGGACCTGGCCGTCGGCACCGAAGCGTCGGGGATCCGCATCTACCTCAACGACGGCACGCGTTCCGAGCCGGTCTTCGTGGAGACCGAGCCGTTCGGACCGCCGGTGCCCACCTTCACCGCGCCCGCGTTTACCGACCTGGACGGCGACGGCGATCTGGATCTGGTCGCGGGCGGCAACGGCGGCGGGCTGACGGTCTACCGCAGGACGGGTGCGAGATGAACCTGCGCGACGTGCAGGCGGTGATCGACAGCGCGAAGGTGCGCGACGATGGCAAGCTCGAGGAGTTCGTCCGCCAGATGGCGCCGACCGCGACCGAACAGGAGGTGGCGGACGCGGCCTCGGTCGCGGTGGAGGTCGTGGAGACGGTTCCGCTGCTCCTGGCGCGCGCCGCCCAGGCGGCCGAACAGCGCGGGCTGAAGGTCGTGGTCATGCCGTTGCTGGAGCACGCCGCGAAGTATTTCATCAACCCGATCGACCTGATTCCCGAGATGACCCAGGGATTGGCGGGGCTCCTGGACGACACCTATCTTGCGCTGCGAATCCTCGAGAACCTGAACCGCGGGGCCGACCCGCTGTTCGACGCGGATTTCCAGGAGCCTCTGCGCTTCCTGAAGAGGCTCGTGGGCAGGGACATCAGCAGAAAACTGGACGCGGCTTCGATCTTCGCCCTGCAGGACGTGTCCACGCAGGTGAGCCGAGCCTGGACGGAGATGAGCCGGTCGTCCTAGAGGGATTTGCGCCGCGCCACGCGGTCGCTCGGGCCCCGTCAGGGAAACGAACGGGCTCGGGCGGGCGTAGGAGAGCGGAAAAACGCGGGAGTTCGGGCTCCCGGGAAAGGACAGAACCAGATGTTTGAATTGATCGGTCTCGGAATCGCCGGTGCAGCCGGCTTGTTCGGACATGTGAAGTCGAAGGAATTCATTTCGCGCAAGCTCCGCTACACCAAGATCGCGGAGAAACCGGCGGTCGGCGTCGGGCTGGTCACGGGCGCCGCCACCGCCGTGGTGGTATCCGCCGTGCCGCTCGTCACGATGTTGCCCGCCGTGGTCGTGGGCGCCGGAGTGGGAACGGGAGTCGCCGCCGGAATCAAGCGCGCGCGTGGCGGATAGATTCGGCACCCGCGGGTAGCCCATCACGCCCGTTGACCACCACAAGGGACCCCTTGCCTTGACCCACGACAAGCGCACCGTCCGGGCGTGGATTCTCTACGACTTCGCCAACTCCATCTACCCGGCGGTCGTGACGACCGCGGTGTTTCCCATCTTCTATCGGGGAACGGTCGTGGGGGGCGAAGGTGGGCTGGGCGAGCTTTGGTGGGGTTGGGCGGTCGCAGTGTCCGCCCTCGCCGTTGCGTTCACCGCACCGTTTCTGGGTGCGATCGCCGATCGAAGCGGTGCCCGCAAGCGTTTCCTCGGGTTCTATGTGGCCATGTGCCTCATCGGCGTGGGGTTGATGACGACGCTGGGGCCGGGAATGATCGTCGCCGGCTTTCTCTTCTTCGTCATCGCGAATGTCGGATTCGAGAGCGCGAACGTCTTCTACAACGCCTACCTCCCCGACATCGTCCCGCCCGAGCGGCTGGGACGAACCTCGGGTCACGGCTACAGTCTGGGGTATCTTGGATCGGCTCTGGGCCTCGTTCTCGTGCTCCCTTTCGCACAGGCCGGTCGCGTCGAATACGTCTGGCTCACGGTCATCGCCTTCTTCGCGGTCTTCTCGATCCCGGCCTTCCTGTTCCTGCCGACCAAACGCAAACGTGCGATGGGAATCGCCCAGGCCGCGGCCAGGGGGCTCGCCGACTTCAAGCGGATCACGGCCGAAGTATGGGGCTACACCAACCTGAGACGGTTCCTCTTCGCCTACTTCTTCTACATCGATGGGGTACTGACCATCATTGTGATGGCTGCGATCATCGCGCAGGGCACCTTCGGCTTCGACCAGCAGCAGGTCATTGTGCTGTTCCTGATCGTCCAGTTCTCGGCTCTTGTCGGCGCGTTCGTGCTTGCCAGGCCCACCGATACGGTCGGCCCCAAGAAGGTCCTCACAGGTGTGCTCTTCCTGTGGGTCGTAGCGGGAATCGCCGCGTACTTCGTCGAGAGTTCGAACGTCTTCTACGGCCTGGCCGTAGCGGCCGGATTCGGTCTCGGATCTGTTCAGGCCGCCAGTCGCGCGCTGATGGCATCGCTGATCCCTGACGGCAGAGAGGCGGAGCTGTTCGGCTTCTATGCCTTGTGCGGAAGGTCGTCATCCGTCCTCGGACCCGTGCTCTTCGGCGGAGTCACCTACCTCGCCGGCGGCAACCAGCGGCCCGGCTTCCTCGTCCTGACCGCGCTCTTCCTCATCGGACTCATCCTGCTCCAGCGGGTACGCGATCCGAAGGCACCCGCCGCCCGGAGAAGCACGGCATGACCATCAACACCACCGAGCGCCGCGCCGCGGTGCGCGAACGATATGCCCGCGCGGCCGTGACGGGCGACAGCTGCTGCGGTCCGACCGATTGCGGCCCATCGGCAGTCAACACAAGCGCAACCGGGGCCGTCGCGACCCCCACCGCTGACGAAATGAGCTGCTCGGTCGGCTACGACCAGGACCAGCTGGCCAGCCTCCCCGAGGGCGCCAACCTCGGCCTGGGATGCGGCAACCCCGTCGCGCTTGCGTCGCTGGCTCCGGGAGAGACCGTCCTCGACCTCGGCTCGGGCGCCGGGATCGATTGCTTCCTCGCTGCCGAGCGCGTCGGGCCGGAGGGCAGAGTCATCGGCGTCGACATGACACCGGAGATGGTGGAGCGTGCCCGCGCCAATGCCCTCGCCGTCGGCGTCTCCAACGTCGAGTTCCGGCTGGGCGAGATCGAGGCGCTCCCGCTCGCCGACGCCAGCGTCGATGCGGTCATCTCCAACTGCGTCCTCAACCTGTCGGCCGACAGACCGCGCGTGCTTGCCGAGGCGATGCGCGTACTCAAGCCCGGCGGCCGCGTCATGATCTCGGATCTGGTGTCGAGCCGCCCCATGCCCGACTTCGTCGCCAACTCGAAGGAGTCGCTTGTCGGCTGCCTCCCGGTCCGGATCGCCGAGTACGAGGCCGACCTGGCCGCCGCGGGCTTCACGGGCATCAGCGTGGAAAAGCGCCAGCGCTATCCGTCCGACCACATCCTCGCCGACCCGCAGGTGCAGGAGGTGATCCGCCGCAACCCGGCTCGGGAGGCCGAGGTCCGCGACTTCGCTCAGTCGATCCACGGCGGAGCGATTCAGGCCGTGAAGGAGTAGCAGGATGATAAGACTTGCCAGCAAGGTCGGGCGGGCGGCGCTCACCGCCGTCGTGGCGCTGCAGGCCGTACTTGCCTCTGTGGCCGTGCCAGCGCCGGTGGCCTCCCAGCAGCGCGGGGGCGCAGGCGGTGCGGTCGGTACCCCCGCCGAGATGCAGGCGGTGATCGAGGGCGTCCAGACGCCGAACCGCCAGGGGCTCGACGTGCTGACGCTCGAAGAGGTCATGGAGCGGTTCGGCGTGCCGGGCATCAGCGTGGCCGTGATCCACGACTTCGACGTGCACTGGGCGAAGGGCTACGGCGTCGCGGACGTCGAGACCGGCGCCCCGGTCGATGTCGAGACGCTCTTCCAGGCCGCGTCGATCAGCAAGCCCGTGACCGCCATGGCGGCGATGGTGGCCGTGCAGGAGGGCCGCTTCAAACTCGACGACGACATCAACTCGGTCCTCACGTCGTGGCAGTTGCCCGGCAACGGCTTCACCGACGGGCGAGCGGTCACGCCGCGGCTCCTCTTCAGCCACACTGCAGGGCTCGGCGACGGACACGGCTTCCCCGGCTACGACCCCGGCGTGCCGCGTCCCACGGCAGTGCAGATCCTCGACGGCGACGAGCCGTCGAACGTGGAGGCCGTCACCATGGTGCGGCCCCCGCTCACCGCCATGCACTACTCGGGCGGCGGGACCACGATCATGCAGCTCGCGCTTACCGACGTCTTCGGCGAGCCCTTCCCGGAACTCATGCGCAAGACCGTGCTCGAGCCGGTCGGGATGACGACCAGCACCTTCGAGCAGCCCCTGCCCCCGGACCGCGATGCCAATGCGACGCGCGCACACGCCGGCGGCAGGGCCCTGGGCGACGCCAAGTGGCACGTCTATTCGGCGATGGCCGCGGCCGGGCTGTGGACCAACGCCCGTGATCTTGCGCGCTTCGCCATCGAGGTACAGAAAGCCGCGCGCGGTGACCCGGACCGCGTGATCACCGCCGCGTCAGCCGCCGAGATGCTCAGCCCGGTCGGCGTGGGCGACTTCGCCGTGGGGTTCAGCATCGCACGCGAGGGCCAGGGCTGGTACTTCAGCCACGGGGGCGGCAACTGGGGTTTCACCTGTTACCTCGTCGCCCACAAGGCGAAGGGCTACGGTGCGGCGGTCATGACCAACGCCTCGGGCGGAGGCCAGGTCTTCCAGGAGGTGATCGCACGCATCCAGCGTGCCTACGGATGGGACGCGCTGGACAAGCCGACGCTGCGGTAGGTGCACGGCTTCGCCCGGCCGCGCAACGTTTTTTGTTGCGCGCTCTTCACGGGCCCATTAGCTTGACCCCATGAGTCAAGCCGCCGAGGTCGCCATGCAATCACCCGACCGCCGCTCCGCAAGGGCCCGCAGCCACCTGCAGATGATTCGCTCGGTGGTCCACTCCGACCGGACCATGGCGGAAATCCTGGGTGTCTCCGCGTCGCAGGTCTCACGTTGGCGTGTCGGACAGCGCCCGGACCGGGAGAACGCCGACCGCCTCGCCGGACTCGCGCTGGTCGTCGAAATGCTCCTCCGTTGGCTTGAGCGCGAGATCATCGAAGAGTGGCTCACCGGAGCGAACGCCCACCTCGATGGGGCGACACCGGCCTACCACATCCAGCAAGGCCAGCTCGCCGAGGTCGTGGGCGCTCTCGAAGCGATGAAGGCCGGCGTCTTCGCCTGAGCCGCGGCTGGCCATGGCCCTATACTGGCGAGTCTTCCCCTGGGATCGCGACGTGCCCGATGCGAAGCCATTTTCGCCTGCGTACATCCCCCCGACGACCGCCCGGGGACGTTTCGATCTCCCGATAGCCTGTTCTCCGGTCCTCTACCTCGCTGAAACGCCCGACCACGCGATCGCCGAAGCACTGCAGCCCTGGCGCAACCGACCGCTACGGACCCCTCATCTGCGCAGGGCAGGACACCCTCTGGCGCTAGTCGATGTCCAGCTGGGGGCGGAAGAGGCTGCGGGTATTGTCGACCTCTGCGATCCGGCCACGTTGCGCCGCCGACGCATCGCCCCCGACCAGATCGCGTCACGACACCGCAGGAGGACCCGGCCGATAGCCGCGTCGATCTGGGATAGCGGGGAGGTCGGGTTGCGCTGGTGGTCGAGCTTCCGGGGTGATTGGCATGGCGTTGTCCTCTTCACGGCACGCGTGGAGGGGAGCATGCACTTCGGTGAGCCACGGGAGATCGGCGGCGACACTCCGGCCCTGCGTGGAGCCGCCTCGGCGCTCGGGATGCCGCTGGCGCTCTGACGCGGCCGTCTGGTCGCCGCGCAACGTTTTTTGTTGCGCGCTGGTCGCGGGCCTCGCCCAGCGCAGATCTATCGGACCTCGGCGGGCAGTCGCTTCACGACGATCGTCGGGATGTCGAATTCGTCCGTCTCGACGAAAGCGACGAGACCACCGGGCCCGAACGCGCCGGGCATGGACGTCTCCTCGAGCGAGAACGTGCCCACATACTCGCCCCCCGGCGCCAGGACATCGATCCAACCGTCGGGCGCTTCCTCACCCTCCCGGTTCCGGTCGTCCGACCCTCCGACGGTGAGGTCGATTTGCGCCAGGGGATCGCTCCCCCAGCGTTCCACCCAGATCGCCCCCTCCCAGGTCGTGCGAAGATCCCGGACAAGGGGCACCTCGGACATGAAACTCGCGTTCTCTACCATGTCGCGCATGCCGTCCAGCAGGCCTTCCATCACGGCAGCCATCTGCGCACGGGCCGCTTCCGGAACGCCGTCGCCCGCCGACGAGGTGAACTGGCCCTCGATGGACGACTCGAATTCTTCCAGCGCCCGCGCCCGGGCGCGTTCCTGAAGCTCTTCCGTGACGGGCCGCGGCTGCAGGGGCCGGCCCACCACGCGGGCGCGACCATCCGCCGTCCGAGTCTTGACCTCGTATGCGGAGGAATCCGAGTACGCCATTCCACCGCCGGGGACGACGTCGAACACCAGGCGGGCGAGAAGTAGACGTACGCGTCGCTGAGCATGCCGAACATGTCCGACGGATCCTCGGTCTCCATCGTGACTCGCCGCTCCGGGAGTGGCTCCCAACCGTCCGCAAACGGAACCGTGGCCGCTTCCTCACCTTCGAGCGACACGCGGTAGACCGTGCGGTCCCCCGACCTGATGGATGCTTCCCCCTGACTGAAAGTCGCGGTGGAACCTCGCGTGAGGAACAACGCTTCTCCCTCACGCCCATGGCGCACACTCTCGGCGGAAGCAGGCTGGGAGGCACCCGAATCCGCAAAGCGGACCGCGCGTTCGAACGACCCGTCGGGTCCGAACAGGAGGTAGGCCCGGTGTCCATCGTCGACGATCACGGTCCCTCCCTCGGGCCGGGCCACCATGTGTCCGACCTGGCGAAGCTCGCCCGGCCCGTCGCCCATGCTCCCGAACTCCGCCACAAGCGCACCGACCCCGTCGACGGCTACGATCCGGGTGGAGCGCGCGGTCCCGTCCCGGATATAGAGATGGCCGCGCGCGTCGAAGCCCATGTCGGCGATGTCGGTAAACGCGTCCCACCCCTCCGCCTCGATCCCGCCGATCCGGTACACCTCTTCGAAATCGGGCGCGAGCGGAAGATCCTCGCTCGGCGATGGAGCGGACGACCCTCCGGTGTCGCCGCCGCAGGCGGCCAGCAGCGTAGTGAGGACAGCGCAAAGGAATCTCATGAATCGGCCTCCGAAATAGGTACACTCTGACAATAGTTGGTCGTTCACACGAAGCAATCCCGTTGCAGGGGAGCCGTCCGAGCACCCGCGCCAAGTTCGCTGGCGCAACCTGCGCCCTGGGCACCAACATGTCTCGATGCGCCCACGAACACGGATCCTGCTCGCGGCCCTCGCGCTGGCGACGCTCACTGCGGCCGCACCGGAGCTCACAGCTGCCCAGCCCACTCCCGAGGAGACCGCCCAGCGCTTCTTCGACGGGCTCAGCCGACTCCGGTGGCAGCAGGTGTCGGCGCAGATGCACACGGAAGCCCTGGACGAGTTCCACCTCATCTCGCGGCAGTTGGTGGAGAGTCTGCGGGGCGACAGCGTCCTCATCCAGCTTTACGACGCCTCGCGCGAGGAGTGGGCGAGCTGGTCGAGCCGGGAGGTCTTCGAGCGCTCGATGGCGGGACTCACGCGCTTCGCCCGTGGCCTGATGGAATCGCAGGTCATGACCGATTTCCGCGTGCTGGGAACGGTTGCCGAGGGCGACACGATCCGCCACATCGTGTACCGGGAGACCACCGACCACATGGGCACGGTGATCGAGGCCGCGCCGACGGCCATGCTCGTACTGGAAGACGGCGTCTGGCGAGTGCGCGAAAACGCAGAACTCGTGGTGCTGCGGGTGGCGCTGCGCGGAATCCCGATCGGGCGGTCGCCCCCCGCCGCACGATAGCCTTCACCGCACGCCAACCCCCGCTGTACCCGCGCCCCACGGCGCGATACCTTGAACCGGCTCCGGGCGAGACCGTCCGGGCGCTTGAACGCAAGCAGGCACCACACCACGCCCCAACGCGAAAGAGACCCTGCATGAGAAGGCTCCTGGGCATCACGACCCTCATCGCCGCCACGGCCGCCAGTGCCGTCATCTTCCCACCCGCGCCCGCCGCCGCGCAGAACGAAGGCGCCAGCGCGCAGAACACCGCGCCCGCCGCTGCCGGACCAAGCGGCGCCGCAACCTTCAGCGACGACCTCTTCGGCAGCTTCCGCTACCGCTACGTTGGGCCGTCGCGCGGGGGCCGCGTCACGGCCGTCGCCGGCCACGTCGCCCACCCCACCACCTTCTACATGGGTGCGACCGGGGGCGGCGTGTGGAAGACCACCGACAACGGCCACAGCTGGCACAACATCTCGGACGGATACATCGGCACGGGCTCGATCGGCGCGATCCGCGTGGCCGACTCTGACCCGGACGTCGTCTACGTGTCGACGGGCTCGGACGGGCTGCGCAGCAACGTGATCATCGGCGACGGGGTCTACAAGTCCACCGACGCCGGGGCCACATGGGAGCACATCGGTCTGGAGGCCACCGGGAATTCCGGGGCGATCCTCATCCACCCCGACAACCCCGACCTCGTCTACGTCGCGGCCATCGGCAACCCCTTCGCGCCGAATGACGAGCGGGGGGTTTACAGCAGCAGCGACGGCGGCACGAGCTGGGAGAACATCCTCTTCGTGTCGGACAGCACCGGCGCTGTGGACCTCGAGTTCGCGCCCGACGACCCGAACACGATCTACGCGAGCATGTGGCAGGCCGAGCGCAAGCCCTGGACGATCATCTCCGGCGGCATGCAGGGCGGCGTCTTCATCTCGCGCGACGGGGGCGACAGCTGGGACCGCGCCACCGACGGCCTCCCCACCGGCCTCCGCGGCAAGTCCGACCTCGCGGTCAGCGCGGCCGATCCCGACCGGGTGTACGTGCTCATCGAGGCGCCCGGCGACGCGGGCGGCGTCTACCGCTCCGACGACCGGGGCGCCAGCTGGCGTCAGGTCACCGACTTCCAGCCGATCCGCAACCGGCCCTTCTACTACAACAACCTGGAAGGGCACCCCACTGACCCCGACATCCTCTGGGGCATGGCCGAGGGCCACTGGAAGTCCGTCGACGGGGGCGTGAGCTGGCAATCCGAACGCACCCCCCACGGCGACAACCACGACATGTGGATCAACCCGGAGAACCCGAATATCCTGATCCAGTCCAACGACGGGGGCGCCAACGTCTCGCTCGACGGCGGCATGACCTGGTCCACGCAGCTCAACCAGCCCACCGCCGAGCTCTACCAGGTGGATGTCTCCGACGACTTCCCCTACCGCCTCTACGCGGGCCAGCAGGACAACTCGACGATCTCGGTGCCCGGCCTGCCCGAGCGCTCCGAGCCCGGCGGCTCCCAGTCGACGTGGGAGGCCCACGGGGGTTGCGAGACGGGGCCGGTGGTGCCCAAGCCCGGCGATCCGGACATCGTCTACGCCAACTGTAAGGGCCGCTTCGGGCTCTACAACCGGCGCACGGGACAGGAGGCGCAGTATTACGTCGGCTTCGGCAACCTCTACGGCCACAACCCGCGCGACCTGGAGTACCGTTTCCAGCGCGTCGTGCCGATCCACGTCTCGCCGCACGACCCCAACAAGGTCTACCACGGCTCGCAGTACGTGCACGTGACCACGAACGGCGGACAGTACTGGGAGACCATCTCGCCCGACCTCACCGCCTTCACCCCCGAAACGCAGGTCGTCTCGGGCACGCCGATCACCATCGACGTCACCGGCGAGGAGCACTTCTCGGTCCTCTACGACATCCAGGAGTCGGTGCTGGAGCCGGGCGTCATCTGGGCGGGCGCCAACGACGGGCCCGTGCACGTCACCCGCGACAACGGCCGCAACTGGACCGACGTGACGCCTCCCGGCATCGGCCCCTACGGGCGAGTCCAGACGATCGAGGTGTCGCACCACGACCCCGCCAAGGCGTACGTCGCGATCCTCCGCTACATGATGGGCGACTTCACCCCGCACACCTACCGCACCGACGACTACGGCGCGACCTGGACGCGGATCACCACCGGCGACAACGGCGTGCCGAACAACCACCCCGTGCGCGTCGTGCGCGAGGATCCCGACCGCGAGGGCCTGCTCTACCTGGGCACCGAGTTCGGGATGTTCATCTCGTTCGACGACGGCGGCTCCTGGCAGCCCTTCCAGCTGAACCTTCCGGCGACACCCATCACGGACATGAAGGTGGTGCAGGGGGACCTGGTGTTGTCGACAATGGGTCGGGGATTCTGGATTCTGGACAACCTCACGCCGCTGCACGAACTCAGCGACCGTGTAGCCGGCGCTGACGCACACCTGTTCGACATCCGGGACGCCTACCGGTTGCGCTACGGCGGTGGCTTCGGCGGCTTCCGCCCGCGCGACCCCCACGAGCCCGAGTTCCCGCAGGCGGGCGCACAGATCGACTACATGCTGGCTTCGTCGGTGCGCGGCCCGGTCACGCTCGACATCGTGGCCTCGAGCGGCGAGGTCGTGCGGTCGTTCTCGAGCGAGGGACCCGGCGAGTACACGGTCCCGGCCGAGCCCGGCATGCGCGAGTGGCAGCTGGAGCGGTTCGGTGCGCCGCGGCTGCCGTCCAATGCGGGGACGCACCGGTTCACCTGGGACCTGACCTATCCGGGGCCGTGGGATGCCAGCCCGGCGCGTGCGGGGCGCGGTGGCCCGATGGTCCCGCCGGGGACGTATACGGCGCGGTTGACGGCCGGCGACTGGAGCGCGAGCCGGAGCTTCGACGTGATGCTGGATCCGCGGGTGGTGGCGGAGGGGGTTGGCGAGGACGTGGTGATGCGGCAGGTGGAGCTGGCGCTGCAGGCGCGTGACGCGCTGAGCGAGGGGCGGCTGGCCGTGCACCGGATTAATGAAGCGCGGCAGCGGGGGGGTGGGAGCCTCGCGGCGGAGATCGAGGCGATTGAGAGGGAGCTGGTTACGGCGCCGATCCGGTATTCGCGGCCGATGCTGGTTGATCAGTTGCAGTATCTGTACAGCAACTTGACGCGGGCGGACCAGGAGCCGGGGCAGGATGCGATCGTGCGGTATGATCAGCTGAATACGGCGCTGGAGGAGCACGTGTCGAGGCTGGAGCGGTTGTTGCGGGCGAATATTTCGGACGGGGGGGATCGGCCCGAGGCGTCCGACGGGATGGGCGGCGGTGCCGGCTCGCCTGTTCACGCCGCATCCGGGCGCTGACCCGGTGGACCTGGGGCTGAAGGGCAAGGTCGCGGCTGTCACGGGAGGCAGCCGCGGCCTCGGGTTCTACAGCGCGCGGGCGCTGGCGGCGGAGGGTGCGCGGCTGGCGATCTGCGCGCGGGGCGAGGAGGGACTGGCGGCGGCGGCGGAGACGTTGCGGGGCGATGGTGCCGAGGTGCTGACGGTGCGGTGCGATGTGGCCGAGGAGGGCGGCGCTGCGGTGCTCGTCGACGCGGTGCGCGAGCGCTACGGTGCGCTCGACGTGCTGGTGAACAACGTCGGCGGCAATCGCCGGGGCCGCTTTGAGGAGACGAGCGACGAGGACTGGCTGGACATCATCCAGCTGAATGTGCTGTCGGGGTTCCGGGCGGCGCGGCTTGCGATCCCGCTGATGCGCGAGGGCGGCGGCGGGTCGATCGTGTTCGTGTCGTCGGTGTTCGGGCGGGAGAAGGGGGGCCCCGGGCTGTCCATCTACAACACGACCAAGACGGCACTGATCTCGGCGGCCGGGATCATGGCGCTGGAGCTCGCGAAGGACGGCATCCGGGTGAACTGCGTGGCGCCGGGGTCGATCCAGTTCCCGGGAGGAAGCTGGGACAAGCGGGTGAAGGCCGACCCGGAAGGGATGCGGGCGTTTGTCCGGGCGAACTTGCCGCTGGGACGTTTTGGGCGGGGTGAGGAGGTGGGGGACGTGGTGACGTTCCTGGCGTCCGAGCGGGCGAGTTTGATTACGGGGGCGTGTATTGCGGTGGACGGAGCGCAGGGGCGGTCGCTGGTGTGAGGCCCAAACCAACGTCGGTCAGCCGTACATTTTGCGACTTCCGTCAAAGATGGCCTTCCAGATCGTTCTGCATCTTCTCAAGCGTCTCGTAAGAGGCCGTCCGGCGCATGGCTGATTGTGCAGACACCGTCTGCAGAATCGGGCTCATTCCGGCCCATTCCGATCACCGATTCCAGAGCATTCCGATCGGTGATCCTGCCCTGCCGACCGCGTCTCGTCGGAGACGCTTCGAACGTTCCCAGGGCACTCTTGTATATGCTGCATATGATTACCGTTACGGTTCGCTAGTGAGAAGGAGCGACCCCTCGATGACCAGAGTTACCGCCACCAAACCTGCGAAGCACGATCTCCGACCTCCTCGACCGTGTGGTCCACCATGGCGAGCGCGTCGCGGTTGAGCGGTATGGAAAGCCGGTCGCAGCCCTGGTCAGTTCGAAGGACCAGGAAATCCTCGAAGCAATCGAGGACCGAATGGACCTCGAGGCGGCGCGCGAAGCGTTGAGGGAGCCCGGTCGTCGGCGTTGGGACGAGGTCAGGGCCGAGCTCGCTCTGCTGGACGACGCCGCAGTTTGACGGACCCCCCGCGATACGCCGTCTACCTGAAAACCCGCGGCAGAACGGGCACTCAAGAAGATTGCGGATCGCATCGCCCGCCGCCGCATCGCCCGGGCGATCGACGGGCTGCTCAGCAGTGGTTGCTGAGCCGCCGCTGGTCCTTGTGCCGAAGGCCGTGCGTGTCGAACGCCAGCGAGCCATCTGCCGAAATCGAATCCAGGAATTCGAGACCCGCCCGGATGGACTCCAGCAGGTGCTCCGCCATGCCCCGAGTGAGGTTGGTCTTCACGACGATCCGGAACATGGACGCACCGGCATCGGCATCGTGGAACAGGGGCAGCTTCTCCTGCGTCAGGGGATGATCGAACTGCATGCGATAGCTTCCGACGTACCAATGATGCTGAGCCAGGGCGTTCTGCAGGTCGAAATCGTCATACGGGAGTCGGCACTCGGGGTTGAGCCTGGCCGTGACCACCGGTAGGCAGTCGTCGTCGCCGTTGTCGAGCAGGACGAACCGCGGCTTGCCGCCGTAGCGCATCGACTGCAGTCCGGCGCGCAGATAGGCGGCGTTGGCCAGCATGTTCTCGCAGCACTGCCGGTAGCCGGACATTCCGTAGTGGAGCAATTTGTAGTATTGGACGTAGACGCCCGCCGCCGGTCTGGAGAAGTTGAGCGTGTACGACTCCGCCCTGCCCCCGAGATACGTTACGGCAATGGCGATCTGCTCGCTCAGGCGCTGGCGGTGTCGCCAGACGATCCAACCGGTTCCGCAGATCGACTCGCCGTACTTGTGTCCGCTTGCGGAGATCGACAGGACGTTTCCGACCCGGAAATCCCATGGCGGCAGGCCATCCTGGAATGGCGCGATGAATCCTCCGGATGCCGCATCGACGTGGATGCCGACCTGGTAGCCGTGTTCGGCGTTGATTTCGTCGATTACGTCGCTTATCTCCTGAACAGGGTCGTAGTGGCCGCCGTAGTGATTGCCCATGATGCAGACGACCCCCATCGTGCGCTCGTCGATCACGTCCGGGAGCTTGGCGGCATCCAGGGTGAAGGTTCCGACCGAGGGCGGGACGAGCCTCGGCTCGACGTCCATGTACCTGAACAGCTTCTCCCATGCCGCCTGGTAGCAGGTGGATACGACCAGATTCGGGCGCACCTCCGCCGCCTGCTCCACGGTCATGCCGCGCCTTTGGGCGTACCAGGCGCGCCAACGGAACTTCAGCGCCAGTCCAGCCAGCAGGCAGGCTTCGGTGGAACCGGCCGTGCCCGCACCCGGGAACACGCCGAAGTCCCTGAAGTCGGGACCCTCGGGGCAGTTCCACAGGCTGCCAATCATGTTGACGGTCGTGTCGTGGAGCCGGTAGGACTGCGGGTAGACCGTCTGGTCGGCCAGGTTGACCCGTAGCCCCAGAAGTGCGATCGCCTCTTCCTCGGGGTCGAGGGCCACGTTCACATAGGAAGACGTATTCAGCCGGTGGTCGAAGTCAAGCGCGTGAGCGTCTTCCACGACTTGCCTTGCCACCCTCCGATCCAGGCCCTGTTCGGGCATGCGGCGCAGCTTGAACCAGTCCGTCTTGACCAGCGGCGACTCGTAGTAGCCGTCCTGCGTTCCCTGAACCGATGCCAATCGCGCCTGAAGCCGTTCCACCTCACGGCGCAGATACCGTACTTCGTCGGACATTCCTGGCCTCCTTTCCGTGGCCCGGAACCCCGTTGTCGCGCTTGGTGGCCGCCATGGCCCGGTCCACGGTCTGGCCGTCGAGGTTCGCGTGGCTCCCCTTGTCTCTCAAGCGAAGCAGTGCCGCTTCCACTGTAAACGTCTGTCAACGCTGTCGCTCTCACTGGCGTCCAAAGACAAATGCCAACCAGACTCCTCTCCCCCCTGATCCTCTCGGCGGGCCTCCTCGCCTGCGGTGGCGACACCGGACCCACACGCGGCGTCCAGGTCCAGGTATCGGACAGCGCCGGCGTACGAATCGTCGGGTATCTTGGCGTGCCGGAGATCGAGCCCCCCTTCACCCTCGCCGAAGAGCCGATTTACCGCCACGGCGCCAACCCGGGCGACTACATCTTCCAGTTCGCCGACGCAGGCCGGCTCTTCCCGGATGGAAGCGCGGTCGTCGCTGATTGGTCCGGTGCAGTGGTCGTCCTGAGTGCGGACGGCACGACGCACGATGTCCTCGCCAGACGTGGAGAGGGGCCGGGCGAGGTCATTTCCGCCTACTCGTTGTTCGTCCTGGGCCAGGACAGCGTTCTTGTGCCCGATGATCGCCTGTCTCGCCTGACGCTCTTCGTCGGCGATTCGGTCGCGCGCATCGTGAGCCTCCCTCGGGGACACCAGTTCGGTGTGGCGGGTATCGGTTCATCCGGTGAGCTGCTGCTGTGGAACCGATACGCCTACCGTTCCTGGGTCGATATAGAGGAGGAGTGGCTCGCCGGACACATGACCCTGTTCAACACTGAGACCGGCGCGCTCGACACGGTCGCGTCGTACGACCACGTGCACCGAGAGCGGTCGGGTCAGCCGAGGCCGATCATCCGGCCCTTTGGCGAGGTCATGGCCGCTGGGGGGCGATTCGTCCAAACCAGGACCGACAGGCCCGAGATCACCTGGCGCTTGCCGGACGGCACGGTAACCCGGATCGTGCGCTGGCGCCCTGGGCCCAACCTGCTGACCGAGGAACTCCTGGAGCACGGCGAGGCCTATAACCGAATGATCGGCAAGATGAATTACGGAATGTCCGAAGCCCGGCTCGAGGAGGTCATTCAGCGAGATATGGCCCGGTATCGCGCCATGATCGGACAGCCGATACCGCTGTTCGGCACCCCCTTCGCCGACGCCGACGGAAACGTCTGGCTACCCTCCTACCGGCCGGCGTACCCGGCGGAGGGGTCGCCGTATACCGTCATTTCGCCGGACGGGGAGTGGCTGGGACAGGTTGAGACGCCGCGCAGGTTCCGAATCCTCGATGTGACCGGAGGGCTCGTGCTGGGGGTGCTCAGGGATGAAGTGGACGTGCAGAATGTCGTGGTTCATGAGGTGGTGGAGGGGTAGGGCGCGGGTGACGAGGCTGCGCACGCGTCCCCAGGTCATCGCCGCGCTCCTGGCACCGATCGCACTCATGGGCTCGCTCTTCGCCTGCGGGGGCGACACCACGACCCCGAACGATGTCCCGATCCAAATCGAGGACAGCGCCGGCGTGCGGGTCGTCACGTACGAGGGCACGCCAGCCACCACCGCACCCTTTCACCTCGCAACGGAACCCCGCTACCGCCACGGCGCCAACCCGGGCGACTACACCTTCCAGTTGGTCAACGTCGGCCGGCTCTTCCCGGATGGTGGCGCGGTCGTTGCTGATCGGGAGAACGGCGAATTGGTCGTCCTGCGTCCGGACGGCAGGACACACGAGGTGCTCGCGAGGCAGGGAGAGGGACCGGGCGAAGTCATCTACCCATACTCCATGTTCGTCCTGGGCCAGGACAGCGTCCTGGTGCCTGACAATCGTCTGTCTCGCCTCACTCTCTTCGTCGGCGATTCGGTCGCGCGCATCACGAGCCTACCTCGTGCAGCCCACCTTGGTGTGGCCGGGATCGGTGCATCCGGTGAGCTGCTGCTGAAGAACCGATACCCCGCCGTTTACCGGACCGTTTTGGAGAACGAGTGGCTCCCCGGGCACATGTCGCTTCTCGATACTGAAACCGGGGCCATCGACACGGTCGCGTCGTACGACAACTGGCCGGGGGTCCCGCCGGGGCTGCCGACAAACCCGATCCGGGCCCTTGGCGAGGTCACGGTCGCCGCCGGGCACTTCGTCCAAACGAGGTCAGACAGGCCCGAGATCACCTGGCGTCTGCCGGACGGCACGGTAACCCGGATCATGCGCTGGCGACCCGAGCGCACGCTGCTGACCGAGGAGCTCCTGGAGCCCGTCGAGGCCTATGACCGAATGATGGGCCGGATGAACTACGGTGTATCCGAGGCCCGGCTGGAGGAGCTGGTTCAGGAAGGCATGTCCTGGTATCGCGCCATGCTCGGCCGGCCGATGCCGCTTTTCGGTATCCCCTTCGCCGACGCCGACGGAAACGTATGGCTGCCCTCCTACCGGATGACCTACCCGGAAGAGGGGTCGCCGTACACGGTCATTTCCCCGGACGGGGAGTGGCTGGGACAGGTTGTGACTCCGCCCAGGTTCCGAATCCTCGATGTGACCGGAGGACTCGTGCTGGGGGTGCTCAGGGACGAAATGGACGTGGAGAGTGTGGCGGTGTATGAGGTGGTTCGATGACGGGAGATCGCACCGTCGCACTGCTCGAGCGCGCTAAAACGGCACTGCTGGGCGACCGAAGTCCGTGATGAGGAACCAGGAGGAGCGGTGACCGGATATCTGTTCATGGCGCTCGCCGTGCTCGTGGGCGTGGCCGGCTGGGGGATCCGGCGCCGGCTGCGGCACCAGACGGGGAGCAGAGTAACGGATGAGATCGTCCATCAGATCGAGACGGTCGGCAGCGTAGATGCGGAAGATGTCGAACCGGTGGACCTGGAGCGAGTGCAGGCCGCGGAGGACGAGTTCTGGGCCCAAACCTGGGACGAGCCTGAAGAGGACTGGTAGTTACAGGACGAGCCCCGACCCGATGACGAGCGAGAGCCCTCTGTTCAGACGCGCTCGTGGTCGGCGCGCCAGTCTTCGACGGCTTGCTTTATGGACTTCCGGTCCGTGAGTTCGCCCGCGAGGACCCGGCGGACCAATCCGCCGAGTTCCGCGTCGGAAGCGAAACGCAGACCGATCAGCTGGTCCGTCGTCAACTGCCCGATTTCGCCCTTCAGCTCGTCCGGCAGAATCCTCTCCAGGCGGAGGCGCTCCTCCAGGCGGATCACCCGGTCCTGAACGCCCGTCGAGAAGCGCCGTGCATACAGAAGGCCTATCGCCGTACAGGCGGCGACCACGAACAGGGCCAGGGTCCCTGCGCTGAAGTCCACGACGAGCAGGTATCCGACGCCTGCCGTAGCTGCCGTTGACAGATAACACCCCGCGAGGAACAGCAGGGGAGGGCGTCTGGAGTGGTTCGCGTAGTTCTGGGGCTGGGCCATTGCTATTCCGGATTCGGGTGCGGCATGGTCACGCGCAATGTAATGCCGGTCGGGCGAATGTCGCGGTTTACGAGTTGGTTCGGAGTAGCCGAAGGGCGTCCTCGACGATTCGGTAGCTGCACCTAGTCGAAGAGTTCGGGCTCTTCAACCGGATACTGCCGCCGAATGAAGTCCCCCAGGAGAGGCACTGCGAAGGAGTACTTCCCGTGCCGGTTCCTGAAGACGACGCCTGAGTTGATCAGCGCAGCAAGGATCTGGCTCGCGTGACTGGGGCTGAAGCCCTTCACCGGCAATTCCCTGGAAAGCTCCACGATCTCCTGAACGCTGAACTCGGATTCAGGGTCGTCCAGCCTCGACACCACATGCAGGAGATCGCGCTGCCGGTCGGTCACCCTTGACCACCGGCCCGCAAAGAAATCGCTGTCCAGCTTTGCGGTGATCACTTCGATCGGGACGCTTGGGTTGCTGGATCCCGTGGTGATTTGCGACACGAAAACGTCGAAGGCTTCATGGCAGATGAACTGGATGAAGTATGGGTATCCGCCGGAGTGCTTCTCGATCTGGCGGATGGATTCCTCCGTGAAGGTGATCGGGCAACCATGCTCCTGGATGGGCTTGACGATCGCCTCTCGAACGTCGGGTGGATCCAGGCGATTGAGGAAGAGCACGCGGAACATGCGTTCCGAGTAGGTTCTGGCCTCGACCAGCTTGGGGAAGAGCGTGGGCAGACCGGTGAGCGCCAGGAGAAACGGAGCCCCCTGTCTCTGGATGGACTGGAACACGTCGAGCATCACCGATAGCGGGTATTCCTCCTTCCTGGCATGGTCCGCCATATTCTGGGCTTCGTCGTAGGCGAAGACGATACCTCGAGGTGGGCGCGGCGATGCACGCAGAGCCCGCCATACGAACATCAGCGTGGCTTTCAATCGATCTGTGACCAGGCCGCCTGCCTGCCGGTATACCGCGCGAAGCGTTGGATAGTTGAGGGTGACCTCGACCAGATCCGCCTGGCGGCCGAAACCGGGACGACGAACCTCCTGTTGGTTGTAGACGAAGTTGGATGTTGCCAGGGCCACGTCAGTGAGGATCCTTGTGGCCAGTCGCCCTTCGTCGACCGTGGTGCTCTCGGAAAGATCCGCGCCCACCCAGAGCCAGCCTTCCTGCACCGTCAGTGGCTTGAAGGTGTCGAGAAGAACCGTCTTGCCGACACCGCGCAGCCCGGTGAGGACGAGGTTGGAAAGGATGATGTCCTGGTTCAGGAGCTTGAGAAACTCCCTTCGCTCCTCCTTTCTTCCGGCGAGATACGGGGGCGTATGGCCAGCCCCGGGGCGGAACGGGTTCCGGAATTCAATTGCAGCTTCCATAGGGGACCCACCTGGTCGTTAGATGGTGTTAGGAAAAGATATAATTTTATGCTGATACATAAAATTATGTCAACACCTCGTTCGTTGTAAAAACGGGCACGTTGTGGTCACCACTGAACTCACAGACTGTTGAGTTTTCAACACTCATGTGTTACGATTCCATTCGACCGGAGATCCGGGCCGTGAGGGCCGGACCCGAACACCGCCGGATGGAGCGACGATCGTGAGCCAACTTCCCCCGCTGAGCAGACGCGAACGCGAGGTCATGGATGTCCTGTACGAATTGGGCGCGGGCACGGCGGTCCAGATACGGGAGCGCCTGGCAGACCCGCCGACGGACTCGGCCGTCCGCTCGATCCTGCGCATCCTTGTCGGCAAGCGACATCTGGAACGGAAGCCGGATGGTACCCGCTACGTCTATTCCCCGACGATGCCTGTCGTGCGGGCACGGCGCTCGGCAATGCACCGGGTCCTGCGGACGTTCTTCGGTGGCAGCGTCGAGGGCGCGGTCGCGATGCTGCTCGAGCTCGGTGAAGGCGACCTGACGCCGGACGAGCGCGAAAGCATCAAGCAAATGATCGATGAGGCCGAGGAGGACGGACGATGACCGGACTGCCCTTCACAGTTGCGGAGGCCATGGCTCTGGTTGCGAAGGTCACGGTGGTCCTGTCCATCGCCCTCGTCCTCGCATGGTTCGCAAGACGCGGGTCTGCGAGGACCCTGCATCTATTGTGGACGACGACCTTCGCGGCGTTGCTCGCGTTGCCGGGGCTGAGCCTGCTGGGCCCTTCGTGGGTGCTTCCCGTTCTTCCCGCCCGGCCCGCCGCGATCGAGGACCATCTCCCGGAATACGCAGCCAGCGACCTGTCAGCGATGACTGCTCTTCCCGGCGCGGTACGCCAGCCCC
The DNA here is from genome assembly GCA_009841165.1 of Gemmatimonadota bacterium. Classification (GTDB taxonomy): domain Bacteria; phylum Gemmatimonadota; class Gemmatimonadetes; order Longimicrobiales; family Gaopeijiaceae; genus Bin94. The sequence continues at coordinate 21,676 of VXMI01000156.1, read as the reverse complement.
AGTCGGTGAATCCACCCGCGACCAGAGACCTGCCGCCCGCCGCTCAAGCCGACGGCCCGATCCCGCTGACTCCCGCCGTTGGCGTCTTCCTCATCTGGGCCCTCGGATGTGCGGCCGGGCTGGTCTCCCTCGCCGTAGCCGCCCTTCGTTTCCGAAGACTCGTGCGGGGGGCAAGCCCGATTCAGGACCCGGACTGGATCCGATCGACGGATGCGCTCCGGCACCGCCTGCGCGTGCGCGCCGACACGCGAATCCTGGCCAGTCTTCAAGTCCCCACGCCCATGACCGGCGGTCCATTGAGGCCCGTGATTCTACTTCCGGCGTCCGCAAGGAGCTGGACGTCCGGTCGGCGCGAGGCGGTCGTCTTGCATGAAATGGTCCATGTGCGTCGGCGGGATGCGTTGTGGCGATTCGTGGGCGGCGCCGTGGTCGCTCTGTACTGGTTCCATCCCCTGATCTGGCTCGCTTCACGCCTCGCGGCCGCCGCCAGGGAGCGCTCGTGCGACGAGGAGGTGCTGGCGCTTGGTGTACGCCCTTCAGCGTATGCCCGCCATCTCTTCTCACTGGCGTCCGAGATCGCCCCCGGCCCAACCGTCCTCTCACTGCCCGTGGTACAACGCCCGCATCTGGAGAGCAGAATCATGTCCATTCTCAAGCCGCATCGGCCCCGTTTTTCGCAAATCCGCACCTCTGCCGTGCTGGCGTTGATCGGTGTGGCAGGCATCGTTGCAGCCTGTGCCAGACCCGTCCGCATGGATCCAGCCGAAAGCCCTGCGCCCCCAGTCGAAATCGCGGGTCTCCGCGAGAGTCTCACCGACACCCCGCCATCCGCAGCGCTTCAGGCGCCGGCGCCAGCTCCACCGTCCGAGAGAGCGCCGTACGAACCCACCACGACGGGGCCGATCGCGGCTGCCCCGGCAGTGCCGGAAGCCCGCGGACTGCAGGAGTTCGAATGCAGGTCCGGGACCTTTACCGGCATAAGGCGGGACGGGGAGTCGATGACGGTACAGTTATCCGAGGACGGGATGTTGCTCTGCATGCGCACGAGCGGGGAGGTCGTCATGAACGAAGACGGCACCGCTGTCGCCAGCATGGATTCCGGCAGTTGGCTGGTTCTTGAGTCAGAGGCCGATCGGCTTCACCGGATGGTGATCACCTCCGGCCCGGATGGCCTGGAGCACGAGTGGAGCATCGATGGCCGCTCCCAGCCCTTCGACGATGAAGCTCGCGACTGGCGCAACCTGATGTTTGCCGTGCTGGGGGGCTCGCGCGAGGCCTGGGAGGTGCGCAGCCGGGCGGCCAGCCTGCGCCGGCAGATCGGGTCGCACGAACGGCACGTCGCAAGCCTGCATCGCCAGATCGGGTCGCACGAACGGCATGTCGCGAGCCTGCAGCGGCAGACAGGGTCGCACGAACGGCACGTTGCAAGTCTGCGTCGCCAGATCGGGTCTCACGAACGGCACGACGCCGGTCTGCAACGCGCGATCGAGGGCTACGAACGCGGGGTCGCCGCCCTACGAAGTGGAATGGCCCGCATGGAACGGTGGCTTCGGGAAGAATCCGGGAACGACGTCCGTGAGCAAATGGCCGACATTCAGGTCGAGCTGGAGCGTGCCGAGCGCGCGGTGCAGTCGATTCGTCAGGCAATCGAGGCATACGATCTGGACCAGCGAGTGGGCGAGATCACTCAGGAGATCGAGGAATACGACCTCGACGGCAGGGTCGGAGAGATCGAGGCCCGGATCGAGGGATACGACCTCGACGGCAGGATCAGGGAGATCGAGGCCCTGATCGAGCAGTACGATCTGGACGGGAAGATCAGGGAGCTGGAAGCGCAGATCGAGGAGTGGGACGGCGACCGTCGCGCCGACCAAATCGAGCGGTCGATCCAGGACGAGATCGCCGCGCTGCGGCGCCTGGTCCAATCAGCCGAGCGCAGGCGCTGATCGTGAGACCGCGTTGGACGCTGCCAGTCGTGGCGTCGCTAGCCCTGGTCGGCTGCGGCGACGCCGGGTCCCGGAGCGACTGGACCACTCTGCGGGACACCCTGCCTTCCGGCATGGTTCACGTCACGAACATCCCGCCAGCGGTGGCATCCCCCACCTGGATGTTGGAAGAGGAACTGCGGGTCGGTTCGATGGAAGGTCCCGGGCCGGACGCGTTCGGGTATCTGCGTGGCCTCGTCGCGCTGGACGGCGGCGGGTTCGCCATCCTCGATTCGCAGGCACAGGAACTGCGCGTCTTCGGTGCGGATGGCACCCACATCGCAACTCATGGCCGCAGTGGACAGGGACCGGGGGAGTTCGCGGCCGCGAACGGCCTGATGCTCGGCCCAGGCGAGCGTCTCTGGGTCCCGGATGCGCGCAACGGGCGGATGTCCGTCTTCGATCCCGATGACGGTTTCATCGAGTCCTTTCCATTCGCCGACGGCAACTTCAATGCGACCTGGAACGGTGCCATGGTGGACGGCGGCCACGTCTACCGGCCCTGGGGGACGGGGAACCGGAGGCTGCTTCGCGTCTTCGACCTGACCATGACGCAGGTCGATTCATTGCCGCTGCCGGGCGATGGCCCGGAAGACGAGGAATTCGATCCCTCCGACCAGCCCGGCGCCTTCTACCAGGAGATGGGCGGCGGCTACATGGCGTATTCGATCCCCTTCTACGCGCACGAAGTCCGCCACATCGACGGCCGAGGCGTCTTCTGGTCCAGCCGGGACGGAGACCCGGCATACCGCATCAAGCGTTGGCAACCGGGCGGTGACACGACCCTGATTGTCGAGACCCGACGACCACCGGTCCCCGTGCCGACCGTCGAGCGCGATTCCGTCATCGACATGATGAGGCGGATGACATCGAACATGGGTGTGGGCGAATGGGACTGGTCCCGGGTCCCGACCGTCAGACCTGCCGTCGAGGACATCTTCGCGTCGTACGAGGGCAACCTGTGGGTCCGAACGCCCGCGCCGGACGGCGGAGTCCTGTTCGACGTCTACTCGCGGGACGGTGCCCATCTCGGAACGACCAGTCCTGGCCCCGGTCTCAACCTGTTGGACCTGGTTGCCCCGGTTGTGCGTGGCGAACTCGCATGGCTGGTCGTGACGGACGAGTTCGACGTGAACTACGTCGTCCGGGCACGAATCATGCCAGCTGGCTGAGCAAGGCGCACCATTAGGAAGCCCCGCTGGACCCTTCCCGACGTTTGTGGCGGTCCAGGAACTCGTCGGTGTGCTCGGGAAGCAGCAGGTTGTCGGCGATCGCCGCGATCTCCTCGGCTTCGCGCCACGCCGCCTCCAACTGAGCCAGTTCGCCTTCAAGCGCGCGCCGTTCCTGCTCTTCGTTCAGCGCCATCTCCAGCGCGAGGCGCGTGGGCTTGGGCATCTTGCGGACCCATCCGGGCCCGGACAGCCGGGACTTCCTCCCGCGCCCGGGCGTGGACAATTGGCGCGCAGTGGTAGCGGACCGTCGCTCGACGGAATCGGCGATGAACCGATGTGGGTCGCCGTGGGATTCGATCTGGGACACCGCTTCCCGGATGTGGTGAGCCACAGCGCCTGCGCCATTGACGAGTGGGAGAACAGCGTTGATGGCTCGCCCAGCTTCGGCGCCCTCGAAAGAGTCCGGGCCTTTCCGCGAGAGAAGCCCCTTGTGGATCTCGATGCGAAACCCGGGTTCGTCGTCGTCGGCTCGTATCCGCGTGAATTGGGTGACTTGCTCCCGTGTGAGTGTGCAGGGCGTGCCGTCGGAGCGCCGGAACTGGACTGAATTGGCCTGCCTGTTCAGCAATCTCTGCACCGCCCACAGGGCCAGTCCGGCCACGCCGCCACCCAGTGCAGCTGCCCCAGCACCCCCGATCAATCCGCCCGTCGCCAACTGGATGGTCGTCGAGGTAGCGATGTTCGTCACTACGCCCGCCGACCCAGCCGCGATCCAGCGCCGACGGCGACGGCGGAACTGGTCTCCATACCTCCATGCAGCGAACTCGGGACGCAGCGCCTCGCCGATGCGCACCAGTTCGAGGCCTTCGGCGTGCCGGGCCAGACCGATATTCTCGGTGGAAGTGCGGATCCGCGTCGCGCGGAAAAGCCCTTCGCAGGTCTCGACCGCCTCCCAGCGATCTTCGAGGGGAGTAAGGTTCCAGCGCTCGCAGTTGCGGCAAACCACCCAGAGGCGGCCCTTCGCCGGATCGAAGGCCAGGCGACGGCCGACCGGAAAGGCCTCCACGACCTCGTTGGAGCCGAGGGGCTTCTTGCAGAACATGCAGGTCCGGTACATTGCCTCTTCGGTAAAGTCGCAGGGCGCATCAGCCCGCCAATCTAGGGCGACAAATGCACCAGCGCGCCATCGCCCCCTACGACCGCGTCAGCCTCCAGAACCTGAACAATGCGAGCCACTGGTCGAAGGTGAGGCCGCTCGGTGGTCCGGCAGCATCGAACCTGAGATCCCGGCCCAGCCGATGGATTTGCTTTCGCGTGAATCGCGGCAGCAGACACCGCCTGATCGAGCGGCCGTCGCGACCGAAGCAACTCCGGATGAAGCGCCGGTAGTGCACGGCCTGGTATCGGTCCACAAGCGGTCTCAGCCGGCGGGCGAGCCAGAGCGCGACGACGTCGACGCCGGGAGGGGGATCGAAGTCGGTACGCCGAAAGCGCCGCGCGATCTCGATCTGCCACCACGGCTTGAGGAGCAGCGAGGACAGCGTCTCCCGGGCACAGGGACCGCCGGCGAACCGTCCGGCCGCTTCACGCTGGATCACCAGATAGGCGTCCTGCGGCGGAGCATCGGCCTGGACGAGCCGCCTGACGATGGCGGCGGTCCGATTGAAAGGAATGTTCCCGAGGACCTTGTAGGGGACATCGGGCAGTCGAAAACGCAGGAAGTCGGCCTCGACGATTGTGACGCGGCTGTCGCTTACGAAGCGCTTGCGAAGTCCTTCCGACAGCGCGCCGTCAACCTCGACCGCCACAACCTCACGGCAGCGACGGGCCAGTTCCCGGGTCAGAATACCCCGACCTGGCCCGATCTCGACGACCAGATCGCTTCGTTTGACTGGAGCCTGAGCGATCAGGCTAGCCGCAAGCGACCTGCTCCGCAGGAAGTGCTGTGAGAGGTCCGCACGCCGAGGTGTCCGATGCCTGGACACGGCGAACCAGCACGAACGTAGACATGGTATCTCCTGCGCTGCACGGGCAAGGTCGAAAGCCTTCGGGTAATACGCTAGGAATCAGGCGTCTCACCCGCAAGCGACTCGGCCGTCCCGATCTCGAACCGCCCACGCTCGGGCGAGAACCGGATCGCGCCGCTGTCGAAGGCACCGCCGAGCGCACCGCTCCGGCTCAGTTCGTCCGGCGTGCCGACCGAAAAGCCGCCCGCATCGTCGAGCAGCCAGACGCTGTCCGCAAGCTGAAGCGACAGGTCCAGATCGTGGCTCGAGAGCAGAACGATCTGCTCCTTCTCCCTGGCCTGATCCCGCAGCATTGCCATGATCTCGACGCGGCTCGGCAGATCGAGGAAGGCCGTGATCTCGTCGAGGATCATGAGGTGCGGGGTCTGGGCGAGCGCACGCGCGATCATCACGCGCTGCCGCTCGCCGTCGCTGAGATCGCTGAAGAAGCGGCGCAGGAACGGCTCGACACCGGTAACCGCAACCGCATCGGCGATCGCGCCTCTGTCGTCGTCCGCCAGCCCACCCTGCCAGCCCGTGAAGGGCTGCCGGGCGAGCGCGATCACGTCGTCGACACGGAGGCCCGGATTAAACTGCCGCTCTGTTAGCACAACAGCGATCCGGCGGGCCCGCGTGGCCGGACGCATGGAAGCGATGTCCTCGCCGTCGAGCAGCGCCGCTCCGTCGAGCGCCGCTTGCAGCCCCGCGATCGTCCGCATGAGGGTCGATTTCCCGGACCCGTTGCGCCCGAGGATACAAACGAAGTCCCCCGGAGCGGCCGACACGTCGATACCGGACAGAACCGCGCCGCGCGTGTTGCGGTAGCCCACGGTGAGGGACTGCAGATCCAGCATCAGCGCCACTGCCTGACGGCCGGCGAGAAGATCAGGATGAGGATGACCACCGGAGCGCCGACGATGGCGAGGATAGCGTTCAGGTGCAGGAAGTGCTGCTCCCACGGCGCATGGATGATGGCGTCTCCGGAAAGGGCCAGCAGTGCGCCCCCGAGCGCGGCGAGCGGCAGAAGTGGGAGGATCCGGGCAGTGCCGGCCAGCGCCCGGGCGAAGTGGGGCGCGATGAGGCCGACGAAGCTTACGGGGCCGCAGAAGGCCACGACGGGCGCCACCAGAAGCACGGTTGCCGCAAGAACGGCGTGTCTCAGCGCCGTCACTCTGACGCCGAGGCTGCGGGCATAGGTCTCGCCGAGAAGCAGTGAGCTGAGCGATTTGGCCGTCGCGACGGCGGCGCAGGCGCCAAGAAGGATCGGCAGCGCGAGCCACGGCAGAGCCTCGGGAGCGACGCCGGCAAAGCTCGCATCCTGCCAACCGCCGTAGATCCGGCCGCCGGCGCGGGCGGCGAAGTGAAGAAGGACGCTCGTGAGGCCCTGAGACGTGAATCCGAGCATGAGGCCGATCACGAGCAGCGTAATGGCTCCGACGCGGCGGCCGACCGCCAGCATGGCGAGCGCCGCGATCGCAACGCCCACAGCGGCCGCGAGGGTGATGCTGGGGCCTTCGAAGAGGGTGAGGAACGACACGGCCGCGGGACCCGCGAACGCGGCCGCGGTTACGGTGAGCGCGACCCCCAGCTGGCCGCCCGCCAGAAGCCCGAGGGACCATGCGTCGGCAACCGGGTTCCGGAAGAGGGCCTGCATCAACACCCCCGCCATGCCGAGCGCACCCCCGGCAATGATCGCGGCGGCGACCCGGGGGAGGCGAATATCGAGCACGATCTGGCGGGCGAGGTCGGTCGACTGCGTCCCCGTCAGCGCGCCGAGCGTGTCGGCCAGCGGCAGCGCGATCTGCCCGTAGGTCAGCGTCAGCAGGGCGAGCGCGGCAAGCGCGGCGATGAGGACGGCGGTGCTGGTGCTCACTCGCGCCGACATGACCCTACTCCCAGGTCTCCCGCGCGAGGTAGCGCCACTCGCCGTCGCGCAACCCCGGATGCACCATCTTCACGATGTCGGCCAGGCGCCAGTCCGGCCGGATTTCCCCCATCTCCCATATCTCCCACGTATCCGCCATGGGATGGCGCCTGCCCGGCTCCCAGAACACGCAGCCTTCCCGGTACGCCTTGAAGCGCGACATCACGTCCCGGTCGTCGAACCTCGGGGACAGCGGGTCGCGGATCATCCAGCAATCGGCGCCCGTCGCGTCCCGCAGGAGGCGTTCCGTTGAAAGGTCGGAGAAGGTGTCGAGTTCGGGATCGTCCTCGGCCCCGAGCACGAGTTCCGCGTTCGCGTCGCGAATGAGGGCTGCGTCGGCGTTGCGCTGCGTAACGGCCCAGCGATTGCCCCCGCCCCTGAACCAGGCCCAGAGGACCGACCGGCGCGGCTGGGTCCCGGCGAGGGACTTCAGACGGTCGACCTCCTCAGCGACCATCTCCACGAACGCATCCGCTTCAGCCTCCTTCCCGGTCAGCAGACCCATCAGCAGCACCCACGCAACACGCCCCATGTAGTGCGGCTCCGCATCGATGAAGGTTGGCACCACCGGAATGCCCAGCGACTCGACCCGCTCCATGTGCTGGGTGTGGGTGAGGTCGGCCATACGCGCGATCAGCACGTCGGGCCGTGCCGCCACCAGCGCATCCAGCGTCGGCGGCATGTGCCAGCCATAGCCGATCTGCTGGATCTCGCCCGCGCGGGCCATGCGGCGCAGATCATCGTCGTAGCTGTTGTGTCCGCCGACGGCGACGATCCGGTCCTCGACCCCGATCGCGCGCAGCATGGCTTCATGAGGATGATCGTTGACGGCGATCCGCCGGACGGGCGTGCGGATCAGCGAGGCCCCCGCCAGGTCTCCCGTCAGTGGCGGCGGCTCCTGGCTCCGCGGGACCAGCACGAGGCGGGCGCGCTGCGGCGGTCCGCCCGCCGATCCGCCCCACGTAACGACCGACGCCTCGATGTCGACAATGCGGTAACCGTCCCGCTCCACGACGCTGAAGGTCTGCGTGAAGGGTGTCTCAACCACCTCCCCCTCGACGATCCCCGGATCGTCGGGCACGCCCGACCCGCACGCGCCCAGGCCGAGAGACAGAACGAAGGCGCTCAGGCGAAACTGTTCAGCGGCCCGGGCAAGGCCCACGTCGTCACTGATCCGCATGCTCCTCGTCGGCGCAAACGGAGCACGCGCCGGCCCGGCAGACACGGGCACTCTGCACCATGGCGCCGGCGAGGATCAGGCTGCCGGCGGCCGACGTCACATTCTCGGGCAGCGGATCGAGCAAGCCGGCCAGCGAGGCTGCCCATAGGACCGCTCCTGCCGCGAAGGTGAGAACCAATGCCGCGTGCCTGCGGGCCGGGCCCATGACCAGGATCACCGAGCCGATCAGCACGGTCCCGACCCAAACGGCTCGCTCGACACCCTCAGAGAGCGCCAGCGCGGGCGCCGCCACGGCCAGGAACGGTGTGATCGCGCAGTGCAGGCCACACCAGCCCGCGGCGCACGCCGCAAGCCGCGACCCGGAAGCCAGGTACGTCCTCGACGATATCATCGCGAGTGAGTCTTTCATGGTTTCGGTCTCCTGCGCCCGAGATCCAAAGCGGAACCCCGAGCTCCGGACGACTCGTCGCGAATCGGAGCTTGGCCTCCGTTGCGACGACCGCGTCGGTGAGGGTGGCCCGGCCGGCTGGAGAAGCGCAGTCCGGGCCGGGACTCTGATCAGGTCGGAAGACCTGGAGGAGCCCTGGGTTGGGTCGCGAAGCCGGTGTGAACCCCGGCGAGGCGGCAACTCGGCTGCAGGTGAGCGCGGACGCCGTGGACCGCCGTCGGATGAGCGACACCGGCGCGCTTCGCGACCAGCATGCTCGTGCCCCCATGGCCGCACAGAACGCACGGCGCGTGGGCGGACTGGCCATCGCCCGTGTGGTCATCGGTCTGGCCGTGCCACTGGACGGTGTGCGGGTCGAGATGGTTGTGGGACGCCTCGACGGCGGACAATCCGGAGACCGCCGCAAGCTGCAACAAGAGCGCAACGGCGGCAGCCCTCCGGGTCCGGAATGCGTGGCGTGTCCTCAACATGCCGGCAAAGGTAGTGACGCCGACCGACACCCTTCAAGCTCAGCGGAAGCCGCCTGTCGGCCCGTCATGGTGAAGCAGTACACCGGGCCGTGGCTGGAAGGACTCACGACGTAAACACAACATTACATTATGACAACTCAACATTACGTTTTCGATTACCTTTGATCTCTCCTCTTGATCGCGGGCGGTCTCTGCGTTCTCTTGCAGGTGTGGCAGCCCTCCCCGCCACCTTTCGCGTCGGCATCCCGGATGCGCCATGGAACAGACCTACTTCCGGAAGGGCTTTGGCCTCAAGAGACAGGTCCAGCCGCTGATCGACGCCGAGTACCACTCTCGGTTGGTGGATCGTATCCGCGCGCGCGGATACACCGACGTCTTCGGCGACATTACGGTCCGCCTGGCTCAGGAGTTCGGCTTCTGCTACGGCGTCGATCGGGCGATCGACTACGCGTACGAAACCGTCCGTAAGTTCCCCGACCGACGCATCTACCTGGTCGGCGAGATTATCCACAACCCGCACGTGAACCAGCGGATGCGCGAGATGGGCATCCGGTTCATCTACCCATCCGACGACGGCAGCTTCGACTTCTCGCATCTCACCTCCGACGACGTCGTCCTGATCCCCGCCTTCGGGGTTACACAGCGCGACTTCCACACGTTGCGCGGAGTCGGATGCGTTCTGGTCGACACGACGTGCGGCTCCGTGCTGAACGTGTGGAAGCGGGTCGAACGGTACGCGCGCGACGGCTTCACCGCGGTCATTCACGGCAAGTACACGCACGAGGAGTCCAGAGCGACCGCGTCCCAGGTGACCCGGCACGACGGGGGCAGGTACCTGATGGTGCGCGACATGTCGGAGGCGGAGATCGTGTGCGACTTCATCGCCCGCCGCTCGGAGCGCCTGTCGGCGGAGGAGTTCAGGAAGCACTTCCGCGACAAGGCCACCCGCGGGTTCGACCCGACGAAGGATCTCGACAAGGTCGGTGTGGCGAACCAGACCACCATGCTCGCCAACGAGTCGCTCGCCATCGCCGCGAGAATCCGGGCGGCGATGGTGGCGGGACGCGGGGAGGAATACACGAGCGAGTCGTTCCGCTCCTTCGACACCATCTGCTCGGCCACACAGGAGAGGCAGGACGCGGTCGAGGCGATGATGGCGCGGCCACCGGACGTCATGATCGTGGTCGGCGGCTACAACTCGTCGAACACCAACCACCTGGCCAGCATGTGCCGCGACTACACCGTGACCTACCACATTGCGGACGCGGCGTGCATCGACACGGAGACGGGCGCGGTGCGCCACAAACCGGAACTCGACCCGCACGCGCCCGAGGTGATTGCACTCGACTGGCTCCCCGAGGGACCGTTCGAACTCGGAATAACGGCGGGCGCCTCGACCCCGAACAACAAGATCGGTGAGACGCTGGCGCGTCTGTTGGCGATCCGCGGCGTGCTCTCCGGCGCCGCGGCGGTCGAAGCACCAGGAATCGCCGCCGACGCCGCGCGCGGTACCGTACAGCTTCCGGCTCTCGGGAATCGAGCAGGTGGCCCTTGACCCGTGAGGAGGTGGATCGGCCGGACTTGACGAACGGCCGCGCCGGACCGATCGCCTTCATGGCCCGAAACAGCGTGGCTTCGAATGTTCTCATGCTGTTTCTGCTCCTCGCGGGCCTCGCGGCAGCGAGCAACCTCGTGCAGGAGGTGCTCCCCGACCTGTCCCTGGATCGTGTTCAGGTCATGGTCGTGTACCCCGGCGCGACCCCTGGCGAAGTCGAGGAATCGGTCGTCAGCAAGATCGAGGAGCAGATCCGGGGGGTGGAGGGGCTGGATCGGCTGGAAGCCACTGCTTCCGAGGGCTTCGGATCCGTTGTGGCGCAGTTCAGGTCAGGCACCGACCTCGACCGCGCGATGAACGAGGTCAAGGCCGAGGTCGACCGCATCATCACCTTCCCCGAGGAGGCGGAACGACCTCAGGTGCGCGAGGTCACGAGCCGCCAGAACGTCATCCGCCTGCTGGTCCACGGCGACGTACCGGAGCGCACGCTCAAGGAATTGGCGTACGACATCGAGGAGGGAATCTCGTCTCTCCCGGAGGTGTCGCTGGCCGAGGTCAGCGGTGCCCGGCCCTACGAGGTCTCGATCGAGGTACCGGTCAACCGCCTTCGGGCGCTGGGTCTCACGCTCGAAGACGTTGCCCTGGCGGTGAGACAGGGTTCGATGGAGCTGTCGGCCGGCAGGATCTCCACCGGCGACGAGGAGATTCTCGTTCGCACGCTGGGCAGGAACTTCGACCAGGGGGATTTCGAGGACATCATCGTCCTGACCCGCCCGGACGGCACGTCGGTCCGCCTGCGAGAGATCGCGACCGTACGGGACGGATTCGCGGACACCGATCTCAGCGTACGCTACAACGGCCGGCGGGCGGTGGGCGTCGATGTCTACCGCGCGTCGAACGAGAAGGTCCTCGAGATAGCGGAGGCCGTCAGGGAACATCTCGCCAGCGAAGTCCTGCCCGTCCTTCCTCCTGGAGTCGAAGTCGAGATCTGGAAGGACGACTCCGTGGAGGTCTCGGGGAGGCTCGGCTTAATGATCGAGAACGCGCTGCTGGGGCTGGCGCTCGTTCTCCTGGCCCTCACTCTCTTTCTCGAGGTCCGGCTGGCGCTGTGGGTGGCCATCGGTCTGGCGGTCTCGTTCATCGGGACCTTCCTCTTCATGGAATTCCTGGGCGTCTCGGTCAACATGTTCTCGCTGATGGCGCTCGTTCTCGCGCTGGGAATCGTCGTGGACGACGCGATCGTCGTTGGGGAGAGCGTCTTCTCGCAACGAGAGCGCGGGCTTCACGGGATAGCCGCGTCGATCCGGGGGACACGCCGGGTCAGCACGCCGGTCATCTTCTCGGTGCTCACCACGGTGACGGCTTTCGCCGCGCTGCTTCCCGCGCCCGGCCCGCAGGGCGAACTCGGCCGCCCGATCCCCCTGGTGGTGATCACGGTACTCCTGATCTCCCTGGTGGAGTCCCTTCTGGTGCTTCCGAACCACCTGGCCCACCTGCCCCCTCCGGACGCCTCGCGCGAACGCTGGCTGACCCGCCGGCTCACCCGCCTCCGCGGACGGGTGGACATCCTGCTGAAGCGGGTCGTCGAGGGTCCGCTGGACCGGGGACTGCGCCTGGCGGTCGACCAGCCCTCCATCGTGCTCGCTTCGGCGGCCGGACTGCTTGTGCTGACGCTGGCGGCCGTCAACGCGGGCGTGGTTCCCAACCAGTTCCTCACCCCCATCGAGGGTGAAGTCGTCTCCGCCAACCTGGAGATGCCGGTCGGCACTCCCGGGGAGCGGACGTACGAGGTTGCGGCGCAGCTGGAGGCTGCGGGGCATCGCGCCGTGGAGCGCCTGTCGCGCGAGCGCGGTGCCGACGCGGATCCCCTTGAGGTCGGCGTGGCCCTGACCGTCGGCCAGCCCGCGGAACTCTTCGACCCGCTGGGCGGCAACGCCGTCGAGGCGGCACAGGGCCACCTGGGCGCCGTGCAGTTCAAGCTTATCGACTGGGAACGCCACGACATCGCCCCTTCCGCCTTCGAGCGGCTCTGGCGGGAAGAGGTCGGCGCTCTTCCGGGCGTGAGATCGCTGTCGATTTCGTCGAATCTGATCACGCTCGGACTTCCGGTGCACTTCAACCTCTCGCATCCGGATCCCGAACGGCTCGCCGCGATCGCGGACGAGTTCGTCACCGAACTGAACGGCATCGACGGCGTCTTCGACGTGCGCAGCAACCTCGATGAAGGCTTCCGCGAACTGCAGCTGGAGCTGCAGCCGGCGTCCCGGACGCTGAACCTGACGGTCGGCCATTTCGCGTCCCAGGTCCGATCCGCCTTCTTCGGAGTCGAGGCGCTCCGGGTGCAGCGCGGGCGCGAGGACATGGGCGTCTATGTGCGCCTGCCCGAGGAAGAGCGCAATTCAGCGGCCGATGTGGAGCGCTATCTGGTGCGCACGCCCGGCGGCGAGGTTCCGCTCGGCCAGGTGGCGTCGGCCAGCTTCGCACGGTCCGCGGCCACCATCCAGCGGATGGACGGGCGCCGCGCCGTGACGGTGACCGCGGACGTGGATCCGGTCCTGGCGACCGGTCAGCAAGTCAACCGGAGCCTTGAGGACGGTATCCTGGAACGCCTCTCGGCCCAGGAAGGCCTCTTCGAGTACACGGTCGGGGGCCAACGGAGGCAGCAGGAGCAGGCCAACGCCGATCTGGGCCGCTCGCTCTTCCTGGCGCTCCTGGTGATGTACGCGCTGATGGCGATTCCCTTCGGTTCCTACACGCAGCCCCTGATCATCCTCGCCGCGGTCCCGCTGGGTCTGATCGGGGCGGTGGCCGGACACATGCTTCTCGGGCTGAGCCTGGGCATCTGGTCGATGTATGGGCTGATCGGCGTGAGCGGCGTGGTCGTCAACGACTCACTGATGATGATCAAGTTCATCAACGATCTGAGGGCGTCCGGGGTGCCGGCCCGCGATGCGATCGTCGCCGGGGCCAAGGATCGCTTCCGGCCCATCCTGCTGACTTCCGTGACGACATTCGTGGGCGTCGCCCCGCTTGTCTTCGAGACAAGCACCCACGCTCAGCACCTCGTGCCGCTGGCCGCCTCGGTCGGATTCGGGGTACTCATCGCCACCGTGCTCCTGATGCTGGTCGTCCCGGCTCTCCTGGCGATGCAGTCCGCAGTGCTTGCGGGGAGGCGCAAAAGGACGCCCTGAGCGCTACCATTCCGCCGAGTCCTCGTCGTACAGGGCGGTGGGCAGGCGGTAGGAGAACTTGGCCGCGTCGAAACTCGCGAAGTCCATCAACGAGACGAAGCGGTCCAGCTGTCCCCTCGCTCCGACGCGGGGAAGCACCTTTCCGACGATCCTGCGGAACCGGTGCTTGAACCGCATCGCCGGAACCACCTTTCGCTTCTGGCGCGGGAACAGGAACGTGTCGGCGAGTTCGTCACCGATCAGCTCACGCGACGCCTGGGTCACGATGCGCGCCATCTCTCTGCGCTCGGCGGGCTGGTTGACACCGATGATCACCGGGGCGCTGTTCACGAGACTGTTGGCCATGATGATCGCGTCGAGGTCCGCGGGGGGTTCGCACAGCGAACCGATTTCGAACGTATGGCATGCGGACTCTTCGTCGTCGAAAAGGATCTCCTCGGGGATGCCCATCAGCAGTCCCGTGTAGCGCCAGACATGGATGTAGGCTTCCCGCTCCTCCGTGCTGAAATCGCCCCCCAGCGTCGCCACATGCCGCATGAGACGACCGGAAAAGGCGGCGCCGGCCAGGAGAATATGGGACGCGCTGATCGGTTCTCCGTGCCGCTCACGGTCCCATTCGTCCGACTGGTTGATCAGGTATCTGGACTGCGCATGCACCAGGCGAACGCGGAGTGTGAGCCTCCATCCGTCGCCCGCCGGCTCCATTCCACCCGGGAGGTACTGCTCGACCAGCTGCATTCCGTTCTGCTTGAGCCGGCGCACACCCGAGGCGGTCACCCGTCCCCGGATCCGGAAGGACTTGCTGATCAGGGTGGAGAAGCCCTCGACAATGCTGCCGCCGACCAGGGCCGCGAGGACGATGTCGGAGTTACGCAGGAAGGCGCGCGAGGCCATCCGGGCGATCCCGGGGTCGAACCATTCCGGCACGGCTTGCGCCTCCGCGACGAACTCATGTAGTGACTCGGGCATGTCCGATGGTACGGCCTCGGAAGATTCCAGCGCTCTCGTCAGGATCGAGTGCACCTCTCCCGGGGGAAACGAAGAGAGATCCTGCACCAGGGCGTCCGCCAGCGGATCGCCGACCATCGTGTTGCGGATGTAGGTCTCCGCAAGCGCCGGGTCACGCTTGCGCGCGGTCTCGTATCCTTCGACGTAGGCACTCGGAACGTTCAATTCTCGCAGCCGCCTCTACACGAACCTCACCAGCCTCACATCCAGCGCCCGCGTACGTTGCCGGGCGCCCTTCCACTGCACCAGAATCGGACTTTGGTATGTCCCCCAGCCGATCTCGCCGGTCCCATCGCCGCGTCGATCCAGCACCGGCAGGCTGAATCCGCGCTTCATCCGCAGAAAGTGCGACACGGGCAGCGCGACCGCCTTGTTCACCACCCGCTCGACCAGCGAATCGCGCAGCCGGATTCGGTCGAGCACCTGGTTGAGAACATGGAAGGCGTCGTACTGGGCGAAGTTGACGGCCTTGGCGGGTATCGTGCGGGGATCCCGCAGCACCGCCGTGACGTCCTTTCCCGTCTGCGCCATGAATCGAAACGGGTTTCTCAAGGCGTCGCGCAGGTCGTAGTTCATGAGCAGCGCCTCGTATTCGTTCACCGTCAGGCCGGCGTGCTCCTCTTCCTCCGGGAGCGACACGTCGAACCGCCCGAACGACACGCCGTGCTCCTCCACCATCGTCTGAAGGGTGCCGATGAAGCCCAGATCCGGGTCGCGGAGGTTCTGGGCGTCGATCGGGTGCGGAGATGCCTTGACCGACACACGCGCGCTCGCCACTTCCTCTTCCTGGTCATAGGCGACCACCGTGGTGCGCCGATGCCGCGTGCCGCCGACGTGCACGCCGTCGAGTTCCACGAACCAGACGGGCTCGGAGCCGCCGAGCTCGTACGACGCCGAGTTGTGCAGCCCGGCCCCGATGAACGTCAGGTGGGAGTCGGCGTTCAGCGGCTCCTTGTCGCGCTGCTCCTCGGAGAGTTCCGAGCGGAGGTGCATCGTGTCGTGCGTGTAGTCGGCACCCGCCGGGAACAGTTCCTGGAAGAGCTGCAGATAGCCCTGGATCCCGCGGCCATCGTGCTCCAGCAACTCCGCCAGCCGCTGGTCGAGGTATCCCGCGGTCGTGTGGTTCGAGATGTAGAACGAACGGGTGTATTTCGTGAAATCGTCGCCGAACTCCTCCAGTAGCTTGCCGCGAACGTTGATGAGTTCGATGCGCGAAGCGGGCATGATGCGCAGTGTCGCATGGAAGGGCCCCTGCCCGGAGCGCGTGTGGCGATCTACGAGGATCATCCTGTCCTTGTCTTCTTTCGCTACTTGCTGCCTGTCCCGCCCATCCGGTAAACATATGCCCAACGACGCATTACGGAAAACCACCGTGCTGGTTTGCCAGGGCGCCGTAGACCAGTGCGCGAAGTTTTGCGTGGTCGTCGACCGGCCGGTTGCCCCGCAGTTGCGTGAAATAGACGACGACCAGACGCTCGGCCGGATCCACCCAGAAGGTGGTGTGATAGGCGCCCCCCCAACCGTAGTCTCCCTCCGATCCGGGCTCGCCGGCCGCGCCGAGATCGAGACGGACCTCAAAGCCCAGCCCGAAACCGACCCCGTTGCCGAGCAGGTCGCCGACGTGATTGGCGGTCATCAGCGCCACGCTCGCCGGAGACAGGATGCGGGCGTCGCCCAGTCGGCCGCCGTTCAGCATCATCTGAAGGAAGCGGGCGTAGTCGCGTGCGGTCGAGAGGAGGCCCGCGCCGCCCGAGAAGCTTGCGCGGGGACCGTCGACATACTGCCCCTGCGTGTTCATGCCGGGGCCCTCGGGCGCGCGGCTCAGGTTGCCCGGCCCGTCGTGGCCGTAGACCACCGCCAGACGGTCGGTCTTGTCGCCGGGCAGGTAGAAGTGGGTGTCGCGCATGTCGAGGGGGTCGAAGATGCGCGTCGACAGGAACTCGTCCAGGGTGAGGCCGGAGACCTCCTCGACCAGCGCGCCGAGGATGTCGGTGGCGTAGCCGTACACGAAGCGCGTACCGGGATGCGCCTGGAAGGGAAGGGCGGCCATCCGGTCGACGGTGGCCCGGACGGGTTCGTCCCGGTGCGCGAAATACCATCCCGTGATTCCGGCCTCGGCCCACAGGTCGCCGCCGGGTCCGTAGCCGTACGAGATGCCTGCCGTGTGGGTGAGCAGATCCCGAACGGTGATCGGGCGATCGGCGGGCACGATGTCGTAGCCGTCCTCGCCGGGGACAGCCACGGTGGTGGTCGAAAAGGCCGGAAGGTATTTGCCCAGGGGGTCCGAGATCAGGAGTGCGCCGTCGTCCTGGAGCATCATCACGGCGACGCTGACGATCGCCTTCGTTTGCGAAGCGATGCGGAAGATCGCGTCGACCTCGAGCCGCTCCCCCGCATCCACATCGCTGTAACCGACGGCCTCCTTGTAAACGACCGCGCCGTCGCGCAGGACCGCGACCACCGCGCCGGGAAGGCTGCCGCCGGCGACATAGTCCTCCAACAAGGCCCCGATCCGCTCCAACCGACCCGGGACGAAGCCTGCCTCGGCAGGAGAGACGCGGCGGAGTTCCTGCGCCGCGATCGCCTCTGGCGCCAGAATCGAGATCGGTGACAGGACCGCCACCGGCGAAGGAACCGCGACGGCGAGCCAGAGGGCCGCGACGGCCGGTGCACGGACCGGAGAGGGAGTGAATCGGGTCATGGGTCTCGCGGGGGCTGGAGCATGGTGGTTGGGTAAGCTAGACTTCGCGGCCCGCGCTCACAAACGAACCCGCTGCTCAAAGGGGAGACCACCCGATGTCGCAGACCGATGCACTCGTCATCCAGCTGAAAACGTCCCACAAGTACATGAAGAGCACCATTTCGATCTTCGCGGAGGAAGACGCCGGGTTCGCGCCCCAGCCCGAACTCTACACCGTGGCCGGACACATCGCCCACGCGGCCGACTCGGTGGAGTGGTTCGTCGAGGGCGCCTTCGGCGAGGGCTGGAATCTGGACTTTGACGGACTGATCGCCGCCGCCCGCGCAGTCGAGACGCTGGAAGAGGCGAACGCGTGGCTCGACCGGGCCTTCGAGAAGGCGATCGCGACCTTCGCATCGGCTTCGGCCGAGGATCTCGCCGGGACGATTCCCGACGAAAGCATCATGAAGGGCGCCCCCCGGGCAGCCATCGTCGGTCCCATCGTGGATCACACCGCGCACCACCGGGGAGCGCTCACGGTGTACGCGCGGCTCCTGGGCAAGGTGGCGCCGATGCCGTACAGCTGAGTCAGAAGATCATGTGGGCGAAGAGGGCGCAGATCGGCACCGTGATCAGCGTCCGCAGAACGAAGACCACGAACAGTTCCGGCAGGCTGACGGACAGCTTCGACTTGAGCAGGTAGGCACCCACCTCCGACATGTAGACGAGCTGGGTCACGGCAGCGCAAGCGATCACGAAGCGGGTGAGTTCGCTCTCGATCGACTGTCCCAGGATGACCGGCAGGAACTGGTCGGCGAAACCCACGAGGAGCGCGGGCGCGGCCGCCGCCGCCTCGGGAAGCTGCAGCAGTTCGGCGAACGGCACGAGCGGATACGAGAGCCAGTCGAAGATGGGGGTGTGGTTGGCGACCGCCAGCGATGCCGTACCGATCACCATGACCAGCGGCAGGAGGCCGAACCAGACGTCGAAGGTTGTGCGCAGCCCGTGCCGTGCCAGCGCGGCGGGTCCGGGGGCCCGTGCCGCCCGTTCACCGGCCAGCGCCAGGCTGCGGGCCAGCAGGCCGGGCCCGGGTGCATCGTCTGTTGCCACTGCGGGGCCGGCCGGGGAGTAAAGCTCACGCTTGCGGGACAGGGGTGGGAGGCGCGGCACGATCACGGCCGCCACCAGACCGCTCACGACCACGGTGCCGTAGAGCGGCAGGAAATGTTCGCCGAGCCCCGCGAAATCGGTCACGACCTTCGCGAACGCGACGGACACGACCGAGAAGTTGAGCGCGATGACCAGGGCTTCTCGCTCGGTGTAGTAGCCCCGGTCGTACTGCTCGGTCGTGATCACGAGTCCCACGATCGACGAGCCGAACCAGGAGGCCGCCGCGTCGACCGCAGCCCTGCCGGGAAGACGGAAGAGCGGCCGGACGACGCGCCGCAACATGGTGCCGATGAACTCCATGAGCCCGAAGTCGGTCAGGAACGGCAGCAGGAACGACGCGAAGACGAAGACGATGGTGATGACCGTCATGAGATCGTTCAGGATCACCCCGCCGGTGTCCCCGGAGGTGATCCATGCCGGACCGGTGCCCAGGAGGATCATGCACGCGACGACCGCTCCGACCGCGCGCACGGCCGCCGACGCCCGCGAAACGGCGAAGATCGCGGCGATGCCCTTCGCGTCGCGCGCCCACGCGGGCCGGGCCAGCAAGGCGTACAGTGACAGCAGCGCGGAGAGGCACACGATGACCACCGCGATCGCGGGCAGCCAGTCGTCCAGGAGCGCCTTGGCCCAGTCCGTGAGAACGCCCAGTCCGATGTTGAGTCCGGCCTCGGTCGGATAGGGCGCGAGGAACATCGCCACGCCGACCAGCGATGGGAGAACGAATCGCAGGGTCTTCATGGGCGTGCAAGGTAGGGGCGAGGGTCCTGGGCTGCCAACGGGCGCGGGGGCGTCTCAAGCGGGCAGTCCGGCGGCCGAGATGTAAATAACAGTTTACATAATGACAAGCCCGGTTGACATACCGCCGTCGGCGCGCCGACTCGCCAGTTCATCCGAATCGTGCGAGCTTTTCAGGTTGGTGGGGACGGGGCCGGGGGACCTGATACTGAAAGAAACGGAGCCCGATCGAGTGATTTCTCTCTCGGGGAGGACTGCCATCGTGACCGGGGCGGCCAGGGGGATCGGTGCGGCCTGCGCGCGGGCCTTCGCCCGGCACCGCGCCGATGTCGTTCTGGCCGACGTGCTCGGCGACGAGTGCGCCGCCACCGCCGCCGTGATCGCGCAGGAGACGGGAGCCGCAACGCTGGCCGTCCGCGCCGACGTGAGCGATGAGGGCGACTGCGCCGCGATCCTGGACGCCTGCCTGGATCGGTTCGGCGCCTGCGACATCCTCCTCAACAACGCCGGGATCATCGTCCAGGGCTCCATCCTGGACGCCACCGTGGAGGATTTCGACCGCGTGATCGCGGTGAACCTGCGCGGCACCTTCCTCCTCGGCCAACTGGTCGCGCGCCACATGGTCGAGAGCGGAACGAAGGGCGCCATCATCAACATGTCCTCTACCAACGCCGTGGTGACGATCCCCGACCAGCTTCCCTATGCGGCGTCGAAGGGCGGCGTCGCGCAGCTCACCAGGGCGATGGCGATGGCACTGGCCCCCCACGACATCCGTGTCAATGCCATCGGGCCCGGTACGATCCTCACCGACATGCTCAACGTCGTCATCGCGAACGAGGAAGCGCGGCGCACGATCCTCTCGCGGACTCCGATGGGCAGGATCGGCGGACCCGAAGAGGTGGCGAGCGTCGCCGTCTTCCTGGCGTCCGACTACGCGTCGTACATCACCGGGGACACGATCTATCCCGACGGCGGAAGGCTGTCGCTCAACTACACCGTGCCGTTGCGGGAAGATGGCTGAGCGCGCCCCCACGGAGCGGCCCGACCCCGGTAGCGCCCGCCTCGCCGTCGACATCGGTGGCACCTTCACCGACGTGGCGCTCGAAGTCGACGGCCGCCTCGTCACGACCAAGGTGCTCACCACCCCCGCCGCCCCGGAACGGGGTGTGCTGCAGGGCGTGCACAAGGTCCTCGAGACGGCGGCCGTCCCACCCTCGGCCGTCCGCCTCGTCATTCACGGCACCACGCTGGCCACCAACGCGATCATCGAGCGGAAGGGCGCGCGCACCGCGCTGATCACGACAGCCGGGCACCGCGACGCTCTCGAGATGGCCCACGAGAACCGCTTCGAGCAGTATGACATCGGGGTCGACCGCCCCCCGCCGCTCGTCCCGCGCCACCTGCGCCTGCCCGTCGTGGAGCGGCTCGACCACCGAGGCCGCATCCTCGTCCCGCTCGACGAGGAGTCGGTGCACGCCGTCCTCCCCACGCTCGACGAACACGGCGTCGAAGCCGTCGCGATCGGCCTCATCCACGGCTACGCCAATCCCGCCCACGAGCGGCGCATCGCCGAGATCCTGGCCGCCGAGCGCCCCCGCATCTCGGTCACCCTCGCCTCCGACGTCTGCCCCGAGGTCCGCGAGTACGAGCGCGTTTCCACGGCGTGCGCCAACGCCTACGTGCAGCCGCTCATGGCCCGTTATCTGACCGGCCTCGCCAGGTCGCTGCGCGAGTCCGGCCTGCTGTGCCCCTTCCTGCTCATGACCTCGGGCGGCGGCCTCACGACCCTCGAGACCGCCGTCACCGCGCCCGTCCGCCTGGTCGAATCCGGCCCCGCCGGGGGGGCGATCCTGGCGAGCCACCTCGCCCGCGAGCTCGCGCTGGGCGACGTCCTCTCGTTCGACATGGGAGGCACCACCGCCAAGCTGTGCGTGATCGACGGCGGCGAGCCGCTCCACTCCCGCACCTTCGAGGTGGCCCGCAGCTACCGTTTCAAGCAGGGGAGCGGCCTGCCCGTGCGCATCCCCGTGATCGAGATGGTGGAGATCGGGGCGGGGGGCGGCTCCATCGCCGGGGTGGACGATCTCGACCGCATCCACGTGGGGCCCGAGAGCGCGGGGTCGGAGCCGGGGCCGGCGGCGTACGGGCG
>VXMI01000096.1 GCA_009841165.1 Gemmatimonadota bacterium | reverse complement strand
TCGCCACCTGGCCGACAATCGAGCCGACCGGTGGCGGAGGAGTTGCCTCCTCACACGCGAGGACCCCAAGCAAGGCGACTGCCCCGAGTAGTTTGAGTCTGCTCATGTCCGGGTTCATCCTTTTCTGAGGGATGTAACTGGAGATGCCCGGACATGGACCGGATTCCCATGACCGAGCCGGTAAAGCAAATGCTCCGGCTAGGAACAGCAGATGCTTGCCGCGCTCCCCGAGTGGAGCGGTCATGGGAGGCAGGAGACGGTCTCCCGCGAATCCGGGGTGGGCTAGTGCAATATGCGTGCCACCGGCATGGACGGTGCTGTGTGCACTTTTTCGAGCCGACGCAGTTCAGAAACTCGTGCGCCGGTCCAGAAATTCGTGTGCGGGTCCAGAAATCTGCACGCCCGTTTCAAGGTCCCTCCGCCCCCAGGTTCCCTTTGCGATTCCGACGGCCGCATGAACAGACCTAGCCTGAAGCCGTGGTCAGAAGGGGTTGTAGTGTTCCCGAGGGAAGAGGGGTAACTAGTCCGAAAAGCTCCTGTTCCGAGCCACCAGCCTTCCGTTCGGCACCCTTGCCCGGTTGGCGATTCGGGCGTTCACTCCGATGCGGGCCTGCGCCCCCACCACGGCTTCGGCGGCAACCTGGACTCTCTTGCCGATCTCGGCGCCAACCCCGATGACGGTGCGACTCCCGATCGTCACCCTCGTGCCGACGATCGCGTCATGGTCGACCATCGCGCCACGACCGATATGCGTCCGCTGGCCGATCCTCACCCCGTCGGCGATGTGGGCATGCGAGTCGATCACGCTGTAACGCCCCACCACAACACCGCGACCGATCGTGACCTGACTGCCGATCGTGACGTGGTCCTCGATTACGGTTTCGGCATGGATATCGGATTGGTGCCCGAGTGTGGACTGCTCACCCAGTACCGAAAAGGCGCGCAGGATACCATTTCGGTGCACGACGGCGTCGGGGGCGACTTTCGCTCCCTGCCCCACTGAAGCCCGATACCCGACCAGGGCCCCGGGCCCAACCGAGGACTTCGCGCCAACGTGGGCCGACGGATGAACCGTGGCAGTCCGATCGATCCTGTTCCGCACGCTCCGGCGCTTCTCCGTTGACCGGGTATCCGACTACAGGCGCCCGTTCCGGGCGGCGACGCATTGAATATGACCATATCGCCACTCTATGCAAACCGTGCGCGACGACAACACGATAACAGATCATACTTGCGTGCGATTGTGGTGTGCGTCGGGCATGTAGTAGCCGACCCCGCGCTCGTTGAGGATGTAGATCGGATCGGCGGCGTCGTCACCCAGCTTGCGGCGCAGCCGCTTCACGACGGCACGGACGAGCTTGGAGTCGACGGAGCCCTTGTTCCGCCCGCCCCATGCCTGCCGCAGCAGCGACTCGTGAGTGAGCACCCGTCCCGCATTCATCGAAAGCACCCGCAGCAGTTCATACTCGGTGGGCGTCAGCCGCACTGGCCGACCGGCCAGGGCAACCCGGCGCAAGTCGTAGCGGATGGTGAGTTCACCGAGCACGAACGGCTCCGGCCCCGCGCTCCGGCGTAGCGCGGCCCGTACGCGCGCCGCGAGTTCCGCGGGGGAGAACGGCTTGACGATATAGTCGGCCGCGCCCGCATCCAGGGCCCGGACGACCGTCTCGTCCCTGCCGTAGGCGGAGATGAAGATGACCGGGAGGTCGGTCAACTCGGGAATCTCCTCCATCAGCGCGATCCCGTCGGTGTCGGGGAGGAGCAGGTCCAGCAGAACCAGCGCGGGCTTGAGCGTTCTCAGCAGGCCGGCCACCTCGTCCGGATTGCCTGTTACCACCGGCAGGTAGCCTGCCTCGCTGAGCGCGTTGCGGACGTACCGCAGCATCTGCGGGTCGTCGTCCACCACCAGAACGCGCGCCTGCTGCATCCGTTCGCGGGCAACGGGGGGCAAGGGCTGTGCCGGACCCGCGGACTCGGCCACGGGCACCGTGAAGGTAAAACGCGTGCCCTGTCCGACCCCTGCGCTATCCGCCCATATGCGCCCGCCGTGCGCCTCGACCAGCCCCTTGCAGATACTCAGGCCCAGGCCCGCCCCCGAAAGCCCGCGCCTGTGGTCGCCGCCGGCCGGCGGGGTGTACTTGCGGAACAGGTGTGGCAGGCGGTCGGGCGGCACCCCTCTGCCCCTGTCGGTCACCGATATCACGACATGCACGCCCTCCCGCGTCGCCTCGATCCGAATGGGCGACGATTCGGGCGAATGTCTCGCTGCGTTGGACAGAAGGTTGTTGAGCACCTGCACGATCCGGGCGCGGTCGGCCATGACGCGAGGCAGGTCCTCCGGAAGGTCGATGCTCACCACGCGCCCGGCGGCGCCGCTGACGAACGCGCTCCGCGCCCGGTCGACGATGGAAGCGACCGTGGCCGGTTCCGCCGACACCGACAGCGTGCCCGTGACGATGCGCCCGTGGTCCAGCAGATCGGCGATGAGGCCGCGCATGCGGTCGGCCTGCTCGTCGATGACCCGGAAGAACTGGACCATCTCCGCCCGGTCCACGGCCGTCGAGGCACCCAGTACGGTGGCAGTAGAGCCCTTGATCGAGATCAGTGGCGCTCGCAGCTCGTGGCTTACGATGCCGAGGAACTCGGCGCGCATCCGCTCGAGCTCTTCGAGCGGGGAGAGATCCTGCAGCGTGACCACGACCCGCTCGACCGCGCCGCTATTGGACAGGATCGGTGTGGCGTTGACGAGGGTGGTCATGCTGCAGCCGTCGGGGACCGAGAGCGTCATCTCCTCGGCCCGCACCGTTTCGGCGCTGCTCAGCAGCTGCGCCATCGGGAAGTCCGAGAGTGCGACTTCTTCCCCGTCGGCGCGGCGGCAGGTGATCATTCCCAGCAGGTCATCGGCGGATTGGCCGGGCATGCCCAGCCCCTCGATGATCCGCCGCGTCTCCCGATTGAAGGACAGGAGCTCGCCCGTCCCACCGTCGAAGACGACCACGCCGACCGGCGAGGTCTCGAACAGCGTCTCCAGATCGGCCCGCGCTCGCCGCTCGTCGCGGTGCGTGCGTGCGTGGGCGATCGCGGTGGCCGCCTGCGCCGCGAAGAGCATCAGCACCTCCTCGTCGTCGCTCGTGAACTCGAGGCCGTCCCGCTTCTCGCCCAGAAAGAAGTTGCCGACCAGGACGCCGCGATGGATCATCGGCGCGGTCTGCACGGTCTTTGTCGGCATCACGTCCGGTGAGAAGCCGAGCGCCGCGACGTACGCTGGCAGGTCCGGGACCCGAAGCGGCCCGGCCAGGTCGCGGAAGTGCGCAAACAGACCTGGTCCGTGGGGCCAGGCGATCAGCCGCTCCGTCTCGCCCGGCGCCAGGCCGGATATGACGAAGTCCTCGGCACGCAAGGCACTGTCGACGGTCACGATGACTCCGTAGCGCGCGCCGGTAAGGGCGCGGGCGCTGTCGACGACTTCCCGCAGAACGGTTTCGAGGTCGAGGCTGCTGCTGACGCGCAGAACGGCGTCGCTCAGCCTGGTGACGCGCTCCCTGAGCTCACCGATCTGTCGCCGCAACTCGGCTGAAGTCTCTTTCACCGGACCGCGTCTCCCTGATTCGATCATCTTCCTCGTGGCTCCGCCCTGCTGTCTTGCGCCGTGTGGACCCCATAGTATCGGGATAGTGTCCCGTGTGGCAGACCCCAATCCCAACGCGGAGCGATCAATGAGGGCCCCGGTTCGAATCCTGTTCGTCTGTTTGCTGGCCGCGTCGACCAGGGCGGCGGCCGCCCAGTCCTATCCCTCCGACGACCCGGTGATCCGCGCGATCTGGGAGGAGGGTGTCGAGCGCTCGCAGGTCCATGAACTCGGCCAGGTGATGATGGACTCGATCGGGCCGCGCCTGACCGGCTCGCCCGCCATGGCCGGCGCCAACGACTGGGCGCTGGCGAAGTACGCGGAGTGGGGCATCGAGGCGTACAAGGAGCAGTACGGGACATGGCGCGGGTGGGAACGGGGGATTACCCACATTGATCTGATCGCACCTCGCGTGCGTTCGCTCGAGGGCATGGCCGCGGCCTGGAGCCCGGCCACGGACGGGCCGGTCGAGGCGGAGGTGGTGATCCTGCCGCACGTGGACAGCCCGGGAGCCTTCCAGGCATCGCTGTCGGAGGTGCGCGGCAAGTTCGTGCTCGTTTCGCGCCCGGAGCCGAGTTGCCGTGCGCCGGACAACCTGGAGCAGTTCGCGCGGCCCGAGACGACAGCCCGCATGGCAGCGGAGCGCGAGCGCGCAATCGCGGAGTGGAGCGACCGCGTGGGCAACACGGGGTTCGATCAGCGCTCGCTGCCGGAGGTGCTGAGCGTTGCCGAACCCGCCGCGGTCATCCGGTCGCAATGGTCCGAGGGATGGGGCGTCACCAAGATCTTCGGCACCCGCGCCCAGCGGGCACCGGTCCTGGACCTGAGCTGTGAGGCGTACGGGCTCCTGTACCGGCTGGCCGAGAACGATCAGGGGCCCGTGCTGCGCATCGACGTCCAATCCCGCTTCCTCGGCGAGGTGCCGGTCTTCAACGCCTTCGCCGTGATCCCGGGCAGCGCCGAGCCGGAGGAGTACGTGATCCTCGGAGGCCACTACGACTCCTGGGACGGCGCCGACGGCGCGCTCGACAACGGCACGGGCGCGGTGGCCATCATGGAGGCCATGCGCATCCTGAAGACCGCGGTCCCGAACCCCCGCCGCACCATTATCGGCGCGCTGTGGAACGGCGAGGAGCAGGGTCTGAACGGATCACGCGCCTTCGTCGAGGACAACCCCGAGATTCTCGACCGCACCCACACGGTATTCAACGTCGATCACGGCAACGGACCGGTCACCTTCATCCCCATGCAGGGGTTCGCCGGGGCCGCGGGGCGTTTCGGCGAGTGGCTGGCGAAGGTGCCGAGCGAGCTGGCGGATCTGGTCACCCTCGAGGTTCCGGGAATGCCCGAGTCCGGCGGGACCGATCACGCGTCCTTCCTGTGCGCGGGCGTGCCCGCCTTCAGCTTCCACGTTGGTGCCGGGCGCAGCGAGATGAACATCGCCGATAACCGCTGGGACACGAGCATCTACACCTGGCACACCAACCGCGACACCTTCGACAAGATCGTCTTCGAGGATCTGCGCGACGACGCGGTGATGACCGCGATGCTGGCCTATCTGGCGTCGGAAGACGCGGAGATGATGTCGCGAGACCGGCGAGCGATGCCGGAAGGGTCGGAGTGGCCGCGGTGCCGTCCACCGGCGAGGAGTTCGGGGGAGAGCGCTCGATAGCTTGAGTGCGGCCGGGCGTCCGTATGCCTACCGCCCGGAGCCCACGTTCGCAAAGACGCCATTCGGGGCGCCCGAATTCGCGGTGACGACCTCGGGGAACCCGTCTCCGTTCAGGTCGCCCACCGCTACTCCGTAGGTGGCGCAGTCCGTGCAGCCGAAGCGCAACTCGTCGAACGCGGGAGCGCTGCTGTTGCGGTTGAAGTAGACAGCGTTCCGCGTGCCTGCGTTGGCGACTACGATGTCCAGGTCACCGTCGAGATCCACGTCGGCGAGCCGGACGGCATAGCTCTGGTCGTCGTCGGAGCCGAACGGCATGCTGCGCTCGAACCCTCCCGTGCCGTCGCCGAAGTACACCGCGTTCGCCTCGCCGATATTGGCCGCCACGATGTCCGGGCGGCCGTCGCCGTCGATGTCGCCCACCGCCACGCCGCGGGTCTCGTCGCTCCCGGTTCCGTACCCGCTCACCCGCTCGAAGCCGCCCGCGTCGTTCCAGTGGATGGTGTTCGCCCCGCCGTCGCGGTTGGCGAGGACCAGGTCGAGATCCCCGTCGCCGTCCAGGTCCGCGGCAACGACGTCGATCGTCGAGTCGTCCCCCGCCCCGAACGGCGTCCCGGCGCTGAAGCCCCCCGCTCCGTCCCCGTGGAAGATGAAGTTCTGGCGCCCACGGTTGACCGCCAGGATGTCGGTGTGTCCGTCGCCGTTCAGATCCGCCAGCGTCAGGCTCCTCGTCGAACTGGGGCTGCCGAATGTGGCGCCGCGTTGAAAGCGGCCGCTGCCGTCGTTGAGGAAGACGAGGTTGCGGGTACGGTCGTTCCCGACCGCGACGTCAAGGTCTCCGTCGCCATCAAAGTCGGCGAGGGGGACGGCGTACGTCCCGGCCTCCTCATCGCCCAGTCGCCGGGCGAGGGTGAAGGCCACCGCACCATCGTTGAGGTAGACCCGGTTCTGCCCGGGCCAGTGGCGGCCGTTGGCGACGACGACGTCCAGGGTCCGGTCGCCGTTCACGTCGCCCAGACTCACCGATGCAGTCAGTTCGCTGCCTGCGCCGAGTGATCGGAGGGGTCGGAGGGTTCGCTGATTCTGGCCGGACGCGGGACATATGTAAACTGCGGTTGTCAGAATGTAAAACGCGGTTGACAATGCGAGGCGGTACGGTCGGCCGCTGGCGAACCGTAGTGGAGAATCAGGCCGTCGCAATGTCGTGTTCCCGGACCAGCTCGTCGGCGCAGCCCATCTCGGCCTCGGTCGGTTCGATTTTCATGGCTGTATGTTACGGGAGCCACGCGCAGGCCCGCTACTGCGGGCTGCCCTCCGAACGGTAGAGCGCGTCTGGTCTTGCGGAACCTGTACGCTGGGCATAGCGTAGTTGGTAACATTGAGACTCTTGACTGGGGCCTCTCCGGCCCTGTTATCGGGGTTCCCGCGTTGAGCGGGGGCCCCGCTTTGTTTCGGTGGGCAGCAGGGCGTCAAGCTTCGCCTGGGCCGTCTGTCAAAGCATGGCCAGAAGGGAGTTGACTCGCGCATCGTTCGGGATCTCATCGTTCTGTCGCGAAACCGGGCGGTTAGCACGATCTACCTCTTGAGCGGAGACGAGGATGTAAGAGAAGGGGTTGTCGAGGCGCAGGAGTTTGGTGTTGCAGTGATTCTGCTCGGGATCGAACCGCAGTCGGGCCAATTCAACCAGGCAGCGACGCTCGTTCGGGAAGCCGATGACATTATCATGTTGTCGCGCCCGGATTGCACCAGATTCCTATCGCATGCCGACGAGAAAACCGGACGACCCCATCTCACTCGTTCCGTCGCCGTCGATGAAAGTGCGAGCCCCTCCGAGTTTGGCAAGGCATATGGTCGAGTTGTGCGAGGTGACCTGGACCCGGACGCAGTCGCTAGAATCCTTGCAGGTCGGCCCCGGATTCCGCAGCCGATCGACGTCTGGTTGGTGAAGGACGCCGCGGCCCGCTTCGGGGATCCGCTCTCCGAACACGCCAGACATGAGGTCCGTGCGGGATTCTGGAGAGGGATTGAGACTGCGACAACCGGGGACCCGCAGTAACGGCGGTCAGGCGCGGCCTCAAGTCCATATAGCCGCTGTTTCTGGATGCTCCCCGCGTCCAGCGACTCCCCCCTCCCGCAGGCTCACCGTGCTGACCGCCCTGCTGCTCTGTGCGGCCCTGCCCGCCTGCGGCGAGCCGTCGCCCTCCCTCTCCTCCACCACCCGCACCCCGGAAGACGTGGACGCAGCCCTCTCGGCCATGTCCGCCGAGACCTTTGCGGAGGCGACCCCCGCTCAGCCCTCCTCGACCGGTTCGCCCGTGTAGAACGCGGTCGTGCTCCTGGCAGCCGCGCGGGCGGTTCGCGGGTCCGTGCCGCTCGCGATGGCCGTCTCGCCCCACGCCTCGCTGCTGGCCACGATCAGCGCCCTGCCCTGCGGCGTGGTGTGGAACGTGGATGCGTCCGGCCTGGGCTCGTCGGGATGTTCGATGTGGAGCGCCAGACCCAGCAGGCCCATCTCCCAGCCGACCCCCGTCGCACCCGGGCCGTACTCATCCCACTGCTCGGACAAGTGGGCGGTGTGCGCCAGGGTGAGGCGAGCGCGGCCGTCCTCGTCGGTCGACACCCGCGCCTCCACCCAGCTGACGTGCGGGCCGAACTCCCAGGTGACCACCAGGCGTGACGACCGCTCGCAGGCTGTGATCGTGCCCCCTGCGTTGCCCTCGAACTGAAACCGACCGCCGGGTTCCAGCTCGCCGCTGATCGGGAGGAACCAGCGCGGAATGCGATCGCCGTTCGTCAGGGCGTCCCACAGGTCGTCGGGCGTCGTCGCGTAGCTGCGGGAGAGGATGACGGCGCTCGCGGGCTGTCCTTCGTGGTCGAGAAACGATACGGAACGTACGGTAGCGGCGAGGTGGTGTTGGGAGCACATGAATTGTCCGGTTTCGTAGCACAACATCTGTCCGGTTCT
>VXMI01000218.1 GCA_009841165.1 Gemmatimonadota bacterium | reverse complement strand
GCCCCTGGTCGTGCGCACCGAGCCCGACCGCCCCCAGCCCCGCCTCGACGCGGACGTTGCGGCAGGCATGGCCGTCACCGTCGGCCGCATCCGCACGGCCCCTGCACCGCACGACCTCGCGCTGGTCGCGGTCGCCCACAACGGCATCCGCGGAGCGGCCGGGGCCTGCCTGGCCAACGCGGAGTTGTGCGCTTCCCACCTGGGGCTCGACCTGCCCTGGGACCGCCCCGAACCTCGGGACAAGGGCGCCGTTCCGGTGGACCCGAACGGCAAGTAATGTCGACATTACATAATGTAAAGGTGACATTACATTAGCCCTGGCTGTCCGCACGGGTTACCTTGGGCTCACACCCGACCGGCACGAGACAACGACCTGACAAGTGTCCCCGATGCAACCCGTCCCCTTCGAGCTTTTCGGCACGGCGCACAACGTGGTGATGGTGCTGAACGTCGTCCTGGCGGTCGGCCTCGTCCGGTTGGTCCGGCACTTCGATTCGGAGCGGGTCACCAGAACAGTCTGCGTCGGTTTCGCGCTCATCCTGTTGGTCAACCAGATCATGAACTGGGTCTACCGATTCGTGGTCGACGGTCGAGAGCTCTTCATTCAGGAACACCTGCCGCTCCACGTGTGCGGGATGTCGGCGATTCTCTCGGTCGTCGTCCTCCTGAACCGCAACCGGCTCGCCTATGAACTCGTGTATTTCTGGGGGCTGGCAGGAGCAACCAACGCCGTGGTCACCCCGGCGCTCGACGCCGGATGGCCGGAGTACCACTTCATCCAGTACTACATCTCCCACGGCGGCATCGTCGTCACCGCGGTCCTCATGACCTGGGGACTCGGGATGCGCCCGACGTTCAGGTCCCTGCTTCGGGCATTTTTTGTCCTCAACGTGCTGGCAGCCGTGATGACCGGATTCAATCTCCTGACCGGGGCCAACTACATGTACCTGAGCGAACAGCCGGTCACGGATTCTCCATTCCTCTTCTTCGAATGGCCCTGGTACATCCTCTGGCTGGAGGTGCTTGCGCTCGTCTTCTTCGCGCTGTGCTACCTGCCGGTCCACCTGGAACAACGACTGGGCGGTCGGGTACCCGGGCCGGAAGCCGCGGCCGAAGCGGCCGCCAACTAGGCGCGCACGACACTTGCGGCTATTCTTCCAGCTTCCCGCCAACGCACCTCAGGAGGTTGCCCGATGATCGCCAGGTCGAGGATCACACCACTCCTCTCACTGCTTGTACTCGCCGGCGTCAGCGCCTGCGGCGGGGGGGACGACGGACCTTCCACCCCGCAGGAACCGCCGCGCCCCGCGACGATCACGATCGAGCCCGCTTCGGCAACTCTCACCTATATCTCCCAGACGACGACCTTCAACGCCACCATACGAGACCAGTACGGAGCCGCAATGGCCGCGACCGTCACCTGGTCGAGTTCGGACGAGGGGGTCTTCACGGTGGACGGCAGCGGACAGGTTACGGCGGCCGGAAACGGTGCAGGCACGCTGACGGCGAGTGCCGGCGGGCTGAATGCGACCGCATCGGTCACGGTGGAACAGAGGCCGGCGGCGATCAGGGTGGTGTCGGGAGACAATCAGGAGGCGCTGCGCGGGACCATGTTGCCGGAACCTGTGGTGGTGCGTCTGGAAGACAGGGGCGGACACGGCGTCGCCGGGGTCGAGATCGGGTTCGCGCCGGGGGCCGAGAGCGGCTCGGTCAGCGTGGAGTCGGTGACGAGCGACGACAGCGGCCAGGGCACGACGGAGTGGACCCTGGGCAGCAAGTTCGGCGCTCAGACGCTGATCATTTCGGTACCGGGGGGCATCCAGAACCGGGCGCGGGCGAGAGCAACTTCCGACACGCCGCTTCCGGATCTGAGCGTCGAGACGGTTACCCTCTCGCGCAACGACCCGACCGACCTGGAGACGCTCGACATCACCGCGACGCTGGCCAACAAGGGCGACGCCGCGAGCCCGGACACCTTCATGGTGCACCTCACGCTGGACGGCATCGCTCAGGACAGCGTGAAGGTGGCGCAACTCCAGCCCGAGGGGAGGACCACGCTCGAGTTCACCGCCGGACCCTTCGAGGCGGGGAACCGCCGGCTGGCGGTGGTCATCGACCCGGAGCGGGGGATCGACGAATGGGAGAAGGAGAACAACACCGGGACCGAGAACCTGACCGTCGCGCACCAGGAAATCATCAGGGTCGGGCACACCTCCAACATCTCGGCGACGCTGGACGAGGTGCTGCTGTTCCGCATCGACGTCGAGGAGGGTTCCAGGGAGGCGCTCAACGTGGAGGTTGGCGCTGCATCGGGCCAGGACCCCGACCTTTTCGTGAACTACGGTTTTCGTCCCGACCACCACTACAAGTACAGTTGCATCAGTGGTGAACAGCCGGGCGACCGCGAGTTGTGCCAGCTTCTACCCGCCCGCACCGGCTCCTACCACGTGGCCGTCCACGCCTACAGCACGTTCAGATCGCTTGAGTTGAAGATCTCGGTGGGTGGGATAGAGGTGGAGAGCTACGACATCGATGTCGTGTTCATCGAGCACGGATCGGCCGAGCAGGACAACGTTGTCCTGGAGGCCGCCAGGAGATGGGAGTCGGTAATCGTACAGGGCGTCACCGACATCGATCTAGCAAACAACCCCATCGGGGCGGGTCAGTGCGCGACGGGATCGCCCATCGTTGACGATGTCATCGACGATGTGCGGATGTTCGTCAGGATCGACTCGATCGACGGACCGGGCAAGATCCTGGCGCGTGCCGGCCCCTGCTTCAGCCGGATCACGAGATTCGAAGGCTATCCGGACATTCCACGGTCGGTAATCGCTGGCGCGATGGAATTCGATGAAGACGACCTCAATCGCCTGGCAGCACAGGGAATCCTGGTCTCGACAGTGCTCCACGAGATGGGACACGTCCTGGGCTTCGGCACGATGTGGGACAGGTTCGACCTGCTGGAAAACCACTCGGTCGGCGGCAACCCCAACGCGGACACCCACTTCACGGGTCCACTCGCCACGAGGGCCTTCGAGAGATCGGGAGGGCGCAACTACCGGGGAGGTGCCATTGTGCCCGTAGAGAACGGCGGCACCCGGGGCTCGGCCGACTCGCACTGGCGGGAGTCGGTGTTCGAGAACGAGTTGATGACCCCCTTCCTCTCGGCCGGGATAGAGCCGTTCAGCATCGTCACGATCGAGGCCATGGCCGATCTGGGGTTCAGCGTCGATCCCTCGGTGGCCGACAGCTACCGGATCGCGAACACGAGCGGCGCCGGAAGGCACGTGGACCCGGAGTCCATGATCGACCTCAGCAACGACATCGCGGACTACCCGATCGTCTTCATCGATCAGAAGGGGCGTCGGGTGGATGTCGTGCGCAGGCGCTAGCCGCGTTCGGGGGTCAGCGCTCAGACGGGCCGGGGCTCTCCGGGAAGGGCTCCGGCCCGCTTTGTCTTTTGAGGAGGGCGCCGACTACCTCACCAGCAGAATCCGCCTGTTCACCCGATACAGCCACTCCACGCCACGCTCGGTGACCACCGCATCGTCCTCCAGCGGGATTCTCACCTTGGCGCCGCCCCACTCGGAGTTGGCCGTGTAGGCGAAGAGTTCCACCGCGATCAGGGTGCCGGGGCGCAGTTCGTAGGTGAGCTGCGTCGGGTTGAAGAACGCGAGTGACGGGCCTATACCGTGCCCCCAGTTGCCCACCGAGTGCGGTCCGATCACGACGTCGGTGACGTCCGGGTCGTCGGTGGGCTGGTTGAACTCGATCCGGTTGAAACCGGCGGCCTCGATCGCGGCCCAGGTGGCGTCGAGCGCCCGCTGGGCGGTGGGCGCGGGCTTGATCGATGCCTTCATCACGTCACGCACCTCCATGGCGCGGTCGAAAGCGCGCTGGATCCCCGGCGGTGCCTCGGTCTCGCCCTCGCGCAGGACGTAGGCCACGCGCTTCATGTCGGTGTAGAAGTCGAGGAACCCGACGCCCCAGTCGATCATGAGCAGGTCGCCGCGCTGGATGATGCGGTCGGACGAGGTGGCCTCGATCCCGGTGGGGCCGGTGATGTACACCGACGGCATGTCGAAGGACGAATCGAGGCCGCGCGCGAGCAGTTGGTCCCACATCCACCAGGCGACGTCCTCGAGGGCGGTCACGCCGGGCGTGATGACCTCGTTCGAGAAGGCGCGCTCGGCGATTTCGCGGCTCATCTCGCCCGCTTCGGCGAAGGCGGCGATCTCGATCGCGGTCCGCGTGGCGCGGAAGTCCGAGACGAATCGCTCCGCCGAGACCAGGCGGTTGGCGTAGGGCGCGCCAAGGACCTCGCGCAGGTGGAGGTATGAGGTGTGCGAGAGACCGTCGGCGCCGCCGATGGATTCCGCCATGTTGACGCCGATGCGCTCGGGGTCGCGCTCGGTTACGTAGTCGCGCAACGAGGCGGCGCTCCCGAAGTGGTCGTAGACGCCGCACTGTTCGAGCATGTATCCGCCCACGCCCAACGCGGCTCGTTCGGTGCGCTCACCCCGATCGGTGAAGACGTAGTAGGCCCAGTCGCCGACGTAGCCGCGCCCGAGCGCATCCCATAGCGGGTCCAGCAGGCCCTCGCGCATGACCACGATCCACATGTCGAGGTCGTTGTCGTGCATCGCGCCGGGCAGCACGAGGTCGAACTTCTCGGCGCGAATCTGGCACATTCGCTCCCAGCGCCGCCGGGCCTCCTGGCCGTCGACGGGTGCGGGCCAGGAAGTGGCCAGCGCGGCCGCGACGACGATCGCGACCATTCCCCCGCGGCCGTGGCCACGGCGTCCCGCAGCGTGCGCGCAACCCCCCGCGCGGCGACCGCCGCCCTGCCTCACCCCCCTCATCGTACTGCCACCCAGCCGGACCGGACGGTGCCACCCTTGTCCGATTCCGCCGTGACCCTCACCGCGCGCTCACCGCCCGTGGTGCGCACCACCCACGTCACCGTGTGCGACCGCTCCTTCGCGGCCTCCAGGAACGGGTTCGACCCCGCGAGGTGCGGGATAACCGTGCGGGCGCGGCCCTCCACGATCTCGAGCCCGGGGTGGGTCAGCGTCACGGCCGGCGCCCTCACCACCTGGCGGTCGATGGTGCCGTCCGGACGCTCGCGCCCCACCGTACCCCGGTCGGTGACGCTCGTGGGCAGATACCCCGTGTTGGTCACCGTCACCGCGACGCGGAAGGTCCCGTCGCCGACCGCTGTCACCACCGGGTCGCTCACCTCGATCAGCGGACTCTGCTCGGCCAGGTAGAGGATCCAGTGCAGCTGCTGTTCGGTCTCTTCCTCAAGGAACTCGGGCGGCGGGTTCTGGCCCCAGAACTTGGCGTGCCAGCCCCCGATCTCGACCGCACCCAGCTGAGGGTGGTCGTGCCGCGTCCAGTCCGAGAAGTAGCGGCCGCCCAGCTCCTCGTCGTTGAAGCGGTGCTGCTCGGCCTCGCTGATCTCGCCGTCGCCGTCGTAGTCGGTCACCCACGCCTCGGGCCCCGGCGAGAACTCGGGGACCCATCCGATTATGCCGTGGTCCCAGTAGCCCCAGGTGATCAGCGTCCCATAGCGGTGCTCCGTGGGGTGCGTGGAACTGGGCACCACCGGACGGCCCGTCGAGCGCGTGTACTCCTCGCCCAGGTGCAGGATCAGCGACAGGTCGATCTGCGGGAACAACGACGGTGCCGACGCCGAAGGCAGCCGGTAGACGAAGCCGCCCGAGGTGTGTCCGGCCACGATCCCGGTGATGTTGCGGTGCGCGTTGATGAACTCGACCGCGGCGCGCGTTTCGGGCTCGGAGAGCGGGTAGTCGCCGGCGCCCGGCTGCCTGTGCACGCGCTCCCAGTTGCGCGGGAAGTTGCGGTTCATGTCGAGCCCGCCGATGCCGTCCTCGTTGATCTGGCCGTCGCCGTCGTTGTCGACCCCCTCGCGCATGGTCGAGAAGCGCAGGCCCGCGCGCTGCATCTCCGGGTCGCGCACCATGATGCGGTCGTCGTCCGGGTCGGCCACCCAGATGCCGTCCGGGTCGGGGACGCGGATCTGCGTGATCCAGCCGTCGCCGTCGAGGTCCTCGGGGGGATCCTCGTCCGCGGTGCCGTCTTCGTCGTCGTCGAAGGGGTGGGGGGTGCTGCGCAGGAACTGGTCGTCGATGAGCGCCAGGTCGGAGCCGTCGGGGTTGAACTTGGGCCGCACGTAGAAAGCGCGGGTGTTGAGGAGCGCGGTGACGCGGGAGTCGTTGCCGTAGCCGTTCAGCAGGTGGCCGATCAGGTGCGTGGCCACCGCCGAGCCGGTCAGCTCGCCCGCGTGGATGCCCCCGTCGACGTAAGACGCGGGCTTCCCGGCCGCCGGGCCTGTCGCCTCGTTGGTGATCGTGATCATCATGAGGGGCTGGCCGTAAAAGCTCTCGCCGACCTGGTGCAGTTCGGTCAGCCCGGGGTAAAGGGCCGAGAACTCGCGCAGGATCTGGTTGGTCTCGGCGGCGGTGTAGAAGCGGTTCCAGTCGACCTCGCCGGTGGACGAGACCAAGCTGGAGGACTGGGAATCCTATATCGCGCCGTCCAGCTAGGTTCAGCGAAGTCCAGTAACGCAAGTGAAGTTGTTGGCATGCCGTTATTTATGTTATACTGCCGTGTCAGGGCGTTCACCGTGTTCCAGTACGGAAAGGGTGATCGACGGGGTGACCACGAAAGGGTGACCGGATGGGCAAACACGGCAGAAAACTCACCGCCGCCTTCGTGCGGAGCGTCCACGAACCGGGCCTGTACTGGGACGAGCACGGCCTCGTGCTGCGCGTCAAGCCGTCCGGGTACAAGCAGTGGATACAGCGGCTTTTCATCCACGGCAAGCGCCGGGAGCTGGGGCTCGGTTCCGTCCGCCTCGTGACGCTGGCCGAGGCGCGGGACGCGGCGCTGGCCAACCGCAAGGTGGCCCGGGCGGGCGGCGACCCGAGGACGAAGCGGCGCAGTTCCGTGCCGACGTTCGAGCAGGCGGCCGCCAAGGTGTTCGCGATGCACCGCGCGAACTGGACCGACCGGCACGCGGGCCAATGGATGGCGACGCTTCGGACCTACGCATATCCCGGTATCGGTGGCAAGCGGGTGGACAGGATCAGGTCGGCGGACGTGATGGGCGTGCTCATGCCGATCTGGAACGACAAGTACCAGACGGCCAAGCGGGTGCGGCAGCGGATCTCGACGGTGATGCGGTGGGCGATCGCCCAGGGCTACCGGGTGGACAACCCGGCGGGCGACGCCATCGGGGCGGCGCTGCCCAAGCCGCCCCGCATCCAGAAGCACTACAAGGCGCTCCCCTACGATCAGGTCGCGGGCGCGCTCGCGACCGTGCGGGGGTCCGACGCGAGGCTTTCGGTGAAGCTGGGCATCGAGTTCCTCGTCCTGACGGCGAGCCGGTCGGGCGAGGTGCGGGGAGCGCGGTGGGAGGAGATCGACACCCGAGGCGGGGAGTGGACGATTCCGGCGGAGCGGATGAAGAGCCGCCGGGAGCACCGGGTGCCGCTGTCGGGGCGCGCGGTCGAGGTTCTGGCCGAGGCCAAGGCGCACGCCCGCCGCTCGGAGTGGGTGTTTCCGTCCGCGAGGGGACTCACGCTGACAAGCATGGACTTCAGCGGCCTGCTGAAGACGCTTGGGATCGGGGCCGTGCCGCACGGGTTCCGTTCGAGCTTCCGGGACTGGGCGGCGGAGCGCACCGACGCGCCCCACGCGGTCATGGAGGCGGCGCTCGCCCACGCGGTCCGGGACAAGGCAGAGGCGGCGTATGCCCGCTCGGACCTCTTCGAGCGCCGCCGCGTCCTCATGGAGCAGTGGGCGGAATATCTGGCAGGCCGGGGAGTGGACAACGGAGCCTGACGGCTATCCGGGCCTGCCGTTGACGGCAATGCCTTCCCAACCCTCTGCCGCGCTTGGCCGAGGGTCAATCCCGGTCATTAATCCCTCGCGTGAAGGCATGGGGCGGTGCCTCATCAGGTGCGGCGCCATCGTGCCCGCCGCCGTATGTTTGCGACACGACGTGTGCGGCGCGTTGAGCGAACAGGAGCCGGAATCAGGAGACTGTGGCGTTGGGGATCTCGGCATTCGGTGTGCTGGCCATTCAGGCGGTCCTCGCTGGAGGGGGGCCGGAGTGGCCGCTCGCGTCATCGCCTCTCGCCGATGCTCGCTGGGGCCAATTGCCATGGGACCAACTTGACACGCTCGCGGTCTTGGGCGGCGGGCCGATGTGGAGCGAGCCGCCGTTCTACCGGGTCTCCGATGCGGTCCTCGACAACGACCGG
>VXMI01000168.1 GCA_009841165.1 Gemmatimonadota bacterium | reverse complement strand
GCGGATCCTGGGCGCGGGCGGGGCCGGCCGGCCAGAAGAGGAGCCCGCCAATCAGCACAATCGTCTTGCGCATGGACCTGCACTCCCCCGCTACAGTGAAGTGTTCGACCTGCACGCTCTGGGACGGGCCGAGGGCGGAATGCGGTTGGCTCTGCATGGCCCGAAAGATAGGCAATCGCGTTGTGGGGGGGCGGAGCGACCTGCGCGGATGGCGGGGGCGTGTGGGAATCGAACCCACCCACCCGGGTTTTAGCCGGGCACACTGGTTTTGAAGACCAGACGGGACACCAGCCCCGATCCGCCCCCCCGCTCAACCCCGCGCATTCCCGCGCATTCCCGCGCATTCCCGCGCATTCCCGCGGCTCCCCGGAGGCCTACCCCGCCCCGGGAGCGGACACGTTGTCACCGATCGGCGATGAGGGCAACTCCTGGCCCTGCGGCTGTGCGTCCTCACGCCTCCTGCTTCCGCGCCGCTCCTCGGCCCACCGCTTCTCGAGCCGCCCGAACGTCTCGACGAGTTCGGCGCGCAGTTCCGCGAAACGCCGCCGCAGATCGGGGCGCCCCTGCAGCCGCAGGAAGAGCGAGGTGTCTTCGTGCGCTTCGCGGGCGAGTTCCACCCACCGCAAGCTGACCAGCCCGGATACCGGGGCCAGCACCGCCGCACCGACGGCGACCGGGGTCCCGCCCGCGAGATAGCCCAGGACCACCCACAGGATCCAGGCCGCGGCGACCCCGCCCATGAGCGCCAGCAGCTTGATCGTCGCCGTGACCTCGAGCTCGGGGCGCACGCGCCTGACGACGAAGCCGGGCAGCCGGGTCACGGGCGCCCAGAGCAGGGCGCCGGCGACCGCGAACGGAAATCCCAGCACCAGCAGGGCCCCCCGCAGCACGACGTACTTGGCGACCGGGAGGAATCGGTAGCGCGGCGGCACGTCCCCCTCCCCCGCCCGGAGCTCCGCGTTGAGGTCGGCGTACCGCTCGACCTTCTCGATCAGGCTGCGGTGCTCGTCCGGGTGCGCGCGGCGGA
The DNA here is from genome assembly GCA_009841165.1 of Gemmatimonadota bacterium. Classification (GTDB taxonomy): domain Bacteria; phylum Gemmatimonadota; class Gemmatimonadetes; order Longimicrobiales; family Gaopeijiaceae; genus Bin94. The sequence goes on along the minus strand of VXMI01000168.1, from coordinate 7,290 downwards.
TCCAATCCAGCCCCCTGGCGAAGCGCTGCAGGCGTGGGAACCGGCTGCCCAGCCGTTCCCGCTCGCGCCAGGGCACCCACTGCGACTCGCGGACGTACAGCTGCTCCGCCACCTCCACCAGCGTCCGGTCACGGGGCCTGTCGAAGTTCAGCGTCTGGCGCCGGATCCCTCTCTCGATCCGCTCGGTGAGCCTCCGAGCCGCGGCAAAAGGGTCCTCCGCGTACGCCTCCCTCAGGTCCCCGCACCCGAACGCCCGACCGAAGCGCACGGCGACCTCGGTCCTCGCCAGTTCCTTCCGCGAATAGGTGATGCCCACGGGCACGATCGAGAGGCCGAGCCGCCAGCCCGCATCCTTCTCGGCCAGCAGCGCGATCCGCGCGGCCCCGGTGCGGAACTCGGCCAGCCGGGACTCCGAGTGACTCTTCCCCTCCGGATAGACCTGGATGGCTTCACCCCCCCGGAGCGCGCCGACCGCGGCCCGGAACATCTCCTCGTTGCGATGTATCGCCTCCGGGTCGTCCTGCCTGCGATAGACCGGAATCGCCCCCAGCGCCCGCAACACCGGGCCCAGAAGAAGCCTGTCGAAGAGCGGCGCCCTGCCCAGCGGCCGCGCGATCCGCTCGCTGCAATGAAACACCAGCAACGCGTCTACGAGGCTGTTCGGATGGTTGGCCGCCACGACCAGCGGTCCGTCGGGCAGCGGAGGCCCGTGCCGGTCGACCCGGTAGAAGACCGCGGCCGCGGTGCCGGTCACCCCCGCGATCAGCCTCGGAATCCGATCCAAGTGTCGCCTCCGTTCATGGTTTCGGGGCCGCCCCCCTTAGTCCCGACGCGCGATTGTCGCTATCTTGGCTCCCTTGACCGCAATTCGCCACATGAAATGATATGAAAAGGCGAGAGCGCCCATGACCGTCGCCGCCCCCGCATCGGCCCGACCGGCCCGCAGGGCACCCACTTCGAGCCTGCGCAATCCGGGCGTGCCCCTGGACCTGGACGGCGTGCGCCGGGTGCGCGTCAACCGCGCGGCGGCGGACCACCGCGCGGCCACCCTGACCACGCGCCGGTCGGTCAAGCGCGAGTGGCAGGCCGGCTGGCTGCTGCGCGCGGTCACCCTGATCGACCTCACCACCCTGGCCGGCGACGACACCCCCGGGCGGGTGCGGCGCCTGTGCGGAAAGGCGAGACGGCCGGTGCGGCACGACATCCTGGGCGCGCTCGGAGTCCCGGCGCCCGAGGTGACCGTCGCGGCCGCGTGCGTCTACCACGGCCTCGCCCCGGCGGCCCGCGCCGCGCTGGACGGGTCCGGCATCCCCGTCGCCGTCGTCTCGACCGGCTTTCCGGCGGGGCTCTCCCCCTTCGCCACCCGGCTCCGCGAAATCGAGGAGTCGGTGGCGGCCGGTGCCGAGGAGGTCGACATCGTGATCACGCGCGGCCTGGCGCTGCGGGGCGACTGGGAGCGGCTCTACGACGAGGTGGCGGCCTTCCGCGACGCGTGCGGCGACGCCCACATCAAGGTCATCCTGGGGACCGGCGAACTCGGCACGCTCGCCAACGTCGCGCGCGCAGCCACCGTGGCCATGATGGCCGGCGCCGACTTCGTGAAGACCTCGACGGGCAAGGAGAAGGTGAACGCGACGCTCCCCGTTGGGCTCGCCATGGCGCGTGCCGTGCGCGACTACTTCCGGGCCACCGGGGTCCGCGTCGGCCTCAAGGCCGCGGGCGGCATCGGCACGGCGAAGGACGCGCTGGCCTGGATGATCCTGGTCAAGGAGGAGCTTGGCGACGCGTGGCTCGACCCGGGCCTCTTCCGGATCGGCGCCAGTTCGCTCTTGGCGGACATCGAGCGCCAGCTGGAGCACCACGCGACCGGGCGCTACTCGGCCTTCCACCGCCATCCCGTGGGTTGAACCCGTGACCAGCGTCCGCGACGCCTTCGTTAGGCCCGACTACGGCCCCGCCCCCGAGAGCCCCGCCACCGCCGACGAGTGGCTTCGCGGCGGCGAGCGCGCCTTCGGCCACTACGTCGCGGGACGCTGGGCCGATGGTGAGGGCGCGGTCCACCGGACCCGCTGCCCGGCCGACGGACGGCCACTCGCGAGCTTCCGATACGGCACCGGCGACGACGTCGACCGCGCGGTCGCCGCGGCCCACGCCGCGCTGCCCGGGTGGCGGAAGATCGGCGGCCACGCCCGCGCGCGTCACCTCTACCGCCTCGCCCGCCAGATCCAGAAGCGCTCCCGCCTGTTCGCGGTCGTGGAGTCCCTGGACAACGGCAAGGCCATCCGCGAGGCGCGCGATCTCGACATCCCGCTGGCGGCGCGACACTTTTACCATCACGCCGGCTGGGCGCAGCTGATCGACGACGAGTTCCCAGGCTGCGAGCCCGTGGGCGTCGTGGGCCAGATCATCCCGTGGAACTTCCCCCTCCTCATGCTGGCCTGGAAGGTCGCGCCCGCCCTGGCCGCAGGGAACACGGTGGTCCTCAAGCCCGCCGAGTACACGCCGCTCTCGGCCCTGCTCTTCGCGGAGCTGGCCGACGAGACCGGACTCCCTCCCGGGGTGCTGAACATCGTCACCGGCGACGGCGCCACCGGAGCCGCGCTCGTCCGCCACCCCGATGTCGCCAAGATCGCCTTCACCGGGTCCACAGAGGTGGGGCGCGAGATCCGCCGCGCCACCGCCGGAACCGGCAAGCACCTGTCACTGGAACTCGGGGGCAAGTCCCCGTTCGTCGTCTTCGAGACGGCCGACCTCGACGCCGCGGTCGAGGGCGTGGTGGACGGCGTCTGGCTCAACCAGGGCCAGGTCTGCTGCGCCGGGTCCCGCCTCCTGGTGCAGGAGAGCGTGGAGGAGGATTTGCTTGATCGCCTGCGCGCCCGCATGGAGCGGATCCGGGTCGGCCATCCGCTCGACAAGTCGATCGACATGGGGGCCATTGTCGACGGCAGCCAGATGGACCGGATCCAGGGCTTCCTCACGGCCGGCGAAGACGACGGGGCGGTCATCTGGCAACCGTCCCGCGCGGTTCCGGAAGAGGGCTTCTTCCTCCCTCCGACCCTCTGCACCGGGGCACCGGCCTCCAGTCCCATCGTCACCGACGAGATCTTCGGGCCGGTCCTCGTGAGCCTCACCTTCCGCACGCCCGCCGAGGCGGTGGCGCTCGCCAACGACACGCGCTACGGCCTGGCCGCGAGCATCTGGACCGAGGACCTGAGCCTGGCGCTGGACGTGGCGCCCGCGATCAAGGCGGGAACGGTGTGGGTCAACTGCACCAACCGCTTCGACGCGGCTTCCGGGTTCGGCGGCTACCGCGAGTCGGGATTCGGGCGCGAGGGCGGGCGCGAAGGGATGTGGGAGTACCTCAAACCCGCGGCTTCCGTGGCGGGCACCCGCCCGGCCGCCACCCCCGACCCCGTCCCCGCCGGCGGCGGCAGTAGCGGCAGTGACAGCTCCGGCACCGCTCCCCGCGACCGAATCGACCGCACGCGCAAGCTGTGGATCGGCGGCAGGCAGATGCGGCCCGACGGCGGCTATTCGCTGACCGTTCGCGACGCGTCGGGCACCGCGCTCGCCGAAGTGCCCCGCGGCAACCGCAAGGACGTCCGCAACGCGGTCGAGGCCGCGGCCGGAGCGCGGAGGTCCTGGGCGGCGACCACCGCGTACCTGCGCAGCCAGATCCTCTACTATGTGGCGGAAAACCTGGCGGTGCGCGCCGACGAGTTCGCCGCGGCGCTCCAACGCGCGACGGGTGCAACGCCGGCGGCCGCGAGCGCCGAGGTGGACGCCGCGGTCCGGGCCGCCTTCACCTTCGCCGCATGGGCGGACAAGCACGACGGCAGCGTGCACTCCACGCCGTTCCGGAACGTCACCTTCGCCATGAACGAACCCGTGGGCACGGTGGCGATCCGATGTGGTGATGCGGCACCGCTCGCTGGCTCACTCGGCGCGATCGTCGCCGCTCTCTCCCAGGGCAACGTGGCCGTGGTCGTCGCATCCGAGCGCTTCCCCATCCCCGCCCTCGACCTGGTGCAGGTCCTCGAGACCTCCGACATCCCCCCCGGCACGGTCAACATCCTCTCGGGCCGCCACGGCGAAGTCTACCCCACCCTGGCGGCCCACGACGACGTGGATCAGCTCTGGGACTTCGTCGCGGACGGCCTCTCGGGTGAAGCCGAACGTCTCTCGGCGGGCAACCTCAAGCGCGTGTGGGTCGACCGCGAGGGCGCGATCGACTGGCGCTCGCCGACCGCGCATGCCAGCGAAACGCTCCTGCGCAAGGCGACGAGGGTCAAGAACATCTGGGTGCCCTACGGAGTGTAGCGGCCGGCGGCCCCGGCGGCGGACGGCAGAATTCCCAGTCGCGCCCTGGCCGGGACCGCCCCGGGCCTCGTCAGACCGCGTCCAGCGCCCGATCCAGATCGCCGATGATGTCCTCGATGTTCTCAATGCCGACCGACAGCCGGATCATCTCGGGCCGCACGCCGACGCTGCGCTGCTCCTCTTCATTGAGCTGGCGGTGCGTGGTCGACGCCGGGTGGCAGGCCAGCGACCTCGCGTCCCCGATGTTGACCAACCGCTTGAACAGCTCCAGCGCGTCGTAGAAGCGCACGCCGTCGTCGAACCCTCCGGCGAGTCCGAAGGTGAGGATTCCCGAAGCGCGGCCGTCGAGGTACCTGACCGCGAGGTCGTGGTAGCGGTCCCCCGGCAGTCCCGCGTAGTTCACCCACGCCACTTTGGGATGGCTCTGCAGATGCCTGGCCACCGCCAGCGCGTTGTCGCAGTGGCGCTCCATGCGGAGGTTCAGGGTTTCGAGCCCCTGAAGGATCAGGAAGGCGTTGAAGGGCGAGATCGCCGCCCCGGTGTTGCGGAGCGGCACGGTGCGGGCCCGCCCTATGTAGGCTGCGGGCCCCAGCGCCTCGGTGTAGACCACGCCGTGATAGCTGGGCTCGGGCGTCGAGAAGACCGGGTAGCGCGCGGCGTGCTCGGCCCAGGCGAATCTCCCCGAATCCACGATCGCGCCGCCGAGCGAGTTGCCGTGACCGCCCATGTACTTGGTCAGCGAATGGACCACGATGTCGAAGCCGTGCTCGATCGGCTTCAGAAGCGCGGGCGTGGCAACCGTGTTGTCGACGATCGTGGCGATCCCGTGGGCGCGGGCCAGGTCGGAAACGGCCTCCAGGTCCACGATATTGCCCGCCGGGTTGCCGATGCTCTCGCAGAAGATCGCCTTGGTCCGTCCGTCGACCAGCCTGGCGAGGTCCTCCGGTGAGTCGCCGTCCGCGAAGCGAACCTCGATGCCCATTCCGGGAAGCGTGTGGGCGAAGAGGGTGTAGGTGCCGCCGTAGAGCTGCGGCACGGTGACGATGTTGTCGCCCGCGGCCGCCAGGTTCAGGATGGAGTAGGTCACCGCCGCGCTGCCCGCCGAAAGCGCCAGTGCGGCGACTCCCCCCTCCAGTCCCGCGACGCGCTCCTCGAGCACGGCCTGGGTCGGGTTCATGATGCGGGTGTAGATGTTGCCCGGCACGGCAAGATTGAACAGGTCCGCCCCGTGCTGGGCGTCGTCGAACTGGTACGCTACGGTCTGGTATACCGGAACCGCGACGGCATGTGTCGTCGGATCCGACTTGAATCCGCCGTGTATGGCGATGGTCTCGTCTCTCATGGTTTCGTTGGTCCTCATGTGGTGTATTGCGTTGGGTTGGTGGAATGACGCACGATTCGCCGCGCAGTTGCGACACGCGCGCCCAAGCGGGGAATGCGCAAGGCGGGGCTCGACCGAGCCCGGAGAATGCCTGGATCCTGAATGCCGACAGCCCGGATTGGCTGTTGGTCTTGCCCTGCTCTGGTGTAATGGATGCTTTACACTATGTCACGTTGCCATTACATCGACATCGCCCCGGGAGCCTGTTTCGCCGTGGACATCGGGCTGCAAGGCGTACGGTCGCAAGGCGCAGGGCCGCTGGCGATCTGATCGGTTGGCTGGACAATTCTGGAAGTCCGCTGGCAGGGGTTCTGGAACCGGAAGGCAGGGACGCTAGCGGAAACGGCGCACCGGGTCAAGCTCGATTCGTTTGCGAATCACCGCGATGCCGACCGGGCGGCCGACCGGGACGCTCTATCGGCGCAGCAACGACCGGTAGACCGGGTTCATGATCTGCAGGTAGACCGTCTCACCGGGGCCGACCGACACCCGGTTGGTGGTGTAGCGGTCGCCCGCCAGGATGTCGATCCGGATGCGCAGGTCGTCCACGGTGGGCCAGTTCAGCGTGAAGGACTCGCGCCCGTTGCCGGGTACCACGCCCAGGCGCCTCTCGGTCCGGGCCACGGCCCGCACCGTCGCCTCGTTGAAGTTGTTGTTCTCGACATTGATCCGGATGCTCTGGGAGCTCGCGGACCTCGGGTCGAAGGGATTGGTCACTTCCCTGGAGCCGGTGCAGCCCATCACGAGCGCCAGGACAATCGCCGTCGCCGCGAATCGAAGCCAGCTTGTTGCACGGCGTTTCATAACACTCCTCCTTCGGCGGACGGTCCCGCGCCCGCGTTGTGGCCGCGGATGGCGAACCCCCCGCCGCCGTCCGAGCGGCGAGGGGCCCTCCGTCCGCCGCTAGCTTACGAGTCGGCGATCCTCGATCGGTTCAAGTCCCTCGCGGATGAGGATTTCGTTGAGCCGTCCGAGATCCCTCCGGATCACGATGTCCATTTCGGCCATCTGCTCGTCCAGCAGCGCCGAGAGATGCTCGAAGACCTCGTACGACTGATCGGTCGGCCGGTTCTCCGACCCCTCGACCACGCCCAGCAGCGCGGCGAGCTTGTTGTTCAGCTTGATTGGGTAGTTCAGCGGATCCTGGTTGCTCTGGTTCTGGACCTGGTAGATCTCGGCTTCCACCACCCCCAGGTTCTCTTCGACGATCGCGGCCTGCGACTCGACCTCATCTTCGTCGGTCTGCTCGAGCCGGTCCTCGATCTGGCTGTTGATGTCCCGCACCTTGATCACGGCCTCGTTCGCCTCCGAGACGCGGTCGCGGATCTGGATCGCCAGTTCGAACCGCTCACGCAGGTCGGCCACGGTCACGCCCGCGAGGTTGGGGTTGATCAGGATGTTGAAGTCGCGCGTCTGGGGGGCGCCGCCATCGACCGTCATCCGCACCGTGTAGGTGCCGGGCACCGCAGTGGGACCCATGGGCCGCGCCGCCCACATGATCCGCCCCTCGAAATCCGTCCACGCCGGGTACCGCATGTCCCAACGGAACGAGTGGGCCCCCTGCGCGACCGACGGGCCCCCTCCTCCCC
>VXMI01000204.1 GCA_009841165.1 Gemmatimonadota bacterium | reverse complement strand
AGCCTCGACCTTCTGGGGGGCAAGTCGCGCGCCACGTGGAGAAGCCGCAGCGCAGGGCCGGCACAGACCGGGGACCGGGGGGCTACCCGGAATGGCGCTCCGCGAGCGCGCGCAGCTCCACCGCCACCGCCTCCGCCGCCTCGGGGCTGCGCAGGATGATCAGGACCGTGTCGTCGCCGGCGATCGTGCCCGCGAGGCCATCGTACTCCTCCCAGTCGATCCCGGAGGCGATTGCCTGTGCGGCGCCGTTCAGGGTCCGTACCACGGCCAGATTCCCCACCGTCTCGACCGACAGGAACAACGCAGGCACAACGGTGTCGAGTGGTGGTATGTGCTCCCACTCGTCCGGCAAGGTGTAGTACGACCTTCCTCCTGCCCCCGTCACCTTCACCAGACGAAGATCCCTGACGTCGCGCGACAGCGTAGGCTGGGTTACGGGGATCCCCCGCGCGGACAGCAACTCGCGGAGGGCCTCCTGGTGGGACACCCGCTGGTCCCGCACGATCGCCAGGATCGCGGCCTGCCGCCGGCGCTTGCCCACGGATGCCATTGGCCTACCGGCTCCCCGGGTGCCTCGGACGAGCCGATGGCGCCCGCCCCCGCGTCGGTCGCTTCCCCGTCAGAAGTCGTACCGCACACGCAGGAGGAGGAGCCTGCCCACCTCCGGAGCTCCCACGAACTCGCGGTGGAGGTTGTTGAGGATGTTGTTCGCGGTCAGCGACACGTGCGTACTGGGCTGGAAGGGCAACCGGTACCCCAGTGACGCATCCACGACGGAGTAGCCGTCCACGGCGCCGATGTAGACGCCGGAGTTCATGGGGAAGCCGTCCGTGAAGCGGAATCGTCCCTGTGCCGTGAAGCCCGAGACCTGGTCGTCGAAGGTGAGTCCCAGCGAGCCCTTGTGATTGGGCGCGTTGAGCGCGATGTCGTCCGAACTCGTGCAATTGCCGTCGTCGTTGAAGTCGAAGCACTCGTCGCTCTGGAAGGAGTAGTTCGCGTTGATCCTCACCCGGTCCGACGCCAGGATCTGCGCGGAAAGATCCGCTCCCCAGAAGTCGACCTCACCGAAGTTGCGATAGGTGACCAGGAGGTCGGAGCTGTCGACCTGGTCGGGCACGACGGTGCCGAGGGGGAGTTGAGCGACTCCCTCGACGATCGGCCTGATCTGCTCCAGGGTCACCAGACCGGCCTGGATGAGCGGCGCCAGGCGATGGACGACGAAGGCCGTGGTGCTCTCGGGGTCGAAAAAGACGTTCGGCGTGACCACGCGGAGAGGGCCGACGAAGTTCTCCACCCGGCTGAAATACACATCGGCGGCCAGCAGCACGCGATCGTTGATCAGGCCCTTGTATCCGACCTCGTAGGTGTTGTTGATGGTCGAGGTGAGATCGGCGATGCTCTCCACGGGCGATGTGTCAATCGGGAACGCCATGGAAGGATCGGTGGCCGCCTGGTCCAGCCGGCGCAGCACCGTGCCGATCGCGGGATCGCCCGGCAGCGCGCCGGGGTTCTGCAGAAGACTCTGCAGGGTGCCGGCGAAAGGCGCGAAATCGGGGGGCAGGATCGCGGGCAGCAGATCGAGGAGTCCTGCCCACAGCGCCGCGGCGTTCGCCGGAAGGGCCTGGCCCGGCACGAAGGGCGAGCGCATGCAGTACCCCATGAGCCCGCCGGGGCACTGGGCGCTGAAGGTAAAGCCGCCGGAGGGCACCCCGAGCGCGCGGATGTTGTACGCGATGGGCAACGGAGAGAGAGGAATCTGCGCCGCGATGATGTCCAGGAAGAGGTTGGTGGTGGTGGGAGTCGCAAACGCCCGGTTGTAGGTGATGCGGAAGTTCTGGTTTTCGGTCGGCTTCAGCGCCAATGCCGCCCGGGGCGAGATGTTGACGTCGGTCAGTCGGTTGTGGTCGTCGATCCGGATCGCGGTGACGAGATCCAGTTTGTCGCCGAGCGAGGTCTCGGAATGCAGATAGGTGCCGATCTCGGTGATGATGTCGTCGTCCTCGTTCCGCCCGAAGATCGTCCCCCCGGTCCGCGGGTCGGTCCGCTGCCAGTCGACGCCGTAGGTGAAGCTCTGCCAGGGCCCAGCGTCGAAGCCGTACTGGAACTGGGCCGCCATCGTGCGTGACTGGTCCACGACTGCGGCGCCGGTGCGGAGGCCGAAGGTGCCGTCCTGGGCCGGAGCGTTGGGATCACCCCCGGAATTGGTAACGTTGAGGAACCCCTGGGCGAAGAGCCGGCCCTTCGACAGGCGGGCCTGGGCGAAGTTGTACGCCCAGTTCTTCACCTGAAAGGCCCCGATTCCGGTCATGTCCACGCCCTTCGCGAGTGTGCTGGTTCCGCCGTTGACAATGAATGACCCGTCCCCGGCAAACCGGAAGTCGAGGCGGGCGTTGGCGGAGTAGCGCTCCGAATCGTATTCCCGGGAGCAGATGGCGCATCCGGCCATGCGGGCCTGCGCCTCCGCAGGGTCATCGTATTCCCAGTCGTTCCCACGCTGGTATTGGCCGGAGATCTTCAGCCCGAAGCTCTCGGAGGGGGAGTGGGCGGAGCGGAATTGGCCATGGAAGAGCGAGCGCTCGCCGCCGGCCAGCGAGATCGTCGTGCCCTGCTGGTCGATCGGCGAGGACGTGATGATGTGCATCACCCCGTTCGAGGCGTTGGGTCCGTAGAGGGCCGCGCCCGGCCCCAGCGACACCTCGATGCGGTCGATGTCGAGGTCGTTGGTGGGGAACAGGGAGTAGGCATTGAACCGCAACGACGGCACCCGGGCGTAACGGTTGTCGATGATCGTCAGCATTGCACCCGAGAAGACGTTGTTGAAGCCGCGCGCCACCAGGGTGCCCGAGGCGATCCCGGTCTGGGCGGCGTCGACGCCGACGACGGTCCTCACGTGATCGGCGACCGAGGTTGCGGCGTTTCGGGCGACCTCGGCGGAAGAGACGGTGGTAATGGAGGCCGGCGCGTCGAGCGCCTTCTCCTGGCGCCGCGAGGCCGTGATGACGATGGGGTTGAGCACCAGCGCCTGCGAACGCATGGAAATCGCCAGTTGCGTCGTCTCGTCGGCTCCGACGCTGACGCCGTCGACACGCGCCGTCTCGTGGCCGATGAACGTCACCACCACCGAATGGGTCCCCGGCGGCACGGAAAGGGAGAAGCGGCCCGCGTCGTTGGTACCCTGGGGTCCGCCCTGTCCGAGCGCCTCCACCGCGGCGCCGGCGATGGGTTCTCCCGTCTCGGCGTCGGTAACCTGACCGGCGATGGTGCCCTGCTGCGCGTGAATCGAAGCTGACGGAATCATTGCTGCCGCCGCGATCCACAGAGTTGTGGAGAGCCTTGATCTCAAGTCCATGAAACTCCATCCTCGCACTGGGAATCAACACCCGGCGGATGCAACTCTTGCCGGTTACGGGGTCGACTGCCCCGAATATTGGGGTTGGGAGCGTGGGTATGGCAACCTTGAAGAGGGGATTTTTTGAGTGACCCGGAGTCCCGTGTCGAAGTGCCCGGGTTGACCATGAGTGCGCGCGAGGACTTCGAGGCCGCGCGGAGGCGTGTGACACCCCATCTGCACCGCACCCCCATCCTGTCCCTCCGGACCCTCGGAGCAGCGACCGGGGCCGAGGTCTGGCTGAAGTGTGAGAATCTCCAGAAAACGGGCTCGTTCAAGGTCCGCGGCGCACTCAACGCGGTCGCGTCTCTCGGCGCATCCGAGCTCTCCCGGGGCGTGATCACGATCTCTGCCGGCAATCACGCGCAGGCGGTCGCGTGGGCCGCGCGGAGCAGTCGCACGAGGTCGGTCGTCGTCATGCCTGAAGGGGCCGCGCGAATCAAGGTGGAGGCCACAAGAGGCTACGGGGCGGAGGTGGTCCTCCAAGGGACCGCGATGGAGGCGTTTGCCGAGGCCCGCAGGTGTGCCGACGACGAAGGGCTGGTGTTCCTCCACCCCTTCGACGCCCCGGAGGTCATTGCGGGCCACGGCTCCACGGGGCTCGAGATTGCGGAAGATCTCGTCGGACCCGCCACGATCGTGGTCCCGATCGGGGGAGGCGGTCAGATCGCGGGAATCGCGGGTGCGCTCGCTGCAACGGGACGGCTGGGGACGGGTCGCGCGCGTTGGCGTGTATTCGGAGTCGAACCGTCGGGTGCCGCCGCGATGCGGCGCAGTCTGGACGAAGGGGCCGCAGCGCGACTCGACAGTGTCGATACGATCGCCGACGGACTCGCCGCACCGATGGCCGGCGAGCTGAACTACCGCTATGTCGCCGATTTCGTCGAAGACGTGGTGATCGTTTCCGACGAGGAGATCCTCTCCGCGATGCGCCTGCTGATCACACGGGCCAAGCTCGTGGTGGAGCCTTCCGGAGCGGCTGCGGTGGCTGCGATCATGCACGGTCGCATACCCGTGGCAGCGGGCGAGAAGGTGGTGGCGGTGGTCACCGGAGGCAACGTGGACGATCAGGTATTGGTGCGAGCACTGCGCGAGGGCGCTTCGTGGCCCTGATCAGCGTCGAGGAGGGGGTCAAGCGATACGGGGCCACGCTGGCGCTCGACGGCGTCTCGATCAGCGTTGAAGCGGGAGACTGCCTGGCTCTGGTCGGGGGCAGCGGCTCGGGAAAGACCACCCTGCTGCGTGCCATCAACCGGCTCACGCGGCTCGATGGCGGCAGAGTGCTCGTGCGTGGAGACCCGGTCGACAGACAGGATGCGGTGCGGCTGCGCCGCTCCATCGGGTATGTACAGCAGGACGGCGGTCTCATTCCCCACTGGACGTGTCTCGCAAACGCATCGCTGGTGCCGCGCCTGCTCGGTCGTCCGGACGCGTCCGATTGCGGACGCCGGGCGCTGCGCGCCGCCGGCCTCGAGCCCGCGGAGTTCGGCTCCCGCTATCCGCGCGAACTGTCCGGCGGCCAGCAGCAGCGCGTGGCTATCGCCCGTGCCATTGCGGCCGGTCCGGACATACTTCTCATGGACGAACCCTTCGGGGCACTCGATGCCATCACCCGCACCGAGGCGCAGGATACGTTCATCGGCCTGCGCGAGTCGGCCGGAATGACCGCCTGCTTCGTCACTCACGACATTGCCGAGGCGCTCCGGGTGGCCACGCACGTCGCGGTGATGCGGGAAGGCAGGATCGTCCTGCAGGTCCCGGCTGGCGAGCTTGTCGACAGGGCTACCGGGTACGCTGCCGAGTTGCTGGAGAAGTCCGGAGTGACGTTGTGAGCGGTCTTCGGGCGGCCGCGGCCCGAGTGAGCTGGGCGCTCGCCCTGTGCGCCCTGTCGGCAGCGGTCGTGCCGCTGGACGCCCAGGACCGAGACCGACCGATTCTGGTCGCCTCCAAGCCGTTCGCCGAATCCTATCTGCTAGCCGAGGTGTTCGCCCAGTTCCTCGAGGCCAACGGATTCGTCGTGGAACGGCGCCCGGGATTCGGAATGACCGAACTGCTGATGCAGGCCATGATCGCCGGCGAAATCGACGTCTATCCCGAGTACACCGGCACGGGACTGGCCGCGGTTCTCGGGGAAACGGCATCCGGAGGATCGGCCGCGGTCTTCGGGCGGGTCAGCGAGGAATACGAGACGCGCTGGGGGATTCGCTGGCTCCCTCCTCTCGGCTTCGAGAACACCTACGCGATCGCGATGCGCCGGGCAGCGGCGGACTCCCTGGGGGTGCAGGCGCTCTCGGGACTGACCGTGATCGCTTCGGATCTGGTGGGCGGGTTCTCTCCCGACTTCATTGGTCGCGACGATGGCCTGGATGGACTCGCGTCCGCGTACGGGATCGAGTTCCGCGAGACGCGCAGCCTGCTCCAGGCGGTCAAGTACCAGGCGATCGAAGACGGCGCCGTCGACGTGATCGACGCCTATTCGACGGACGGTGCGGTCTCGCGCTACGACCTGACCGTCCTGACGGACGACCGTGGCTTCTTTCCGCCGTACGACGCCGCGCCGCTCGCTAGCCGCGCCTTTCAACAGGAGCACCCGGAGGCGATCCTGGTGTTGACGCGTCTTGGAGGCAGGATCGATGTCGCAGCGATGCGCCGCGCCAACGAGCGGGTCGAAGTCGAGGGCAGGCCCGTCGCCGAAGTGGCGGCCGCACTCCTGGCAGAGGTGGGACTGGGTGGAGGCCCGGCCGAAGAGGCGAGCGAGTCATCCGGTGCCGCTGTGCGCGACGCCGAGAGGCCGGTGCTCAGCGCGCTGCCGCGCCGAATGTGGGAGAACCGGGGCGAGCTCGTTCGGCAGGTGTTCCGTCACCTGCTCCTGGTGGTCGCCTCACTTGGCACGGCGATGGCCGTCGCCGTGCCCACCGGCGTCGTCCTCGAGCGCCGCAGGGCGTTGGCCGGCACCACCCTGCGGGTCGCGGGCATCCTGCAGACCATCCCCAGCATCGCCCTCCTGGCGTTCATGATACCGGTTTTCGGCATTGGAGCGGTTCCGGCCGTGGTGGCGCTCTTCCTCTATTCCCTGCTGCCGATCCTCCGCAACACATACACCGGCATCATCGAGGCGGCACCGAACGCGGCGGAGGCGGGGCGCGCCCTCGGCATGACCGAATGGCAGCTGCTGGCCCGCATCCGTCTTCCACTGGCGGCACCGGTCATCATGGCCGGAATCCGTACGGCGGCGGTCATCAACGTCGGCACCGCCACCCTCGCCGCCTTCATCGGGGCCGGCGGACTCGGCGACCCCATCGTGGCCGGGCTGGCCCTGTCCGACCCCGTGATGATCCTCTCGGGCGCGGTCCCGGCCGCGGCGCTCGCGCTCCTGGTGGACTGGGGACTCTCCGGCGCCGAGTTGCTGGTGGCCCCGAAGGGAGTGGCGGAAGGGCGGCGCTAGCCCCAAGTTCACGCCCACACGTACCAACAGCCCGAGGAGACCCCCGAGTGGACACCTTGCGCCGCTACCTGTTGCCCGGTTTCGTATTCCAGTCCGTGGTGATCGCCGGAGGGTACGGAACCGGCCGCGAGCTGGCCGAGTACTTTCTTTCCCACGGTCCCTACGGGGGCCTGCTCGCCATGGGACTGGCCACGGTGGTCTGGAGCGCGGTCTGCATCGTCAGCTATGAGTTTGCGCGCGTTTTCGGAGCGTTCGACTATCGAAGCTTTTTTCAGCGGCTGCTCGGCAGGTTCTGGGTGGCCTTCGAGGTCCTCTACATCGCTCTCATGATGATCGTGATGGCGGTGATAGCCGCGGCCGCGGGAACCATCCTCGAGGAAACGTTCGGCCTGCCCTACCTGGTTGGCGTGATCGGCATCATGACTCTGGTGGGACTCCTGGTTTTCGGCGGCAACGAGACCATCGAGCGGGCCTTCGCAAGCTGGTCGGGTGTGCTCTACATGGTCTATGTGCTGTTCTTCATCGGGTGCCTCGCGCTGTTCGGCTCCGATATCCGCGACTCTCTGACTTCAGGAATCACTGAGGGCAGCTGGGTCCTCGGCGGGTTTGAATACGCCGGCTACAACCTCGCCGTCATTCCGGCCGTGCTGATCACCATTCGGCACCACCGGAACCGCAAGGACACGTTTATCTCGGGACTCCTCACGGGGCCGCTGGCGATGCTCCCCGCCCTCCTGTTCTTCATAGCCATCGCGGGCGAGTACCCCGACATCGTGGGAGAGGCGGTTCCCGTGAACCACATGCTGGAACTGCTGGGCTCGCGCACCTTCCAGATCCTGTTCCAGATCATGCTGTTCGGAACACTGGTCGAGACCGGGGCCGGCATGATCCACTCCGTAAACCAGCGTATTGCCCAAGCCTACGGTGAAAGAGACCGGGAATTCCCCCCTCGGACACGTGCCATGGCCGCCGTGGCGATCCTGGCTCTCGGGGCGCTGATCTCCCAGTTCGGCCTGACCCCGCTGATTGCACGCGGCTACGGCACGCTGACGTACGGCTACCTGCTGGTCTTTGTCGCGCCAATACTGACGTGGGGGATTATCCTGATCCGGCGCGAGTACGCCTCAGCCGACTGATTGCAGAGATACCCGCGGCCGGCCCCAGTGCCAGAACGGCGAACGCCCAGCGCCATCCCACCGCCTCCAGAACGGCGGGCATGGCCTGAACCGTGACCGAAGCGAGCAGGAATCCCGTGCACGTCTGCAGCGTCAGCGCCGTTCCCGCGGCCTCCGGTGGAGCGAACTCGGTGACGAGAGCGCTGAACTGAGCCGAGTCGGCAACCACGAAAAAGCCCCACACGAGGGTCACCGCCACTACCAGGACGAACAGTTTCCCGAACAGCAGCCCGGTCACGAGGCAACACAGCCCGCTCACCGCCATCGCGCGGTTGACGAGGCGTTCCCGCCCGATGCGGTCCGCGGCCCACCCGCCCCATACGCAC
>VXMI01000219.1 GCA_009841165.1 Gemmatimonadota bacterium | reverse complement strand
GATTGCAGATGAGGAGAAAAAAAACGCCGTGGAAGTCAAGTGGACGGCCCAGCCAGGCTGGGTGGGCACCCCCCAGGTGGGCACACCCCAGTGGGCACCCCCACCGCTGGCTGCGAGCACGGCACCCCGGTTCCGCGGAGATCGGCCGCGACAGCGGGATGCTCGGATGGGACGGACCTGCGGCCCCTGGGAGCGGGGCGTTTCCGCCTGAAAGCAAGTAATGTTCATATTACATTTCGTAATGTTTACTTTACTTTCTGGATGTAGTCCTCCTCCAATTCATGGCTCCCGGTTCCGCGGGAATCCACCGGGTCAAGACGATGTGCGAATGGGACAGGCAACCGTATGCGACCTTTGATACCTGACACCCCGGCCGGATCGGCTCTCGCGAAGGCCTTCGTCGTCCAGCACCAGGCGAGTCTCAAGGGGTTCGACTGGGAAGACCCCCGCGACGCACTTGCAAAGGTCCGGGAGGAAGCGGAGGAAGTGGGAGCGCTCCTGGCGGACGGGGGTGCGGCGGTGGGCGACCCATCGTCTGGCGGATACCCCGGCGCGCGCGACCATCGCCTCCAGGAGGAAATCGGCGACCTGCTCTTCGCGGTGGTGAACGTTGCGCGGTTGGCCGGGGTCGACCCGCGCCCGGCCCTGGACCGTGCGACGGCCAAGTTCGAGGAGCGCTTCGCCGAAGTGGAGCGCCTCGCCCGGCTCCGGGATCTGCCGATGCCGGGCACGCCGCTGGCCGACCTCGACCGGCTGTGGGACGAGATCAAGGCCGGCGATTGGCGCTGAATCCGGCCTGGTCCACGGTAAGCCGGCAGGGGCCGGGCCTTCTACATGTCCCAGATCCTGCGTGCTGCTCTTAGTTCAGCTTTGATAATATCCTGAACTAAGAGCACGACGGGACCCAGAGGGGGTGGTGCACTCGGTTGGGAGGTGGCGGTGCACTCGGTTGGGAGGTGAATGCCCCCGCTAATACCCCGCCCGTTTGTCCACCAGGTTGCGGAGCCGCTCGCCGCGCGTAAACCGGCTCAGGTTTTCGGTGATCAGGGCGGTCTGTCGCGCCCAGAAGCCGCGCGTGGTTGCGGAAACATGTGGCGTCATGAGGACGCCGGGGTGGCTGTAGAAGGGGTGTCCCGCCGGCAGCGGCTCCTCGTGGAAGACGTCGAGGCCGGCGCCTCGCAGCGGGCCGCCGGGTCCGAGCGCGTCCAGGAGCGCGTCCTCGTCGACCAGTCGGCCCCGCGCGACGTTGATCAGCACGGATCCCGGCTTCATCGAGAAGATGCGTTCGCGCGTGAGGATTCCGCGGGTATCGTCCGTCTCGGGGAGGGTGAGCACGAGATAGTCGGACCCGGTGATGGCGCGTTCGAGTATGTAGGCGCCCGCACCGACGTGGACGCCGGCGGGGTCGCCGGTGGGCGGGCCGGAGCGCTGGTGCCGGCGCACCGCCAACACGCTGCTGCCCAGCGCGGCCGCGCGCACGGCCACTTCGCGCCCGATGCCCCCGTAGCCGAGGACGCCCACCGTGGAGGCGCCGATCTCGCGCACGGGCGCGTCGGCCGCCCAGTACGCGGGCGCCCCCCACCTGCCGGCCCGCTGGGATCGCACGGCCACGTCCAGGCCGCGCGCGAAGTAGTGGATCATCGCGATCACGGTCTCGGCCATCGGCACGGCATGGATCCCGGCGGAGTTGGTGAAGAGCACGTCGCGCGACATCATCGCGGGGCCCAGCGACGTGGCGACCCCGGCGGCGCCCGAGTGCACCCACTCCAGTCGCGCTCCGGCCTCCAGCACCTCGGCGGGGATCCCGTATCCCATGTAGACCCGCGCGTCGGCCACCGCCTCCAGCAGCTCATCGGTCACGTTGGGGATGCCGTCACCCGAGGCGTCGGCCAGCGTCTCCATGAACTTGATCGTCCAGCCCTCGGGCAGCGCCGCCACGATCGCCTGGCGCGCACTGTCGGGCAGCTCCCAGATGGGACGCTTGTCGCGCAGGTCGATGACGAGTGTGGCCACGGATTCAGGGCTTGAGGCGGTTGATCAGGCGCGGGAACGGCACGAGTTCGCGGATATGCGGGCGTCCCGTGATCCAGCCCACGGTCCGCTCCAGCCCCAGGCCGAATCCGGAGTGCGGGAAGGTTCCGTAGCGCCGCAGGTCGAGGTACCAGTCGTAGGCGTCCTCGGGCAGCTCCTCCTCGCGGATCCGCGCCAGGAGCCGGTCGAAGTCGTCCTCACGCTGGCTGCCGCCGACGATCTCGCCGTATCCCTCCGGCGCGAGCAGGTCGTTGCAGAGCACGGTGCGCGGATCGTCGGGGTTCTCCTTCATGTAGAAGGCTTTCGCGCCCTTCGGATAGTTGTAGACGAACACCGGACGGTCGAACCAGCTCGAGATGGTGGTCTCCTCGACGGCGCCGAGATCGCGCCCCCACTCGAAGTCGCGGCCCTCCGCGTTCAGGCGGTCTACCGCCTCGCTGTAGCTGATCCGCGGGAAGGGCGGCTGGACGCGCTCCAGTGTGGTCAGGTCGCGCTTCAACACCTCCAGCTCCGGCCCGCAGCGATCGAGCGCGCGTGCCACGATGCTGCAGATGAAGTCCTCCTGGAGCTCCATGTTGTCGTTCGAGTCGGCGAAGGCGACCTCGGGCTCGATCATCCAGAATTCGGTCAGGTGCCGGCGCGTCTTCGACTTCTCGGCGCGGAAGGTCGGACCGAAGCAATAGACCTTGCGGAAGGCCGGGCAGGCGCACTCGACGTACAGCTGGCCGGTCTGGGCCAGGAACGCGGGGTCGCCGAAGTAGTCGGTTTCGAAGAGGGTGCCCGCGGATTCGCCGATGGCGCCGGTGAG
This sequence comes from Gemmatimonadota bacterium, assembly GCA_009841165.1. Classification (GTDB taxonomy): domain Bacteria; phylum Gemmatimonadota; class Gemmatimonadetes; order Longimicrobiales; family Gaopeijiaceae; genus Bin94. Next base: position 5,625 of record VXMI01000219.1, on the reverse strand, counting down.
GATCGGCGTGTCGATGCGCACGAAATCGCGCTCGTAGAAGAAATCGTGGATGGCCTGCTCGACCTCGGCGCGCACGCGCAGGCCGGCCCGCTGCATGCTCGAACGGAGCCACAGGTGGCGGTGGTCCAGCAGGAACTCGACCCCGTGCTCCTTGGGCTGGATCGGGTACTCGTCGCTCGCGCCGATCAGTTCGATGCCGGTGACGGTCAACTCGTGTCCTCCCGGAGCGCGCTCGTCGGGGCGGACGACCCCCGTCAGCGCGATGCAGCTCTCCTGGGTGAGAGAGGTGGCGAGCTCCCAGAGGTCCCCCGGAAGCTGCGACTTCACGAGCACCCCCTGCACCACGCCGGTCCCGTCGCGCAGCACGACGAACGCGACCCGCGCATGCACGCGCAGCGCCGCGATCCACCCGGACACGGTGACCGTTTCGCCCGCACGGCGGGACAGATCCTTCACTTGCTGGTTCATTCGACTCAATCCTCGCTGTTGCCGAGTCTGGAGCGCTGTAGAATCGCCCGGTCTATGAGGCCTTCGACCGTCAGATCCACATTGATCATGCGAATGCGGGTCATGAACGCGCGCGGCCCCATCGCAACGAACAGGCGTCCGAAGAACTCGTCCGCAAAGCTGCTCGTGATGATTCCCACACCATCGAAATCGAGCACGAGGGAGGGACGACCCACCAGGAGGTTGCGCACCATCCGGCGCATGCGCCTGCCACCGCGGCGCGAAGCGAAGTCGAGAGATGCCTTTTCCTTCATGTTCACGACCATCGCGCCGTGATCGTCCTCATACTCCCGCTGCAGATAGTCATGCGGGGGATCGTGCGATTGTCCCCTGAACCGGAGCGCCCGCGCGAGCAGCCCCGGATCTCCCAAACCGATACGGCAGCGAACCGAGGTCCCCGGATACGGTGCGGTGGATTGCTCCGTCCTCAGATCGCCGTCGCCGATCCGCCGGAGGAGTCCCCACCCTGAACGAAGCTCGAATACGCCGTCCGAGAGAACAGCGACCTGGTAGCTGCCGAAGAGACCGTTTCCCGCGTTTCGCTTCGGGTCTCGCGTAACCCCTTCGGTGATTGCATCCCTCAGCGCCGACTGATCGTCCGCGGCGCCCATGCTGGCGGGGATCCCGATGCCGCCGTCGGCGACGACGAACTCGACAGTGTTGCCGCCGCTGTAGGCGGTGGCCTGAACAAACCCGCCCACCGGGGATTCCGCGTGGATCGGCACGTTTTCCATGATCTCGCCGAGCGACCATTCAACCGCTTTCAGCGTATCACGGCTCGTGTCCAGGTTGCGCAGAATCAACTCCATCACCCTCACGAGGATGGCGTCCTGACCGTTGGCGCCATCGTCCTCGAAACGAAGGGCAGGAACATGGCCACCCTCGTGCACATTGGGTTGAAAGGCCTCCGGATCGATGTGGTGAGCCCAGTTCGTGTTGACGAAGAGCCTTGAAAGCCCGTCATCGGAGGGGAGGAGCAACCTGAACACCACGCCATGGCGTTCCCGGTACGTTGTGACAATGGGCATCAGGGGAAGCATGACGGCCTGCGTTATTCCGGTGCAGGCGGAGAAATCCAGCGTAATGTGGGCGCTCCCCCGTTGCGCCGCCTGATGCAATGCCGCACACAACCTGTGGGTGTCGGGAGGACCGACGCTTGCGCCGACCACGACATGTCCGTCCCTGTGCTCTACCTGTCCCATCCGGGGGCTCCTGCAAACGCGATCAAATACCGGCCCGGTTTCAGCGCCACAAGTCTCGATTGGATTCCGGGCTCACGTCAACCGTCAACCCACCCCGAAGAGCTGCGCCCGGTCGCCGTAGCGGCTGTCGAGGTGGTTGCGGACCACCGCGTGGGCGGGGGCGGAGAGCTGCGGGTCGAAGTCGATCAGCGCCCGCGCCCGTTCCCGCGCGGGCCCGATCAGGTCCTCGTGCTCGATGATGTCGGCGAACTTCAGCTCGGTGCCGTGGCCGTGCTGCTCGGCGCCGAAGAAGTCCCCCTGGCCCCGGATCCGCAGATCCTCGGCCGCGATCTCGAAGCCGTCGTTGGTGCGCGCAAACGCGGCCAGGCGATCGGTTGTGGGGGTGGCGTCGCCCTCTTCATCGCCGTCGGCACGGCCGGCGATCACCACGCACAGACCGCCTTCGTCGCCGCGCCCGATGCGGCCGCGCAGCTGGTGCAGCTGGGAGAGTCCGAAGCGTTCGGGGTTCTCGATCACGATCATGGTCGCGTTGGGGACGTCGATGCCCACCTCGATCACGGTCGTTGCGACGAGGACGTCGATGTCGCCCTGCTGGAAGGCGCGCATGATGCGGTCCTTCTCGTCGCCGGGGAGGCGGCCGTGGATGAGCGCGAGGGTGCGGCCGGCGAGGTCCTCGCTGCGCAGCCGTTCGAACTCGGTCTCGGCGGCGAGGAGGTCGGCCCGCTCGGACTCCTCGATGGCGGGGTAGACGAGGTAGGCCTGGCGGCCCCGGTCGAGGCGGCGGCAGAGTTCGCGCAGGACGGCGGGCCGGTCGTCGGGGCCGGCGAGCCGGGTGGTCACGGGGACACGTCCCGGGGGAAGCTCGTCGATGGTGGAGAGGTCGAGCTCGCCGTGCAACGTCATGGCGAGGGAGCGCGGGATCGGGGTCGCGGACATCAGCAGCGTGTCCGGGCGGGGCTCTCGCTCGGAGAGCGCCATCCGCTGGCGGACTCCGAACCGATGCTGTTCGTCGACCACGACGAGTCCGAGAACGTCGAACTTCACTCCCTCCTGAATCAGTGCGTGTGTGCCGACGACCAGGCGGGCTTCGCCGCTTGCGACCCGGGCGCGCGCCTCCTCGCGCCGGCGGCCCGTTGCGGAGCCGGTGAGGATCTCGAGACGGCAGGGGATGTCGCGGAGAAAATCGCCGATGCGGTGCGCGTGCTGCTCGGCGAGGATCTCGGTCGGCGCCATCAGCGCGGCCTGGTACCCCCCCTCGACGGCGAGGAGCATGGCGAAGAGGGCAACCAGCGTCTTGCCGGAGCCGACGTCGCCTTGGAGCATGCGGTTCATGCGGCCGGGCGAGGTCATGTCGGCGTAGATCTCGCGCAGCACGCGCGCCTGCGCGCCGGTCAGGGTGAACGGGAGGGAGTCGTGCAGCGCGCGGATGAGGCGGTTCGTGCGGGTGAACGCAATGCCGGGGCGCTCGCGGGTGGCGTCGTGGCGGACGCGGGCCTGCATGAGCTGCAGGAAGAAGAGCTCGTCGAAGGCGAGGCGGCGGCGCGCGGCGGCGATGCGGGCGTTGTCGCGCGGGCGGTGGAGGTCCCGGAGCGCGGCGGAGATCTCGACGAGGCCGAGTCGGCGTCGGTCGCGAGGGTTCAGGTACTCCTCGTCGCGGATCTGGGAGAGGAGCCGGTCGAGGTTGAGTTCGAAGAGGCGCCGGAAGATCCACTGCGGCAGGTCTTCCGCCGCGGGGTAGGTGGAGAAGATGGTGCCGGGGGTGTCTTCGGCGGGCGCGTCGGCGCTGGCGCGGGACAGGACGGTGAATTCGCGCGGCTGGATCTGGCGGCCGTGGAAGAACCGGACCGGGCCGGTGACGAGGATGCGGTCGCCGGGGCGCACCCTGCGCTCGACCCAGGGCTGGCCCGGCCAGGAGCATGTGATGAGCCCGGAGTCGTCCTGGATGACGGCCTGGAAGATGCGCAGGCCCGAGCGGGTGGGGATGACGCCCTTGTTGCGCACCTCGCCGACGAGCGTCACGTCCATGCCGACCTGGGCGAGCTCGACCGGGGTGATCGTCGAGGCGTCGTCGTAGCGGCGTGGGACGTGGTAGAGGAGGTCGCGCGCGGTCAGGATCCCCATCCGCTGCAGGTGCTCCGCCCGCTTCGGCCCGACGCCCTTGAGGAACTGGACGGGCTTGTCGAGGCGGGTCAGGGTCATGACGCTGCCAACACCCCCTCGACGAATTCGTCCGGGTCGAAGGGCTTGAGGTCTTCGAGGCGCTCGCCGGTACCCACCATCCGGATCGGGATGCCGAGTTCCTCGCGCAAGGCGACCACGATGCCGCCGCGCGCGGTCGAGTCCAGCTTGGCCAGGACGATCCCGGTCACCGTGACGTAGCGCGAGAACTCGCGGGCCTGGACGAGCCCGTTCTGGCCGACGGTCGCGTCCAGCACGAGCAGCGTCTCGTGGGGCGCGCCGGGATGGTGTTTGGCCGTCACGCGGTCGACCTTGGCGAGTTCGTCCATGAGGCCGCCGTGAGTGTGCAGTCGTCCCGCGGTGTCGATCAGCAAGATGTCGGTGCCGCGCGCGCGGGCCGCGGCGATTGCGTCGAAGGCGACCGCGGCCGGATCGCCTCCCGGCTGGCCCCGGATGAAGTCCGCCCCGGCGCGCTCGGCCCACCGCTCGAGCTGCTCGACCGCGCCCGCGCGGAAGGTGTCGGCCGCGGCGACCATGACGCGGCGGCCACGCGCGCCGAGGAGGTGCGCCAGCTTCCCGATCGTGGTCGTCTTGCCGGCGCCGTTCACGCCCACGACGAGGTAGACCGTGGGGGGGGTGTCGGCCACGGTCAGCGCGTCCGCCGCGCCGGCGTCCCCGCGGCCGCCCCCGTCGCCGGGCCCATCGCCGTCGAAGACTTCGCGGATCGCGCCGCCCAGGATGCGCCTCAGCCCCGCCTCGTCGCGCGCGGCCCCCTTGCGGGCCGCCTTCTCGACCAGATCGACGAACCGCATGCTCGCCTGCACGCCGAAGTCGGCCATGATGAGGCGCTCCTCCAGCTCCTCGAGCATGTCGGCGTCGATCCTGCGGAAAGCCGGAGGGACTACCCGGCGCAGCGCCCGCGCCCAGTTCATGGCGAGCGTTTCCGGGCCATTCCTAGCGCAGTCCCGCGCGGCGCCTCCCGATCCACTCCGCGCAGACGGCGGCGAGGATCACGAGGTACGGGAAGGGCCAGGTTCGCAGGGGCCGGTTGCGCTCGGCCGCCGTGTCGCCGTCGGGCGCGCGCATGGTCAGATCGGCCACATCGGTGGGGCGCTGCAGCATCTCGTCGGTGAAGGCCTCGACGTGGAACGTGCCGCCGACGGTGTCCGCTGCCGCGACGGCGGTGTAGGTGTAGGTCCCCGCCGCGAGCGGAGCCGTGGTGAAGAGTCCGCCCTGCGGGACGGTCAGGGTGGAGTCGAGGACGACGTCGCCGGTCGCGGCCGCGACGGTTAGGACGATCTGCTCGTTCTCGTAGCCGCGTCCGAACCATGGGGCCCGCAAGCCTCGTTGCAACACCGGCCTCGCAGGTCGTACCCCCGGCCCGGCAGCGAGGGGTTCGTCGGCCATCATCCACCCACCTACCGCAGCCCAGAGACTGCGGTAATGTTCGCGCGGCTCGCCTCCGCGGAAGGCCCAGCGCCAGAAGCCCCGTGCCAGGACCACACCCACCCGGCGAGGTCCGTCCGCGCGCAGGATGAGCGCTGCCCGGGACTCGCCCGCACCGCCCAGACGCAGATGCAGCGCCGTCCCGGCGGACTCGCCCACGACCGGCAGTACACGCGTGAGCGGCGGCAGGCCGGCCCCCACGAACCGGTCCACCTCGCCCGCGATCGGCGACGGCGGCGCCTCGTCGAGGTACCACTCGCCCGGCAGCGCGCCGCCCAGCGCCACCCCGCCC
>VXMI01000166.1 GCA_009841165.1 Gemmatimonadota bacterium | reverse complement strand
GCCCCACCCGCCCGACCCTTCCTACGGTCTGGTCGCCCAGATGTCGAACCGGCTCTGGGACTTCGCGGAGATCGCCCTGGAGGAGCACCGGTCGGCCGGATACCTGGCGGAAACACTGGAGGACGAAGGCTTCTCGGTCGAGACAGGGGTCGCGGGGATGCCCACCGCGTTTGTCGCGTCGTGGGGCTCCGGACGGCCGATTCTGGGTGTGCTGGCCGAGTACGACGCGCTGCCCAACATCGGGAACGCGGCACAGCCGGGCCGCGCGCCTCGCGACGACGGCCACATCCACGGCCACGGGTGCGGGCACAACCTCTTCGGCGCGGCCTCGGTGGGGGCGGCGATCGCGATCAAGCGGATGATGGCCGAGCACGGGGCCACGGGGACCGTCCGCCTCTACGGCACGCCCGCCGAGGAGACCGTGGTGGGGAAGGTGTACATGGCACGCGACGGCCTCTTCGACGATCTCGACGCGTCGATCGTGTGGCATCCGGGGCAGAGGGCGGCCGTCGAGGAAAACTACGAGTGGATCCTCGACATCGCGGCGGGGGCCGCGCAGATGACGCGCACCGAACACGAGGTCTTCCTGATCACCGGCGTGCACACCTATACCCTGATCCGCCCACTGCAGGAGGCCATGCAGGCGAATCTGGAAAGGGTGGGACCGCCGCGGTTCGACGAGGCCGACCAGGCGTTCGCGCGGGAGCTGCAGGGGTTCCTGGAGGTGGAGCAGTCGGGGCTCCGCGACACGATCGACGCGCTTCCCGACGCGCCGACCCCGGCCGGCGGCGGGTCTTCCGACGTGGCCGAGGTCAGCTACATCACACCTGCGGTCGAGTTCAGCGTGACCACCGCTGCCGAACACATCCCGTGGCACTTGTGGGCGACGAGCGCTTCACACGGGACCTCCGGCGCGGTCAAGGGGGCACAGGTGGCGACGAAGGCACTGGCGCTCATGGGGGCGGAGCTGATTCTGGATGCCGAACTGCTGCGCCGCGCGAGGGAGGCGCACGCCTAGGCAACGGGCGGGGTTCCGTACAGGTCGCCGATTCCGGAGGGGCAGCAGGTTCCGCTGCCGACCCGTGACTAGAGGTTGAATTCGCTCTCGGGGCGTCCTTCAAATGGGACAACGGGCGGCACCACCAACGACTCCGCGCGCTGGTGGCCCGCAGTGGATCCGCACACGTGGTCGACATCGGCCGACGCGCGTTCGTGCTCCGCCGCATTGAGGCGAATAATCCCGCTGGCGCCGAAAATCAGTCCCAGAGACAGAAAGAGTCCCAGTGCGGAAATGCGCCGGTTCAAGCGTCGTCTAAGGTGTAGCGTCGTCATTTTTCCCTCCCCCTGGCGTCTCGCGTCCCGGTCGCGCTCTGAATGGCCGGAATATCCAGCAAGAAGCGTGCCACAAATCCCCGTTCCTGGCGCCCGCGCCGCCTCCGCATGTTGAGACGTGCGGGCGCTGGAGGAGGTTGCACCGGAGCCGCTCGGGTGTCTGCCGGTTATGTTGATGCGGTCGGCGTACAACGAGCCCCACGGTCGGGAGCAGCCATGATTCGCAAGTCGTATTTCGGGGTCGCAGTCCTGGTCGCCGTCCTGATGGCGCCCCTTTCCGCCGCGCCCCAGGAAGAGGCCGGTGTGACAGAGGGTGCGAACCCGGCTGGCGCCATCACCGACGTGCCCGGTATCCGCGTCGGGCAGTACACCTACGCCGACGCCAACACCGGCTGCACGGTCGTGATCGCCGACGAGGGAGCGGTCGGCGGAGTGGATGTCCGCGGCGGCGCTCCCGGGACGGTCGAGACCGACCTGCTCGACCCGGTCAACACCGTACAGGAAGTCAACGCGGTCGTGCTCTCGGGCGGGAGCGCCTTCGGCCTCGCCGCACGCCAGGGAGTCGTGCGCTACCTGGAAGAGCGCGGCGAAGGCTACCGGGTCGGGGGCGGCCTGGTCGTCCCGATCGTGCCGGGCGCGATCATCTTCGACCTGCGTCTCGCGGGCGGCGTGCGGCCCGGCCCCGATTGCGGCTACGAGGCCGCGACCGGCGCCACCACCGGGACCGTCGCGGAAGGGAGCGTGGGCGCGGGCGCCGGCGCCACGGTGGGCAAGATGCGGGGCGGCGGCGGCGCCATGAAGGGCGGCGTCGGCACAGCCTCGATCACCCTCGCGAACGGCCTCGTGGTCGCCGCGATCGTCGTGGTCAACGCCGTCGGCGACGTGATCGACCCCTCGACGGGCCAGGTCGTGGCGGGCGCACGCGGCGACAACGACGAGTTCCTCGACGCTCGCCGCATCCTGCGCGGCCTGGCAAGCCCCGGAACCCCCGGTGACGCGCCCGCCCCACCACCCGACCCGCAACCCGGCCAGAACACCACCATCGGCGTCGTCGCCACCAACGCGCGCCTCACCAAGGCCGAAGCCACCAAGGTCGCCCGGATGGCACACGACGGCTTCGCCCGCGCCATCGTGCCCGCCCACACCCCCGGCGACGGCGACACCATCTTCTCGCTGGCCACGGGGACCCTCACCGACGGCTTCAGCACCAGCCAGGTCGGCGCCCTCGCGGCCGAGGCCATGGCCGACGCGATTCTGCAGGCGGTGCGCGAGGCGCGCGGGCTGCCGTCCATTCCGGCCGTCCGCGACCTGCCCGGCACGTGAACCCGACCCTCGTCGGCCTCCTCGCCTACGTCGTCCTCATCACCGCGGTCGGCCTCGCCATCGGGCGCCGCGTCTCCGGAACCGGCGACTTCTTCGTCGCGGGACGCTCGCTGGGACCCGGCCTCCTCTTCGCCACGCTCCTCGCCGCCAACATCGGCGCCGGGTCCACCGTGGGCGCGGCCGGACTCGGCTACGAGAACGGCCTGGCCGCCTGGTGGTGGGTGGGGTCGGCCGGCGTCGGCACCCTGGCGCTCGCCGTCTGGCTCGGACCGCGGATCTGGCGGGTTGCGCGGGACCACTCCCTCCTCACCGTCGGCGACTACCTCGAACACCGTTACGGCGCCTCGGTCCGCGCCACGATCGCCGTCCTCCTCTGGCTGGGCACACTCGCGATCCTCGCAGCACAGCTGATCGCGATGGCCTGGATCCTGAACGTCGTCGCGGGTGCCCCCCGCTGGCTCGGCGCGGTCGCCGGCGGCGCGGTGATGACGGTGTACTTCGTCGCAGGGGGGCTGCTGAGTTCGGCGTGGGTCAACCTGGTGCAGCTCGTCGTGCTCGTGTGCGGATTCCTGATCGCGGTGCCGCTCGCCATCGGGAACGCGGGCGGCGTGTCGGCGCTGATCGAGAACGCCCAGAGCGTCCCCGGCCACCTCGACTTCATGAGCAACGGCGAATCCGGGTGGATGTACCTGATGCTGCTCGCGCCCGCGTTCATCGTGTCGCCGGGAATCCTCCAGAAGACCTTCGGGGCGAGGAGCGAGCGGGCCGTCCGCACGGGACTGCTGGCCTGCGCGGCCGCGCTTATGCTTTTCGCGTTCCTGCCTCCCGTGCTGGGCATGGTCGCCCGCGCCGTCGCTCCCGGGCTGGAGAGCCCCGATGCCGCGCTCCCGACCATCCTGACCCAGGGCGTGCCGGCATGGGTCGGACTGCTGGGGCTGGCTGCGGTCCTGTCCGCCGAGATCAGTTCGGCCGACGCGATTCTCTTCATGCTGGCGACCTCGCTCTCCAAGGACCTCTACCGGCGCTTCGTGAACCCCCGCGCGACGGACCGCCAGGTGCTCAGGGTGGCACGCGGCGCGGCGCTGGCGGGCGGCGTGGCAGGCGTTGCGCTGGCCGTGGTTCTGCCGGGCGTCGTCGAGTCGCTGACGATCTTCTATTCGCTCCTGGGCGTCAGCCTCTTCGTGCCGATCGTGGCGGGGATCCACTCGCGGCGTCCCGGCGTCGGCGAGGCGCTGGCTGCGGTGGCGGCCGGTGTGGTGGCGCTGCAGGTGGCCGGATCGCCCGCCTGGGGCCTGCTCTTCGCGGCTGCGGCCTACACGGCTCTCTTCCTGGTGCGCCGGGCCATGTCAATCAAACACGACAATACGTAATCTTAAGTTTACAAGCACGACCATTCCCATCCGGTGGCCATGCCATGAAGCCCCACATCCCCGAACTGCACACCTGCGAGATGCACACCGGTGGCGAGCCCGTCCGGATCGTCACCCATGGCTACCCCGACATCCCGGGCCGCACGATCCTGGACAAGCGGCGGTACGCGCGCGAGCACCTCGATCACCTGCGCCGCTTTCTCATGCACGAGCCCCGCGGCCACAACGACATGTACGGGGTGATTCCCGTCGAGCCGGACCACCCCGGCGCCGACCTGGCCGTGCTCTTCTGCCACAACGAGGGCTACTCGACCATGTGCGGCCACGCCACCATTGCGGTGTCGCGGTGGGCGGTGGACCAGGGGCTGGTGGCGGCGCGCGAACCCCGCACGAAGGTGAACGTGCAGTGCCCCTGCGGCCTCGTCACCGCCCACGTGCAGGTGCGGGACGGATGTCCCGGCGTTGTGCACTTCGAAAGCGTCGGTGCCTTCGCGCCGCTGCTCGACGCCCGGGTCGAGGTGGAGGGCGCGGGCACCGTGGAGGTCGACATCGGCTACGGCGGCGCCTTCTACGCCTTCGTCCCGGCGGCGCGCTTCGGACTCGACGTGCGCACCTCGCCGGCCCGCTCCCTGGTGGACGCCGCGTGGGCGGTGACGTGCGCGGCCAAGGCGCAGCTCGAGCTGGATCACCCGGGGCACGCCGACCTCGCCTTCCTGTACGGCACCATCCTGACCGACGGCACCCTGGGCGACGACCGTCCCAGCGCGAATGTGTGCGTCTTCGCGGACCGCCAGGTCGACCGCAGCCCGACCGGCAGCGGGGTCACGGCCCGCATGGCGATTCAAAAGGCGCGCGGGCAGGCCGGGATGGGGGACGAACGGCGCTTCTCCAGCGTGACGGGTGCGGTCTTTACCGGCTGCATCGTCGAGGAGACGCGGGTGGGTGACCACGACGCCGTCACCGTGCTGGTGGGCGGCGAGGCCCACTACACAGGCGAGGCGCGCTTCCGGAGCGAGGAGGGCGACCGGCTCGCGGGGGGGTTCACGGTGCGGTGAGGGTGCCTGCGCGACATTGGCGGCGTTCCGGCGCGAACCGCATACTGTAGCCGCACGATCTCAAAAGGAGCGGGTGGCATGAAGAGCGGAAGCATCGACAGGAAGCGGTTTCTGCAGGCGGCCGGGCTGGGTCTGCTGGCCGGGTGCGCGGGCGAGGGGGCTTCGCGCGGCGGCGAGCAGGGTGAGGCCGGGACGGCCGCCGGAGCGCGGCACACCCTCGACCCCCCGCTCGATCGCATCGGCGTGCAGCTCTACACGGTGCGCTCGCTCATGGCGGACAACGTCGCCGCGACGCTCGATGCCATGGCCGCCATCGGATACCGCGAAGTCGAGTTCGCCGGCTACTTCGGCCACACGACGGGCGAGATACGGGGCTGGCTGGACGCCGCCGGGCTGACCGCCCCCGCCGCGCACGTTGGTATCCCGGAGCTGACCGAACCCGGCCTGGATGCGTCCATCGAGGCGGCGCTCGCAATCGGGCACGAGTGGCTGGTCCTGCCCTCGATCGGCCCCGAGATGCGCACGGCGGACGGGTACCGCGAGGTCGCGGGGATCCTCAACGCTGCCGGCGCGCAGGCCGCACCGGCCGGGCTCAGGATCGGCTACCACAACCACGGCTTCGAGTTCGAGACGGTGGGGGACGATGCGGCCGCGCGCACCGGCTACTCGATCCTGGTCGAGCACCTCGACCCGGCGCTGGTCGACCTGGAGATCGACTTCCACTGGTCCACCGTCGCCGGGGCCGACGCGTTGGCGCTCTTCGCCGAGTATCCGGGGCGGTTCCCGCTCTGTCACGTCAAGGACATGACGACCGACGGAGCGATGGCCGACGTGGGCGCCGGCGTGATCGACTGGGCCGGCCTGTTCGCGCGGTCGGACCAGGCCGGACTGAGGCACTACTTTGTCGAGCACGACCAGCCGGACGATCCGCTGGCTTCGGTGCAGGCCAGCCACCGTTATCTCTCCGGGATGTGATGCCGGCCATCCCCGCGCGACCAGCAAGGAGACGCGAATGAACGAGACAGCCGCCGAGGCGGGCTCAGGGAACGCCGCCCTCAACCCCGACCGGCTCTTCCTGGGCAGTTGCGTCGCCCTCATCGCGACTTCCGTGGCCTTTGCGACGGTCAGTGCGATCATGTTCTCGCTCAAGGGCGAATTCGTTCTGACCAATGCCGACGTCGGGTGGATCGCGGGCGCCGCGATCTGGGGGTTCGCGGTCTCGCAGGTGGTCTTTGCGCCGCTGTGCGACAACCTCGGGATGCGCTGGCTGCTGCGGATGGCGTTCGCGGGTCACCTGGCCGGCACCATCCTGATGATCTTCGCGGGCGGATTCGTGACTCTCTTTCTGGGGGCGCTGGTCATCGCGATGGCCAACGGGCTGGTCGAGGCTGCCTGCAATCCGCTCGTCGCGGCACTCTACCCGGACAACAAGACCGTCAAGCTGAACCGGTTCCACGTGTGGTTCCCCGGGGGTATCGTGCTGGGCGGGCTCGCGGCTTTCGGGCTCGACGGGGTGGGGCTGACCTCATGGCAGCTCAAGCTCGCGCTGATCCTCATTCCCACGCTGGCCTATGGCTGGCTGCTTCTCGGACAGCGGTTCCCGCAGACCGAAGGGCGGCGGTCCGGTGTGTCCATGGGCGAGATGTTCCGCGCCACCCTGGGCACGCCGCTGATGCTTCTGCTGCTGGTGTGCATGGCGATGACCGCGTCGCTGGAGCTGGGGCCGAACCGCTGGGTGCCGGCGGTGCTGGAGGCGGGGGGTCTGGCCGGGATACTGGTGCTGGTCTACATCAACGGGATCATGGCGGTGTTGAGGTTCTGGGCCGGGCCGGTGGTGCACCGCCTGTCGCCGACCGGGATCCTGCTGGCTTCCGCGGCGATCTCCGGCGTGGGACTCTTCTGGCTGAGCGGCGGAGGGACGGCCGCGTCAACGTTCGCGGCGGCGACGGTCTTCGCGGTGGGCGTGTGCTACCTGTGGCCCACGATGCTGGGCTTCGTGTCGGAGCAGATCCCGAAGAGCGGCGCGCTGGGACTGGGACTGATGGGCACGGTCGGGATGGCCACGGTCGGGCTGGCGACCACGCCCTGGATGGGCGAGATCGCGGACCGGGAGTCGCACGACCTGCTGGTCGACAATGGCGCCTTCGTCGTGCTGCTGGAGGGAGCGGGCGCGCTCGAGTCCCAGCAACTCCGCACGCCGGGGCCTGAGGGAGACGATCTGCGGGCGGCGCAGGAAGTGATCGTCCCGGTGCTGGAGACCGCCATGGAGACCGACACGATGCCGCCGGTCGAGACCGCCAACGCCCTGCGGGCGCTGATCGGATCCGGGTCGACCGCACCGTCGGTGGAGCGTGCCGAAGAGATTCTCTACCCCGCGGAGAACTACGGAGGCCTGGTGTCGTTCCGGTACCTGGTGCCGTTGAGCGGAGTGCTGGTGGTCGTCTTCGGGCTGATGTTCGTGCGCCAACGGCGGGCCGGCGGCTACCGCGCGGAGCGGCTGGCGTAGGGGCACGATGAATCCTCACCTTGGCGGGAAGCTCCGGTACGGGATGGTCGGGGGCGGTCCCGGCGCCTTCATCGGGGCCGTGCACCGCATGGCCGCGGCGCTGGACGGAGAGTACGAACTCGTCGCGGGCGCCTTCGCCTCGCAACCCGAGCGGTCGCGGGAACAGGGACGGGCGCTCGGGCTCGACGCGCGGCGCGCATACGGCTCCTACCTGGAAATGGCCGAGGCGGAGGCCGCAATGGGCCCGGACCGCCGCATCGACGCGGTGTCGATCGTCACACCCAACCACCTTCACCACCCGGTCTCCAGGGCCTTTCTCGAGGCCGGGATCCACGTCATCTGCGACAAGCCGATGACAACCACCGTGGCCGACGCCGAGAACCTGTGCCGCCTGGTCGAGGGCAGCGGTCTGGTCTTCGCGCTGACCCACAACTACACCGGCTATCCGATGGTGAAGGAGGCCCGGCACCTGGCCCGCTCGGGTCGGCTGGGCGCACTCCGCAAGGTCGTCGCCGAGTATCCCCAGGGCTGGCTCGCCACCCGCCTCGAGGCAACCGGCCACAAGCAGGCGGCGTGGCGGCAGGATCCGGCGCAGGCGGGACCGTCGTCGGCAGCGGGCGACATCGGGTCGCACGTGGACAACCTGGTCCGCTACGTGACCGGCCTCGAGATCGAAGCCGTCTTCGCCGAATTGGCAACGCTGGTGCCCGGCCGCGCGATGGAGGACGACGCGGCCATCCTCGTGCGTTTCGCGGGCGGCGCGCGAGGCGTCTACCTGGCGAGCCAGGTCGCGGCGGGCGAGGAGAACGGCCTGACGCTACGGGTCTACGGTGAGCGTGCCGGGATCGTCTGGCGCCAGGAGCGGCCGAATCAGCTGGACCTTCTCCGCTCGGACGCGCCCCGCGAGCGGCTGACCCGGGGCAACGCCGGCCTGTGCGCCGCGGCCCGCCACGCCACGCGTCTGCCGCCGGGACACCCGGAGGGGTTCATCGAGGCCTTCGCGAATCTCTACCGGAACGCCGGGAGGGTGATCGGGGCGGCGA
>VXMI01000019.1 GCA_009841165.1 Gemmatimonadota bacterium | reverse complement strand
GCCTATGCGCAGGTGATTGCGAACACGATACTGGCCGACCGCCTCGCGCTCGGCGTTGTACCCACCCTCCTCTGGAACCCCCGGATTCAGGACCACGACCGCGAGGCCGCCGTTTCCGTCGGCGTGAGTGGCCAGTTGTACCTCGATGAGCGCTGGAGCCTCTTCGGTGAGTGGATCTTCAGCCAGGCCCGGAAGGATCAGGAGTACGACTCCGGTTCCTTCGGTGCCGAAATCCGCACGCGCGGGCACTTCTTCAAACTCGTGATCACGAACCAGCACCAGATGAACCCCACCCAGACCCTCGCCGGCGCGGCCGAGGACTTCCTTGACCCCGGCTCGTGGCGCTTCGGCTTCAATATCCAGCGGACCGTGCGGTTCTGATTCGGCGGCCGTGGATTCCGGCGGCGGCGCTGTTGACGCTGGCGGGTTGCGGTGGCGACGGCGCGCCCGCGGTGGGCCCCGTGGTGCGGGACAGCGCCGGGGTGAGGATTGTGGAGTATGCCGGGACGCCGGATCATGCGGCACCAGTCGCCCTTTCCCCCGAGCCGGTCCGGAGGTACGGCGGCGGCGCGGGCGACTACCTCTTCGCGAGCATCTGGGACGGCGTTCTGTTCCCCGATGGCCGCCCGGCGATCTTCGACGCGAGGAACTCCGAGATCGTGCTGCTCAGCCCCGACGACGGGTACCAGGTGCTCGCCGGGCCCGGAGAGGGGCCGGGGGAGGTCGGGTTCGTGCCGAGCATGTTCGCGATGGGCATGGACAGCCTGCTGGTCGAGGACGACGGTAACGCCCGCTTCACCCTGTTCGTAGCCGGGACCGTCGCCAGGAGCGTCGGTCTCCAGGGGAATCGCGTGCTGTCCCGGGATCTGAGAGGGCTGGGCATCGACGCATCCGGCCGGCTCCTCATGTCCTCCGCGTCGTATCGGCGCGGGTTCCCCGACGATTGGCTCCCGGGTCGCATGGTTCGCCTTGATCTCGATGCTCTCGTCCCCGACACGGTCGCTTCGTACGACTGGGTTCCGTTTCGGCCGCCCGACGACGAGACGGACAATCCGTTTGCCCGTGTCGGATGGGTGGGTGCGATTGCCGGACGCTTCGTGCATGGCCGCACCGACACGCCCGAACTCGTCTGGCGGCAGTCCGACGGCGCGGTCAGTCAGGTGCTGCGGTGGCGGCCCGATTGGGTCTATCCCACCGATGAGCACTGGCAGGTCTTCGAAGCCGACCTGCGCGTGACGCTCCCGGCGATCAACCCGCAACTCCAGACGGAAGCCGCGATAGAAGACATGATCCAACGCGCCCTGGCCGGGTATCGAGTAGAGCCGGACCAACCGCTTCCGCTCTTCGGTGCGTTCTTCGGCGATGACGAGGGCCGGCTCTGGCTGCCGGAGTACGCCGTCGCCGGCCAGCGCCACGGATACCCTTCCTACACGCTGATCTCGTCCACCGGAGAGTGGCTCGGCAAGGTCGAAGCCCCGCCCGGCCTTCGCATCCTCGACGTGGCCCACGGCCGCGTGCTGGGCGTGGTCAGCGACGATATGGACGTCGAAAGCGTGGTCGTCTACGAGCTGATCAGCCGCTGATCACCCCTGCGTGGCCTTCCACGCCGCCAGGATCTGCGCCTCGAATTCCATCTGCGCGTCCATCGACGCCGGGCCGAACTCCAGGTCGCCGCCGCGCAGGCCCGCTCCCATCTGCTGCCGGCGCTCCCGCGGCAGCGAGTTCCACCACTGCAGCGTGTCGATGGCGGTCTCGGCCAGCGGCCTGGACGTGAGCCCGGCAGCGAACGCCCGGTCCGCCCGGAAGCTCGTGGCTCCTGCGAAGGGACCGTCCTGGCTCGTCCACGGCGGCAGCGAGAACTCCGGCACCCCCTGCTCCGCAAGGAACGAGCCCGGAACCCAGGTGAAGCGCATCGGGGTCGACGTGGTCGCGCGGATCCCGTACAGCAGTTCCGCCATCCTGATCCCGCCGAGCGGCGCCACCGCGTTGTAGGTGCCGCTCACCCGGTCCTCGCAGAGCCGCACCGACCACCCCGCCAGGTCGCGCGCGTCGATGTACTGGCACGGGTCGTCCGGGTCGCCGAACGCCAGAATCTCTCCCCCGCGGTCGATCCGGACCGGGTAGTAGGTGAAGCGGTCCGTCGTGTCGCCCGGCCCAACGATCAGCCCCGGCCGCGTGATCACGCACCGGTCATCGCCGTATGCCTCGCGCACGGCGTCCTCGCAGAGAACCTTGAGGTGCCCGTAGAACCGGCCCACGTCTTCCGAGCCGGGCTCGGGCAGCACCACGGTGGGATGGTCCTCGGTCGTGCCGCCCTCGGGCCATTCGGGCGCGCCGGGAGCCGACTTCATTCCGCCGCTCGCGTCGTACCAGCTCGCGTACACCCCCGCCGTGGACGTGAAGAGGTAGTGGTCGGTCACGTCCTTGAGCAGCTGCGCCGAGTCGCGCACGTGCCGCGGCACGTACCCGGAGTTGTCCAGCACGACGTCCCAGCTCTTCCCCTCCAGCGCCCCGAGCTGCCCGTCACGATCCCCGACGAGCTTCTCCACCTCCGGAAACAGATGGGGATTGGTGCGCCCGCGGTTGAAGATTGTGACCGAGTGCCCCCGCTCCAGCGCGTAGCGGACCATGTGCGGCCCGATGAAGCCGGTCCCTCCCAGGATCAGGACGCGAAGGGGCTGCGGCGCGGCCGAAACCGTCCGGGCGCGTCCCTGGCGGGGGGAAGCGAGCGAGCCAAGGGCAAGGGCGCCGGAGCCTGCGGCCACGGTTCCGAAAAACTGCCGGCGGGTGGGGGACATGCGATTCCTCTCACGGGTCATGGCGAAGTCTTGTGCTCGCGGGCAACCTAATCGCGCCAATTCGGATTTGCACGAGAATGAAGGAGAGCGGCGTTGGCCGCCCGTCCGGGGCCTCAATCCCGGACGGCGGCCACACCTATCCCGGCGGCGGCTGGCAGATGTCGCGTCCGTCGTCCCGTCCCGACGGCGGCGCGACCCCGACCCAGACGTGCAGCGTCGTATCGCGCGCTTCGCTCCACTCCACCTGGGCATCGAGCTGAGCCTGGAGCCCGCCTCTGAATTCGAATCTCACCGGCTCGCCCGGCGTCGCCGTCACGTCGAGCCTGGTGCCGCCGAGTCTGTCCTCGGCCCGTATCGTCCATTCGCCCGAGTGGCCGTCCCACACCCGCAGGCACCCGTCCAGCGACAGCCCCGCGACCGGGACAGCCGGGCCCACAAAGGACGCGCGTCCGGCCGTAACCGGCAGGCCCAGCCAGGTGCCCCCCTCGCCGACAATGCGCATCAGCTCGAAGATCTGGGCCTGCGCCGGGAGGGTGGAGGCGAGGATCGCGGCTGCGACCAGCGTTGCCACTCGGCCCGCTCGCCGTGCCACCATGTCCGCCGGACTACTCATATGCTCACACGCTCATACGGTCAGCCGCCACTGCCGCGCCGCCGCGCCGGCGGAAGATCCACCACGCCCCGGACATCCGAATAGCGGATCCGTTCGCGCCGGCCATCGTTGACGACGAGATCGCCCTCCACGTCGCGGACGTTGACCCCACCCGCGCCAACTTCGTCGATTCTCACGCTGCCGCCAACCGTCTCGATCACGATGCTTCCCGAGCCGTCCTCGATCACGACCCCGCCGGTCACGCCGCTGATGGTCATGCTGCCGGAGCCGTCGCGAACCTCGACGTCGCCGTTCGCGTCCTCGATCCTGAGGCTTCCCGAGCCATCCTCGACAAGGACCGATCCCACGTTCTCGATGTGGGCACTGCCGGATCCGTCCTTCAACTCGACGTCGCCCACACCACGGATCGTCAGGCTGCCCGAACCGTCCTCGATCTGGACGCTCGTGCCAGCCGGCACTTCGATCTCCAGATCGATGCGAGCATAGTTGTTCGCCCATCCGCCGCGCTGGTTCGGGTAGTCGGTGCGGATCCGGTCACCGTCCAGCGACACCTCCAGGGCCTCCAGCCGCTCCCGGTCGGAGGCGCACAGCGTGGCCGAGACGTGGATCACGCCGGTGCCCTCGGAGCCCGTGACGACCAGTTGGCCCGCACCCGCGTCGATGTGCAGTTCGGCTTCCGCCGTGCCGCGGAGTTCCACGTCGTCACGGAACTCGCACTGTCTCTGGGCGGACAGGCCATGGGGAAGGAAACTCGCCATCGCAGCTATCAGGATCAGCCTCTTCGTCATCGTCTTGCCCTTTCTCCTTTGGGACCGAGTTTGTTCAGGACGCGCCCGCCAGCGTTGGACGCGCCGATACAGGGCCATCCGACGAGATCGCCAGCCATCCGGTTTCCCGGGCTACCAGACCCTCAGCGTCTGGCGGTCCACTACGACGCCCGCCTGGATCACCGCGTGGATGCGCTTCGTGTTGGCGATGGACTCCAGTGGCGAGGCGTCGAGGACCAGTAGCGTGGCCTCGTCTCCGGGTTCGACGCCCCAGCGGCGTCCCAGGAAGCGCGCGGCGTCGGTTGTCGCGCTCCGAAGGACCGCCCAGCCGGAAAGACCCGCGGCTTCGAGGAGCTCGAGTTCGCGGTGAACGGAGAATCCCTGAAACACGCCCGGGTTGCCGCCGTCGGTCCCCGCAAGCATCGGGACCCCGGCGTCGGCAAGGAGTTTCACGGCCTCGCTGCTGGGCTGCCCGAGGATGCGCTGGTATTCCAGCCAACTCTGAAAGGCGGACTGCGAGGGGTCGAAGTCCCGGTACATGTCGCGGAGCGCCTGGGGCACGGTTTCCGTCAGCAGCGGATCGTCGAGGAGCCCGGGGTCGTCCACCATGCGCGCGAACTCGCTCTGCACGGCCAGGGTCGGGATGTGGTACGTGCCCGATTCCACCATCAGGGCGGCGAGATCCGCCGGGGGCGGTTGAGGACCGGGGGTGTGGGTGATCGCGTCCGCACCGGCCAGCACCGCGTCGCGCACGTCTTGCCAGGTGCCGATGTGGACGACCGTCCTGAGGCCGTGCTCCCGGGCGGTTTCCAGCACGGCGGTCAGGGTGGCCATGTCCACGGTCGGCATGCTGCGGCCGCCGTAGCTCTGGTGATCGTAGACGATCTTGACGACGTCGGGCGCCTTGCCCGCCAGGTCGGCGACCTCTCTGCGCGCATCCTCCGGAGTGTCGACGAGGCGCGTGGGCACCCCGTACTCGGAGCAGTGCCCGTTGGTTGCGGTGAGGCATGGGCCGGCCGCGAACAGCATCGCACCCTGCGGGCCGTCCGCGCGCTGGCCATCGCGGAAGCCCAGGATCATGTCTTCGGGGCTGAAAAGGTCGAGGACGAAGGCGACCCCGGTGTAGAGGGCCGCCCTGGCGGTCCCCTGGGGCCCGAGCAACTGGGGCATTCCGCCCGGTGACGCGTTGCCGAAGGAGTGGGTATGGAGGTCCGCGAGCGCGGGGATGACGTACCTGTCGCCGAGGTTCAGGGTGGGACCGTCGAAATCGGGGGGAAGGGCGTCGGTGAGGCCGCGAATCCGCCCGTCCTCGATCACGACGACCCCTCGATGCACGGATTCGTCGGCGGGGTTGAGGACCACGGCGTCCGTGAGCGCGAGGTTCTGGGCGGCCAGTCCTGCGGGGAGAGCGAACAGGGCCACGACCGAGCTTGTGAACGACTTCACAATCTTGCCTCTTTCATCCATATCGATCCTGCAGCGATGTCATCGACGGCAGCGGGTTAGGTTGGAAGCTACCAACAGTCCCCGTTGCCGGGTTCAGATCATCCTCTTCCCGCAGGCTAACCATGCCCACACTCGCACAGACTCTGAAGCGGATCAGGGAAGCCGGAGCAGCAAGGCGCGACCCTGCCATCACAAGAAAACTCGTACGCGGAACGGCCGACCTGAAGGCGTCGGGAATCCTCGGCGGCGTTGTGAAGGCCGGCGACAGGGCGCCCCTCTTCGCCCGGCCCAACCTGAGTCACGACACGGTGCGGCTCGCGCGGGTTCTGCGGGGTGGTCCCGTGGTTGTCAGCTTCTTTCGCGGGCGCTGGTGACCCTACTGCCGCGCGGAGCAGGCTGCTCTCCAGTCACTTCTGCCCGAGTTCACGGCGCGGGGTGCCACCGTGCTGACCCTGTCGCCTCAGCTGCACGACTTCGCGGCTGCGTGGGCGCGGGAAGACGGGATCGGGTTCGACGTCCTCGTGGACAGCGGAAACGGTGTTGCGCGCTCGTACGGGCTGGTCTTCCGGATGCCCGATGCGTTGCAGGACGTCTATCGGGATCACCTGCGAATCGACCTCGCCCGGTTCAATGGCGATTCGACGTGGGAGCTGCCGATTCCGGCGACGTACGTGGTCGGGCAGGACGGGGTCGTGGAGTGGGCGGGGGTCGACGTGGACTATACGCATCGCCCGGAGCCGGAGGGATTGCTGGAGGTGCTGGACGGGATGGGTCGAGTTTGATGCAGTGATGCGGGTGCGGTATTCTCTTCACCATGCGCACGACGATCTCCCTCAGCGACCGACTTGACAGGCAGGTGCGCCGCGAAGCGGCCACCCGGGGGATGAGTGTGAGCGCCTTCATCGCCAGGACGCTGGACGATGCTTTGAAACGGCCCGAAGGCACAACGGTGCCGCCGTTCCGACTCGTAACGGTCCGTTCCCGCCCACGTCTCGATTTCGATCTCGACCGAACCCGGGTGCTGGAGGTCGAAGAGGATGCCGTCCGCTTCGGACACGGCTGATTCTCGGTGCTCCTGCCCGAAGTCAACGTACTGGTTTACGCACACATCGACGGCTCGACCCCGGAGCACGACGCTTACGCGCGGTGGGTCACTCGCATGGCCACCGGACCGGAGCCCTTCGCGCTCTCCGTGCTTGTTCTCTCCGGCTCGCATCGTGACCAACGCGCGGATATATCGTCCTCCATCCACGCTTGACGAGGCATTCGCCTTCGTGTCCTCGCTCACGGAGCGCCCGAACGTTCACTGACGTTCACGGACGGGGTGGGATTGGCCTTCGGGCGGCTGTGGTCAGTTGATGTCGAGTCTCTCGATGTCGTACCAGTCCGCGGCGCGCCATGCGATGCCGGCCGCGTCGGGCTCGCGCTCGACCAGGGCGACGAATGTCGAACGGTACAGGTCGTACCCGATCAGACGATCCCGGATCCGTACCGAGCCGACGTACTCCGTCCCGACGTAAAGGTCGAGATAGGACGAAAGCGCGCGGTCCCGCTCCGTGGCGACCCAGAGGCGCCCGTGATCGTCGTAGGTCAGCGAACGGTATCGGAGGTGGTTCCTCTTCGGCGTCCGCCTGTAAGTCTCAACGTCCAACCGAAAAGCGCTCCGGGAGTTACGGTTCTCTATCTCCGCGATATCGCGTTCGTTGGGGAACTCTTCTGCGTAGTGCGAGGGGATGATGATCGTCGGCGTGGGGTCGTCACGATGGCGGAAGAAGACGAGCTCGCGCTGACACGCCGGGAACGTCCATCCGCCCGTTGGAGAAGCCACGCCCAGGGCGACGCCATTGCACTCGGTATTGACCTCTGAATCGAGTCCCGGACGTTCCCAGAGGACCTCACCCGTTGCCACATCCATTTCGACGGGCGTTACCTCGGCAGCGCCTCCGAAGTGTTGACCATGGATTGTCTTGCCAAACGTGCGCGACGGCTGAAGATACGCAATCGGCAGTTTGGTCTCGGAAACCATCACCCCAGTGGGGTCGAAGATGGTCAACCGGTCTTCCGAAATAGCCCCGACCGTGCCGTCCGGACCTCGTACCAACCCGGGCGGGCCGGAGAACTCACCCGGCCCCTCGCCCTCGCGTCCGAAGACGCCCACCACTGCCCCTGCCCGGCTGAAGCACCTGATCCGCACCTCGAAGGAATTCGAGATGCAGGCAACATCACTGTCAGCGAGAATGATGTCGTCCCGCTGACTGAAGGGAACCGGCGTCGAAGCAACGGGGCGGAGCGCGACGGTTGGCGGGCCGTCCGGGGCAGAGTGGCAGGCCAAGGCGGCAAACACCATCGCGGCACACGCCACTCGTGGAATTGCGGGTATGATACCAGAGCGCATGGTTCACTAACGTTCACGGACGGGGTGGGATTGGCCTCCGGGCGGCTGGCGCCGCCCTCAGCCGTCTACGGCGCCCGCGCCTAGCGGCGCAACCGCCTCCGGCTCGACAAGTTCGAATCCCCTCCCGTCAGTTCACTGACGTTCACGGACGGGGTGGGATTCGAACCCACGCGGGCAGATGCCCACACGATTTCCAGTCGTGCGCCTTAAGCCACTCGGCCACCCGTCCTGCAACCGAAAGCGGGGGCACGCAGCCCCCTCTCTCAGGTAATCGGGGCGCCCGGATTCGAACCGGGGACCTCTGCGACCCGAACGCAGCGCTCTACCGGACTGAGCCACGCCCCGTGAAGATGGATGTTCCCGCCTGCCGCCGGGGAGAGCGGCGGGGGGTCTGGAGCGGAGGCGGAGGGACTCGAACCCCCAAGTGCTTGACGCACGCCGCATTTCGAGTGCGGTGCCTTACCAATTAGGACTACGCCTCCTCGGGTCGGGGGAGGGAGTGTGTGGTCGGCTGGGATTGGGGAGGTGGATGGGGCGGCGGCGGCGTTGGTGCTCGTCGGCCGTAGCGTCCATCGCCTTTGGCTCGGACGAACCGCGTTCCACCTGGTTGACTCGGCACGCGGGGAGTGGGATTGGCCTGCGGGCGGCTTCGCCGTCCTCGGCCGTCTTCGGCGGTCGCGCTTGGCAGCGCGAACGCCTTCGGCTCGACAAGTTCGAATCCCACTCCCTCCGTTCACTGCCCGTTCACGGAGGGAGTGGGATTCGAACCCACGTGGTCACAGGGACCAACGCCTTAGCAGGGCGCCGCTTTTAGCCGCTCAGCCATCCCTCCAAGTAGCCC
>VXMI01000125.1 GCA_009841165.1 Gemmatimonadota bacterium | reverse complement strand
CTCCGGGGAGTCCTCCTTGACGGCTGGGTCCTGGGCTCGTGTCTCATCGTGCTGGGCTCCTCGGGTGTCTGCATTCGTCTGGCTCTGGGGATGTCACAACGGATTGCACGGCTCGACACGACCCTTCGGGAGGCGCTTCAGGATTCCGTGCGCGTGGCCGAGCGGTTGCGGGCGGGCTCGCTACTGGAGGACAGGCGGGACTCCCTGGCCGCCCGTATGGCACTGATCGAGGAGATTGACGCACGGCGATACGATTGGCCCCATCTCCTGGAGGAGATTGCCGTCGCCACGCCGGAGCGAGTGTGGATCACCCGAATCAGCGACGTGACTTCCGGTCGGCCACGGACCCGATTCCGGGTGGAAGGGAAAGCGCTCGACAGCTTCGGCCTGACTCGTTTCTGGAATGCGCTTGAGGCCTCCTTCTTCGTGAAGGACGTGGAGCTGGTCGCTACGGAACACAATCCGGTCCGGGACATGGGGCCGGACGCCAACGTCCCTACCGCATATCACTTCGCTATCGAAGCGGGCTGGGAGGAGCCTCCACACGACATTCTGGACTTCGTTTCACTCGAGGAGATGGGGACGTGAGGACTCTGCTCCCGAACGACCCCCTGGCCAGGAGCGCCTGCCTCCTCGCGGTCCTGGCGCTCCTCGGCGCGTACTTCTTCTACACCTACCTGCACCGGCCCCGGTTGCAGAGAGTCGAGGTCCTGACGCTACGGATCGAACAGTTGGCCAGGCTGAGCCAACAGCACACTGTGGGGCACCCATCCCGGTTGGAAGACCTGGAAGGGCGTCTGGCGGCGTACTCGGCCTACCTGTCCCGGCTGGAATCTCTCATCCCCACCAGCCAGGATGTTGTGGCTCTCCTCGCGGCGATATCGGCAGAGGAGCGTCGGACCGGGGTTGAAGTCACGACGTTGAGACCGGAACCGCGCGAGTCGGGAGACGTCTACGACCGCTGGTCCTATCAGTTGGTGGTCAGAGGTCCGTATCACTCGATCGCGTCCTTCATGACGGCAGTCGCTTCGCTGCAACGGATCATGATTCCCTCCGATGTCACCATCACTCCGGAACCCGCCTCCCCTGCCGATGCCGTCGGTTCGAGCGCTTCCCTCTTGGCGAGTTTTCGGATTCACACCCATGTCGTTCCCGGGCCGCCGGTCCAGGACGCTTCGACCCCGCCCGCTGACGAGGATTCGCATCTGCCATGACGACCAACAGATCATTCGCTGCCATATCCGGGACGATCCCGTTCCGTCTTCCAGCCCTCGGGCTCTGGCCAGTGACCGCATGGGTCACGGCACTCCTGGAGGCTGGATCCGTCAGACCCCAACAGGCGCCGTCCAGCGTACACGCTGCGGCTAACTTCGGCCAGGACACGGTGGCGGCGGGCATGTCCGAACCGTCCAGTGGGTTGATTCACGAACGAGAATCTTTCGTCTATACGGCGCGGCAAAGGGATCCGTTCGTTCCACCAAGGCGTTCGACGACGACGGGCACATTCACGGACGCCATCCGGCTTCTCGGCATCATCCGCCACGACCGGGCCGACCTTGGTGTGGTCCTGCTGGACACCATGCGGACAGCTGTCGATGAAACCGATGCCCGGGTCCCGGACGGGAACCCACCGCAAGCGGTCCGACTGCGCCTGGGACAAACTCTGGGTGACATGCGTCTGACCCGGATCCGCTCGGACCACATCGTGCTGGAGGCGGACGTGTCCACCGGGGTCGTTC
Organism: Gemmatimonadota bacterium; assembly: GCA_009841165.1. Taxonomy (GTDB): domain Bacteria; phylum Gemmatimonadota; class Gemmatimonadetes; order Longimicrobiales; family Gaopeijiaceae; genus Bin94. The sequence continues at coordinate 7,153 of VXMI01000125.1, read as the reverse complement.
GCCGGGTGCTCCGAATTCCTCGGACCAACGAGAGGATCCCGTCGTGAGGGTGCTCAGGTTGGGTGCACTGCTCACGATTCTCTCTGCATCGGGAGGCGTTGGATTGCCGGAGGCCGGTGCCATGGCACAGGAGGCGGCGCCGACCAGGGAGGCGTCACAGGAAGAGATGGGCCGCCCGATCGATGTCACCTTTGTCGACACCCCAATCCGAGACGCGCTATTCACCTTCGCCGCGTTTGCGGGTCGCTCGATCGTGTCGGGAGCGGATGTCCAAGGGCGTGTGTCGGCCGAAATCCGTGATCAGCCGTGGGATGTTGCGTTGCGGACGCTGCTGGACGCCTACGGCCTGGTATCTCGGGAGCAGGACGGGGGCATCATCCTGGTAGAGAGGGCCGGCACTCTCATGGAACAGGAGGCCGTTCTTCCCCTTGAAACCATGGTTCTCAGGGCAACCTACATCGAGGCTGGCGAACTGCAGAATCTGGTGATGCCACTCCTGACGGAACGCGGCAGGGCATCCATCGGCTCGCGCACCAACACCCTGGTCGTCACCGACATCCCCCGGGTCCTGGACAGGGCAGCCGACCTTGCGGGAGAGGTCGATGTCCCGGTGGGCCAGGTCGACATCGCGGCCAGGATCATTTTCGTCAACCGAACCGGGCTGGCCGGGTTCGGTATCACCTACGACCTCAAGGATGTGGGGGGTAATCAACTCAACCTCCTTACTCCGGGCTTCGTCGATCTGGACGGCGACGGCGTTCTATCCCTACCGGAGGAGCAGGTCCCGGCAGGCACGGATGTGATCTCGCTTGGGGGAAACTCGCTCGCAGCACTGGGCAACGCTGCCGACCGCATCTCCAACCCTACTCTTTCCCTGCTGACCTCGCTGGTCGTGGGGCGCACTACGCTAGTCGGCTTCATCAGCGCGCTCGAATCGGCACAGTTGACGGATGTGGAAGCCGAGCCGTCGGTTCGCGTCATGAACAACCGGACTGCCAGAGTCGTGGTGGGGGAGGAAACACCGGTACGGGTGCTCGACGCTGGTGCCCAGGTGCAGTCCGGAACCGGCGGGGACGGGCGCGGTGCATTCCCGGTCGCCACCGTAGACTACAAGGAGACGGGCGTGATTCTGGAAGTGGCGCCGCGCATCACGGAGAGCGGACAGGTTCTTCTGAATCTCTCGGCCGAGAGATCATCGGCGGATTTGGCACCTTCGGATGTGGGATTCGTGTTCCGTCGGCAGAAGGCGGAATCGCAGGTTCTGGTTGACAACGGGCAAACTGTCGTGATCGGCGGCCTGACCGTCAGCGAGGTCGCCGAAGTGCGCTCGGGCATCCCTCTGCTCATGGATATCCCGCTTATCGGCCATCTGTTTCGGTCGTACCGGCACTCGTCCGTCCAGCGCGATCTGCTGATCATGGTCACACCGACGATCGTGGGTTCCGCTTCCCCATGAACCGGGCCTTTGCTATCTATGACAACCCGCCCACAGCCGGCAGGACCGGCGAGTCAAGACCCGAACTCAACCTGCTACATGCCGCAAGCACATCTGTCCTTTCACACCGCAGGGGAATCCCACGGACGCGGCCTGGTGGCCGTAGTGGAGGGGTTGCCCGCGGGTCTGCCCCTGGATCCGGCGACCGACATCGATCCGGAGCTGACACGCCGACAGGGTGGATACGGCAGGGGGCGGCGGATGCAGATCGAGTCTGACCGTGCGGAGATTGTTTCGGGCCTGCGCCTGGGCGTCACGCTGGGTTCGCCGCTCTCCATGGTGATCTGGAATCGTGACTGGCAGAACTGGACAAAGGCCATGGCGCACGAGTTTCCCGATCCGGCAGGGAATCCGAAGGCGCTCCGCCCCGTGTACCTGCCGAGGCCGGGCCATGCGGATCTCACGGGTGTTCTGAAGTACGACCGCCGCGATGCCCGCGACATTCTCGAGCGGGCATCCGCGCGTGAGACCGCGGCCCGGGTCGCCTGCGGTGCCGTGGCAAAGACCCTGCTTCGTGGTTTGGGAGCGACCGTGGGCAGCTACGTCACGCGTATCGGGAACGTCGAGACCGGCCCACCGGAGGCGATTCCCGACGACTTGAACGCGGTGGCAGACGCCTCGCCCGTTCGCACCCTCGAGCGCGGTACCGAATCTGCCATGATCGCCGCGATCGACACGGCAAGGAAAGAAGGCGACACCCTTGGGGGCTGCTTCGAGGTCGTGGCCAGGGGTCTGCCGGTGGGGTTGGGGAGCCACGTATCCTGGGATCGGAAGCTGGACGGACGACTGGCACAGGCGGTGATGTCCGTGCATGCCATCAAGGGGGTCGAGATCGGTCCCGCATTCATCAACGCGGGACGTCCCGGATCCCGGGTCCACGATGCCATCTATCGTGACGGGGACGCGCAGCGCGCAGGAGGCTACGGACGGAGGGGCAACCGGGCCGGGGGCCTGGAGGGTGGAATCACGACGGGCGCACCGCTGGTGGTCCGCGGCGCGATGAAACCGATTTCGACGCTCCTTCGCAAGCGTCTCCCGAGCGTCGACCTGAGGGACGGCTCCACAAGGGAAGCTGCTGTCGAGCGTAGCGATGTCTGCGCGGTGCCCGCGGCTGCCGTCGTCGCCGAGGCGATGGTTGCGCTGGTACTGGCCGATGCGGTCCTGGAGAAGTTCGGCGGCGACTCGATTGGCGAACTGCGGCGCAATTTCGAATCGTACGTCGATCACCTCAACTCGCGCGGCTTTGGGGAACGAGAGTGGGAGGGCCCGTGAACGCGACTCCCCCCGAGGCGCTTGCCCTGGACGCGGCCGGATCCGTGCGGCGCATCGTCATCATCGGGTTCATGGGAGCCGGGAAATCAACGGTGGGATCAATGCTGGCCAGATCCATCGGATGGGATTTCGTCGATCTGGACGACGAGGTGGCACGGCGCGAGGGAATGTCCGTGCATGAGATCATCCGCGAGCGCGGAATAGCGGGCTTCCGGCGTGCCGAGTCGATGGTGGGCCGAGAGCTTCTGCGAAGCCGGGCCACAGTGATTTCCGTCGGTGGGGGCTGGCCGGCGGAAACGGGTCACATGGACATGCTCGACAGCGCGACGGTGTCGATCTGGCTCCGCGTAGGAGCAACAGCGGCGCTCGACAGGATCGCGGGGTCGGACACGGCAAGACCTCTACTGCAGGTCGATGACCCGGTGGGGACGGCGGAAGCTCTGCTCCGAGAGCGGGTCCCTCACTACCGGCGTGGGAACATCGTCGTGGATACAGAGGACAGGGCGCCGGAAGAGGTAGTCACGGAAATACTGAAGCACATCAGCCCTTCGAAGGACAAGCCGGTGACCGGGAGGGCAGGATGGAAAGGGAAAGAACGCGAGTGAAGCTGGTGATTGTGGAATCGCCTGCCAAGGCGAAAACGATCGGGAGGTTCCTCGGACCGGAATACCGGGTCGAAGCGTCGTACGGACATATCAGAGACCTTCCCCGTTCTGCCGGCGAGACACCCAAGCGGATTCGCGACAAACCATGGGGCCGGCTCGCCGTCGATACCGAGGGCGGCTTCAGGCCGGTCTATATCGTCCCGCGGGAGAGCCAGAAGTACGTACGGGATCTCAAGAAGACCCTCGCCAGGGCGGACGAAGTCCTCCTGGCGACAGACGAAGATCGTGAGGGTGAGTCGATCAGCTGGCACCTCCTGCAGGTCCTCAAGCCAAAGGTTCCGGTCAAGCGGATTGCCTTCCATGAGATAACCCGCGCCGCCATCGATGCCGCGCTTGCAGATCCCCGGGCAGTCGACCAGCGGCTGGTCAAGGCCCAGGAAGCGAGGCGCGTGCTGGATCGCCTCTACGGGTACACGCTTTCACCGGTCCTCTGGAAAAAGGTGCGGACCAAGCTCAGCGCTGGCCGCGTCCAGAGTGTCGCCCTGCGGCTCATCGTCGACAGGGAAGAGGAACGCCGCCGATTCAAGGTTTCGGAGTACTGGCGGGTCCGGGCAACGCTCGCAGGCAGCAGCGGAGAGTTCACGGCCACGCTCGTGAGTGTGGGAGCGAAGCCTGTCGCCACGGGGAAGGACTTCGACTCGTCGACCGGTGAGCCGATTCCTTCTTCCAGGGCGCTTGCCCTCGGAGCGCATGCGGCGTCGACCATCGCAGAGGCCGCGCTCAATGTGACACCCTGGTTCGTGGCCGATGTGCAACGCAAGTCCAGCAGGCAGCAACCGGCGCCCCCGTTCACCACGTCGACGCTCCAACAGGCGGCGAGCAGCCGTCTCAGGATGTCCCCGAAACGTACGATGCTCATCGCGCAGCGCCTGTATGAAGGCGTCGACCTGGGAGGGGGCGATCGGGAGGGGCTCATCACCTATATGCGCACGGACTCGGTGACGCTGTCCGGCAAGGCGCTGGGTGAAGCCGGCCGGTATATCGACCGTGTGTTCGGGAGCGACTACTACCGGGGACCAAGGCGCTACAGGACCAGGTCGAAGGTCGCGCAGGAGGCGCACGAGGGCATCCGCCCCACGGAGATCGGACGAACCCCTGGAAGCCTCGCGAGATTCCTCGGGAAGGACGAGTTGGCACTATACCGGTTGATCTGGGACCGTACCGTAGCATCCCAGATGGCTGATGCCGAGGTCGATCGAACCAGGGTGGACCTGCTGGCCCGCATGGAGGGGACCGACCACACCTTCCGTGCCAGCGGATCGGTGCTTCGCTTCCCCGGCTTTCTCAAGGTGTATGGGGACAAGCGAAAGGATCAGCTCCTGCCGCGCCTCGAGGTCGGCGACAGGATCCACGCCGAGACGGATTCGGAGTCACACTCGGCGGACACGCCGGAGCCGGAAGGAGTACCCGTGGTCGTGCGTGCAGTCGAGCCGGAACGGCGGGAAACCAGGCCCCCTCCGCGCTATTCGGAGGCGTCGCTCGTCAGAAAGCTGGAAGAGGAAGGCATCGGAAGGCCTTCGACCTACACGCCTACGATCACAACCATCCAGGACCGCGACTATGTGCGCAAGCGCAGTGGTTCCCTGGTCCCGACCTACACGGGGATGGCGGTGAATCAATTGTTGAAGGAGCATTTCCAGCAGTATGTGGACGTCGGCTTCACGGCGCGCATGGAAGATGCCCTCGACGACATTGCCGCTGGTGAGGCGGACGCGCGTGGCTTTTTGGAAGCCTTCTACCGTGGCGAAGGCGACGATCCCGGCCTCGCACGCAAGATCGAAGAGACCCTGCCGGAGATCGACTATCCCGCGATTCAGATCGGTGTCGACCCCCATACCGGCCAGTCGATCCGGATCAGGATCGGCAGGAACTCGGCCTACGCCGAGCGCCAGGGCGGAGGCACGGTAAGGCGGGCGACAATACCCGATGACCTGCTCATCGACGAACTCACGGTGGACCGGGCGACGGAGTTGCTCGAAGCCCCGGCCGGCTCGGCGGAACCTATCGGAACGGATCCCGACACGGGTTCACCGGTATACGTCAAGGTCGGTCGCTACGGACCGTATGTGCAGCTTGGAGAGTCCCACGGATCGACAAAGCCGCATTGGGTCGGACTACCCAGAGGAGTGGAGCCGTCGGACGTGACCCTGGAGTATGCGTTGCGGCTACTCTCCCTGCCGCGGTTGTTGGGCAGGGATCCATCCAGCGGCGAGGAAGTCAGAGCCAGTCTCGGACGTTACGGTCCTTACGTCCAGAGGGCGCGGGAGTACCGTAGCCTCGAGTCCCTGGAACATGCCTTCGAGATTGGTCTGGACGAGGCCCTTGCGCTTCTGGCGCGTGAGAAGACCGGGAGGCGGCGGACGAGGCGGGTGCTCAAATCGGTGGGCACACATCCGGAGACAGGTTCCCCGATCGAACTGCTCGAAGGACGCTACGGCCCCTATGTGACCGACGGCAGCATCAACGCAAGCATCCCGAAAGGCAGAGACCCTCTCACCACATCGCTCGAAGAGGCGATGGAACTGCTCGCGGGTGCGAGCGCCCGCAGGAAGCAACGTCGCCCGCGCGCGCGTGGCGGGTCCAGGGCACGGCGGGCCGGAGTTGCCGACAAGTGACCGGCGTGACCGGCGCAGGCGGCGACCGATGAACTCCAACCGGGTGCGGGTCGAACCGCTGGCCGACGCACCAGGCAGGAAGGCCGAGCGTCGCGATGCGCTTGCGGCACGTGCTGACCGTTTCCTGAGGCGATGGATTGCAGATTACAGGATCCTCCCAACCAGGAACATGGCCATATGACAAACCAGGTCGCGTCGTTCCTCGACCATCTCGAACTGGTCCGCAATCTCTCGCAAAGGACCATCGCGGCGTATCGGCGTGATCTCTGCGACCTGGAAGAGTTCATCGGTGTTCATTTCGGCCGAAACAACTTTCGGTGGCAAGAGGTGGACCGGAGCGTCGTCAGGGCATTCCTGGGCGAGTCGGGCCGGCGCGGTCTCGCACCCAGCACAATCGCGCGCAAACTGTCCGCGATCCGGGCCTTCTTCCAGTACCTCCACCGGCAGGGCGAAGTATCCACGAACCCCGCCCGGCGAGTCCGTGGTCCCAGGCGTGACCGGACCCTTCCGGGCCACATGCGAGTTGACGAAATGGAGGAACTCTTTCGCTGGACGGCGTCGCAGGCGGCCCAGCGCAACGACCTCACGATGACCCGCCTGCTTGCAGCCCTGGAGCTGTTCTACGGGAGTGGACTTCGCCTCGCCGAACTGGGCTCGCTGAACGTGGCTTCCATTGACCTTGACCGGCTGCAACTGCGTGTTCTGGGCAAGGGAAGGAAGGAGCGGATCGTACCCATCACCGACTCGGCCGCAAAGGCGGTTCGCAACTACCTGCCCCGGCGTGCGGAAGTGGTGGCCTCGGGCTGCGAGGCACTCTTCGTGGGCCGTCACGGAAACCGGCTCTCCAATCGGTACATCCAGCACACGGTCCAGGCGGCGATCACTCGCTATGCCTCGGCAGCCAACCTGTCCGTACACTCGCTGCGTCACACCTTTGCCACTCACCTCCTCGATGCGGGGGCGGACCTGATGGCCGTCAAGGAACTCCTCGGTCATGCGTCGCTCGGTACCACGCAGATCTATGCCCATACCTCGAAGGAGAGGTTGCGCAGGGCATATGTGGGCGCCCACCCGAGAGCCTAGCACTTCCGGGCCTCCAACCCCCT
>VXMI01000162.1 GCA_009841165.1 Gemmatimonadota bacterium | reverse complement strand
AGTTCCGGCGGAATCGGACCACTGAGGTCGTTGCTGGAGAGGTACAGGTGCACCAGGGGAAGGGCGGTCAGTTCGGTCGGAATCGGGCCAACCAGGTCGTTGCTGGAGAGCGACAGTCGCGCCAGGGAGGAAAGGCTGCCCAGTTCCGGCGGGATCCGGCCGGTAAGATCGTTACCGGCGAGAAGCAAGTGCTCCAGGGAAGAAAGCCGGCCCAGCGCCGGCGGAATCGGACCACTCAGCCGGTTGGAGTGGAGGAACAGTACCACCAGGGAAGACAGGTCGCCCAGCTGAGGCGGGATTCCGCCGCGCAGGTCGTTGTTGGAGAGCGACAACAGCTCCAGCGCGGGAAGGCTGGCCAGTTCGGGGGGAATCGGGCCGCTCAGGTTGTTACTCGGCAGGAGAAGGTCGATGACCCGGCCGTCCGCGGCGACGGTCACTCCGTACCATTCTCCGAGCGGGGCCGCGCTCAGCCAGTTGTCGTTCCGGGTCCAGTCGTCGCCGCCAGTGGCTTCGTAGAGTATGCCGAGCACCGCGCGCTCAAGATCTGCCGGGTCCGTCGGCAGTTCCGGCTCGGTCGTCGCGTCGCTGCAGGAGAGAGACCACGCGCTCAGACCCAGCACCAACATGGAGCCGCTGCGTGGCAGGAGGATGCGCATCACTCCTTTACCCCTGGAAGCCCGCAGTGTTGCAAGAACCCGCGACCTGCGCCCCGGCCCGCCAGCCGAACGGGTCGCCTATTCCGCCCTGGCCTCTGCAACCATGACCAGCGACGGCAGCAGACAGAGTATGAAGAAGCCGGCGAACACCAATCCGCCGAGCATGCTCACAACGAACGGCACGAGGATCATCAGTTCCTCGCTCCGCACGTAGAGCAGTGGTGCGAGCGCCAGGATCGTCGTCAGGCTGGTCAGAAACACGGCCCGGAAACGATGGCGGGTTGCGGCGGATGCGGCGGCGATCGCCGGGATCATGCTGCTCTCTCGGCGCAGCGTGTTGTAGCGATCCATCAGCACGAGCGCGTCGTTTACGATGACGCCCGCGACTCCGATCACCCCAAACAGCGACATGGCGCTGAAGTCCCATCCCAGGATCCAGTGACTCACGACCGCTCCCGAAAACGCGATCGGAATACCGGCTACGGCGATCACGGGCTTCCAGTAGCTGCGCAGAAAGGCAGCGATCAGGACATACATCGCGATGAGCAGCAGGGGAATCAGCACGGCCAGGGTCCCAAGCAGGTTGCCCTCCGTCCGGGCGCTGCCGTGGGGTTCGATTCGGAGATTTCGGTATCTCTCGAGCAGCTCCGGAACAAGGCTCCCGTTTATCTCGCGTCTGGCCTGAAGGGGCGTCAGCAACGCAGGGTCGGCTTCGGCGGTCACGATGGCGGTCTGCTGGCCGTCGATGCTGACCAGTGCAGCCAGTTCGCGCCGCTCGCTGAGATCGGCCACCGATGAGAGAGGGACCTCTCCTCCGGATGCCGGGGGGCCCGGGCTGGCGCGATTCTCCCCGGTGCCGGGCCGATGGATCCGTTCGCTCGCAAGCTCGCGCATGCTTTGGCGCCGTTCCCTGGGGTATCTCACCATCACCCTGATCTCATCGTGGCCACGCTGAATGCGCTGGACCTCCGCCCCATGGAAACTGGCACGGAGCTGTACCCCTATCCCTGCGGGCGTCAACCCCGCCGCCTTCCCCGCGGGAGTCAGTTCGATTTCGAATTGACGCTTGCCCAGCACCAGATTGTCGGAGATTCCGTACATCCCCGGCATGGACGCCATCGATGCGGTCAGCTCGTTCGTGGCGGCCCGCAGGCTGTCCAGGTCGTCGTGCTTCAGGGCGTAGGCCACGCCCGACTCGGACTGCGTGCGCTGCGTGTAGTAGGCCACGCTTTCCAGGTACGACACATCGCCGATGTTCTCACGCCATTGATGCGTGATCCCCAGTACCGACATGCGCCGGATCGGCCGCTCATGCAGATGGACCACCACGGATGCCAGGTGGCTCCGGTTGGGACCGGCTTCGGCTGTTCGCCGCGAGAGGACATTGCCGGCCATGATGCTGACCGCCTCGACCGACGTTCCTTCGCCCTGATCATTCACGGCAAGTGCCGCGTCGGAGAATCGTTCCGCCGCGGCGAGTGTCACCTCGAACGGCGTGCCCACTGGCAGCGTGAGATCGGCCTGAATGTTCTCGGAGGCATTCAGCACCTCGTCGAAGTAGACGATGCGCACGACGTCGGCCCGCAGCAGCAGGAGCGCGAACAGGACGAGCAGGGTTCCCAGGACGGGCGCAAACCAGAGGCGGCGAATGGACCAGGAGACCGCGGGCACCACGACCATGTCGCGAATCGTCTGCAAGCGAACGTGTGCCCGACGCTGAATGTCCGACAACGGCGGCAGGCTCCAGCGCCCCGGATGGGACAGGTGGGCCGGCAATATGAAGAACGCCTCGATCAGCGAAACCGTCAGGACAAAGAGTGCCACATACGGAAACACGTTGACGATCTGGAGTCGAGGCGGGGTGATGAAGAGAAGCGGGATGAAGGCCAGCATCGTGGTTACCGCGCCGATCGTGATCGGCCCCACCATGGCGCGTGCGCCCGACACCGCGGCCTCGAGCGCGTCCTTTCCGTCCTCTCGTTCGGCCGCGATGCTGTCGCCGACGACCACCGCGTCGTCCACGACGATGCCCACCATGAGGAAGAAGGCGAAGATCGTTCCCAGGTTGAGCGTGAGGCCGCTCATTCCGAAGAAGATCAGGGAACCCAGAAAGGACAGGGGAATGCCCACGGTGACCCACATGGCCACACGAAGGTCAAAGAATACGACAAGGCACAGCAGGACCAGTATCGTGCCCACCACTGCGTTTCCGACGATCGACGATATCGTGTCGACGGCATCGCCCGCCCGGTCGCTCCAGATGCCGATCTCGACGTTCGGAGGAGGCTGGTAGCTCGCAAGCCAGCTTCTGATGTCCTCGCCCATGGTCACGATCGACTGCTGCCCGGTCGCGTCGACGCGAACCAGTATGGCGGGGTCTCCATCAACTCGGGTGATGATGTCCTCGTCCACGAACCCGTCACGAATCTCCGCAACCTCGCCCACGGTGAGAATCGAGCCATCGAGCCTCGTGATCACCGGAATGTCCTCGAACTCCTCGCCGAACTGCCGCTTTGAGACGGTGTGCAGCACGAGGCCTCCGGCGTCCGTACGCAGTTCGCCAAAGGTCAAATTCAGGGAGGCGCGCCGAATCGCATCCGTGATCTGGTTGATGGAGAGTCCGTTGCGGCGCAGTTCCACCTCGCTCAGCTCGATTGAGATCTCACGATCCCGCGTGCCGAGGAGCGTCACCTGGGAAACGGACGGCAACTCGAGCAGCCCTTCCCGCAACCCCTGGGCGGCCAGCCGCAATTCGTTCTCGGTGGCCGATGCGGACGAGACGGAGAGCGTCAGAACCTCGATCTCCACCCGATCGTATTCGATCTCGGGCTGTTCCGCGGAAACCGGCGGAAAATTCTCGATGCGGTCCACGGCATTCTTGACGTCGTCCAGGACGGCGGCGGCGTCCGCAAAGGTGGCCAGTTCGACCGTGACCCGGGCCAGCCCTTCATAGGCGGTTGCAACGACGCGCTCCACCCCTGCCAGACCGACCACGTTTTCCTCGAGCCGCCGTACGATGTCCTCCCGAACCTCCCTGGGCGAGGAACCGGGCGACCTGACAGAAACGGTGACGCTGCGGAGGTCAATCTCCGGAAAGTTCTGGACAGGGAGGTTGGAGCCCGCGATCAGGCCGCCGACGATGAAGAACATCATCACCAGGTTCGCGGCGACCGGATTCCCGGCGAAGTATGCGATCAGCCCGTTTTTCACAGTGACTATCGGGTTCCTTTTGTCCTCGACACAGGGGTGCGGCCCTAGGAGCCTGCGCCCGCCAACTCTACCGCCAGTCCTTCCCGTGCTCCGGGCAGGGCGCCGATGACGATGCCGTCGGCCGCGTCAAATGCTTCGACCACCAGACCCTCGCTGGTCCAACCGATCGCGTTGGGGACAAACCGGCGCAGGGCACCGTTTTCGACAACCCACACGGCGTCGTCCTGCTGCAGAACCGATTCCGGCAGCATATAGACGTTTCGGTATGAGGGGCCCTCGATCTCGACTTCGGCGAAGGTGTTCGGCAGCGGCAGCGAGCTGGCGCGCTGAGCGGGCGAGAACCGCAGGAAGATCGTCGACAGACGCGTCCTCGGCGCAAGCACGGATGAGACACGGACAATCCTCGCGGCATAAACGCCGGATTCCGTGGATACACGGGCGGAGCGGCCGACTGCCGGGGCCAGATAGGCCAGGTCGGCCACTTCGATCGGTGCATTGACCTCCAGTGCTTCGGTGCTGTAGACGATGCCCAGAACCGCCTGGGCACCGACGAGCTCCGGCGGGCCGACCAGTTCACCCACGCTCACATCCGCGCTGATCACGCGAGCCTCGTAGGGCAGGGAGATTTCCGTGCGGCTGAGCGCAAGCTCGGCCAGGCGCAGCGCGGTTCGAGCGCTCTCGAGCGCGGTTTCGGAGACGGGCCCGGGCTGTGTCGACCGTCGCGCCTCGGCCTCCGCAACCGCGTTTTGCGCGGCTTGCACCTCGAGCGAGTACCTGGCCGTATCAATCCTCACGAAGGGCTCGTCCGCCGCGAGTCTTCCCCCGTTGGTGAACTCCGGAGATACCCAGGTCACGCGGCCCCCCACTTCGGCCATCACCGAGACGCGGTCCGCGAGTGAGACCGTGCCGGTCAGTTCCACGGTCATCGACTCTTCGGTAACGGCCGGGTCGAATGTGCTGACCGTTGGGGTCCCGGATGCGACCGCGGCTCCGGAACCCACGTCGACTTCGACTCGGGCGGGCGCCCGGGCCAGGCGCAGGGCGACTATGACCAGAACGGCGATAAGGACCAGTTGCGCGTACCCACGCCACCTCGGTCGAACATTTCCGTCAGCAGAATCGCTTGGCATCTTTCAACTATTGCGTCGTGAACGGGTCGGACAGCCATCTTAACCGCTTGGGGGAGCAACCACAACGTCGCTCCACCCATCTGCCGCCAGCACCGCGCACGGAGGTCGCCGTGAGCGGTGTCGGCCCTTACCTTTCTGTCTTGACAACCGGCAAAATGGCACCTTTGCAGGAACCAGCGCAACAAGGTACCCGCGGATTCTGCCGCATGCGGCCCAGGACACGAGAACGGAGTCCCATGACAATCCCATCACGGCTTGAAGGTCTCGCTTTTGTCGTTTTCGCGCTTGCGTTCGCTGCGGCGAGTCTCTTTCCGGCAGGCGCCCGGGCCCAACAGGGGACGATCACGGGCCAGGTCACGGACGCCGAAACGGGAGAGGCGCTTCCCAATGCGGCGGTCGAGGCGCTTGGGGCGGCCGGGCCGATCGCGACCAACCAGGCAGGACGTTTCAGCCTTGGCGTGGCTCCCGGGTCGCATACACTCGTCGTCACGCTGATCGGATACGAAACCACCCGGATCGATGGCGTCGAGGTGGTCGCGGGCGGCACTGCGGAAGTCTCCGTGGCGCTGCGCTCGCAGGCGCTGCTGCTCAATCCCGTCGTCGTCACGGCGTCGCGCCGTCAGGAGAAGGCGCTCGACGCGCCGGCGTCGATTTCCATCGTCTCGTCCAGCGAAGTGGCCCGAACGGCGGCGGTTACCGTTGCGGAACACGTGCGCACGCTCCCCGGGATCGACGCGGCCCAGACCGGACTGAGTCGGACGGCGCTTGTGGCGCGGGGGTTCAACAACGTGTCCTCCGGCGCGCTCCTGACAATCATCGACAACCGCTATGCACGCATTCCTTCGCTTCGGTTCAATGCGTACAGCCTGTTTCCGACGACAGACCTGGACATCGAGCGAATCGAGGTCTCACTGGGCCCGGGAGCCGCGCTCTACGGCCCGAACGCATCGAACGGCGTGATGCATATCATCACTTCGTCGCCACTCGACAGGCAGGGCTCCACCATTTCGCTGGCGGGAGGTGAACGTTCGGTCTTCCACGGTCAGTTCCGCTCCTCCCATGCTTCTTCCGAGAACTTCGGAGTCAAGATCTCGGGACAGTACCAGCGGGGGAACGACTGGGAGTATGACGATCCGTTCGAGATTGTCTCTCGCGACTATGAAACGTCCAGGTACAGTGCCGATGCCCGCTTCGACGTGCGTTTCGGCGACGACGGCGCGTTCATCCTGAATACCGGAACCAGCAAGATCGGCAGCGGCATCTCGATGACGCGGATCGGTGCCAGCCAGGTGAAGAACTGGGGCTACAACTTCGTCCAGACGCGCCTGACGAAGGGTCGGCTCTTCGCCCAGGCGTTCCTGAACCAGACCAACTCCGGGAGCACTGCAGGGGGAGGATCGCCTGAAACGGGAACGTTCCTGCTGCGGACCGGCGGCCCGGTGGTGGACCGGTCGCGCACCATGGCGGCCCAGTTTCAGTACGGCTTCGATGTCGGACCCTGGCAGAGCTTCATCTACGGCATCGATTGGCAGCGGACCGAGCCGCGCACCGGAGGTACGATCTCCGGGCGGAACGAGGACGACGACATCGTCTCCGAAACCGGCACGTATCTGCACTCGGAGACGTCTCTGGGCGACCGGGTGGACCTCGTCACGGCAATCCGCCTGGACGATCACAACCGTCTTGCCGACGTGCACATCTCCCCTCGCGCCGCCCTGGTGCTCCGCCCGGCCGACAACCAGAACTTCCGCCTCACCTACAATCGGGCCTTCGCGACTCCGACCACCACCAATCTCTTTCTGGACATCATCGCGGCGCATGTCCCCGTGGCCGGCGGCATCAGCTACAACATCCGCGCGCTCGGCGTGCCCTCGGGCGGTTTCACCTTCGGGGCTCGGTGCCCGGGCGGCGTCATGTCCTACTGCATGCGCTCGCCCGTGGTTGCCGGCTCTGTCCCGGCAAACGCCGCGTTGCTCTGGGAGGCGGTCCTCCAGTTGCTGCCCTCGCTCGATCCCCGGACGGCACCGCTCGTCAATTTCCTGAAAGACCCGGGGGCCCGCCCCGGGGATCCGGAGCTTGGCACGGTGCTCCGCCTCCTGGACCAGTCGGCCACCGATCCCTCCATGAGATTCCCGCTGGGCAACCCGTCGGCGGAGAACAGAGCCGAACTCGCCTCGACCATCAACAACACCTACGAGGTCGGCTACAAGGGCCTGATAAGGGACAAGGTGCTCCTATCCGTGGACGCCTACTTCAGCCGGGTGCAGAACTTCATCGGCCCGCTGCAGATCATCACGCCGAACGTGTTCCTCGATCCCGCCAGCACCGGGGCATTCATCGTGCATCGCCTGACCCCGCTTATCCGGGCGGGCCTCATCACCCGGGAGAGTGCCCTGGGAATCGCCGAGCTCCTCGCTTCAGCACCGCTGGGCACCGTCGTGCCGGATCAGTCGGAGTCCGCCGACCTCATCGTCACGTATCGGAACTTCGGCGAAGTGGATTTCTGGGGGACGGACCTTGCAGCGCAGATTCTCGCAACGGACCGACTGCGGATCAACGCGAACTACTCCTTCCAGAGCGACGAGTGCTTCGATTTCGACGACGACGGCCTGTGCACCAGTTCGGACGACATCGCGCTCAATGCCCCCAATCACAAGGGATCGGTGGGGTTCACTTTCGACGACCGGGCCGCGGGGTTCTCGTTCGGCGGGCAGCTGCGGATGACCACCGCCTTTCCGATGAACTCCGGCGTGTACAGGGGTGACGTGGACGGATACAGCCTTCTGGATGTCCAGATCGGATACCGGCTCCCCTTCCAGCCCGACACCCAGGTCTCGCTGACGGCGAACAACGTCCTCAACAACCTGCACCGGGAGTTCGTGGGTGCGCCGGAGATCGGCAGGATGCTGTTGGCGAGGGTAAGGTACGACTTCTGACCGCAAGCATGAGGATTCCCGTCTCTTTCCTGGCCGCTGCGCCTGCCTTGGCGTGGGCGTGTGCAGAATCCGGCCCACCCTCCGAATCCGCCCCGCCGTTCCAGATCGGCGCCACGATCGAGGTCGGCGCCGCCCCACACGGCATCCGCTTCAGCACCGACGGCGACACCGCCTACGTCGCGCTCAGCGGCGACGGCCAGATCGCCGTCGTCGACCTGACTGGCCCGGCGGTGGTCGCCCGGTGGGACGCCGGCGACACCCCCCTCGACCTCGTCCGGCTCGACGACGGCTGGCTCGTCAGCCAGTTCCGCGACTCCACGCTGATCCGCCTCGACGCCGTGGGCCAGCCCCTCCCCGACGCCACCCACACCGTCACCCCCGGCCCCTCGCTCTTCGCACCCGGCACCGTTCGCGGCCGGACCTGGATCACCACCGAGTTCTCGGACCGCCTCTGGGTGATCGACACCCGCACCGGCACGCCGACCGCGTCCCACCCCACCGACGACCGCCCCTACCCCGCCGACGTCATGTGGGACGGCTCGCACGCCTTCGTCCCCAACCTCGACGCCGGCACCGTCTCCGTGATCGACCTCCTCAACGGCGAAACCGATGCCACCGTCGACGTCTGCCCCGGCCCGCCCGGCGGCGCCCTGACCCCCGACCAGGTCACCTACATCGTGGCCTGCGGCGGCTCCGACGAGGTCGCGTTGATCAATACCGCATCCTTCCGGGTCACCGGCCGCGTCTCCGGCCTCGGCCCCCGCCCCTTCTCGGTTGCCGTCCCCGGCGACGGCCGCTACGCGCTCGTCAACAACGCGGGCGGCAGCACCGTCTCCGTGGTGGACATCGAGGCGCTTGCCATCGCCCAGACCATCGAGGTCGGCGCACAGCCGATCGTGCTCCGCGTGCACCCGGACGGCGAGCGCGTCTTCGTCGCCAACGAGATCGCCGGCACCCTGGTCGAACTGATCCCCGGCGCGCCCGACCCCGCCCCCAC
>VXMI01000196.1 GCA_009841165.1 Gemmatimonadota bacterium | reverse complement strand
ATTGATTTCTTTTCCTCCAGGTACTTAGATGTTTCAGTTCCCTGGGTTGGCTCCCTGTGGCAGGGTGACGGGACTGCTCCCGCCGGGTTTCCCCATTCGGACACCCCCGGATCTAAGCTTGCTTGCAACTCCCCGAGGCTTTTCGCAGCTTGCCACGTCCTTCTTCGCCGGTCTGTGCCTAGGCATCCGCCGTGCGCACTTTCTCGCTTGACCAGCCCTCTTCCCTCGACCGGGCCCGGCCGATCGCGTCGCCGCGTCGTCCGCCCCCGGATCATCGTTCATCGGGCTCGTCCACCGTCGCCTCCAACACGTACGCTCGGCCATCCTCCAATCGGATGGCCAGAGCGACCTAAGGCTCTAGTACTTCCTTCTACCCTGATTTTCAAACACCGGGTCCCTGCCGGCCAGGAGTACTCGCACCCGCAGGCGCAGGCCACCCCAAAGGCGCAGCACGGAAAGACTTAAAAGGTAGTCAAGGCGAAAACGAAGTCAACACCCTCCGGAGCACACCGCTACCACCTGCCGGCACGGCCCGCCTCGAGGAACTCGCTGACATCGGATTCCGTCACATGGAAGTCACCGAGTTCGGCGTCGCGGTCACGACCGTGCCAGTCGGAACCGCCCGTGACGAACAGTCCGGCCGCACGCGCGCGCGCCCTCACTGCATCGCGGACCGTCGGCGACCAGGGGCGGTACGCCTCCATGCCACGGAGTCCCGCACCGATCATCAAGGGGAGAAGGGCGTCAATCTGATGGAGCGGCGGGTGGGCCCACACGGCAACGCCTCCAGCCGCGGTTATGGTGTCGATCACTTCCTCCGGGGTCGGTGACTCGACGAGGACGTACGCGGGACAGTCGGCGCCGATGTAGCGTGCGAAGGCGTCACCGACGCTGGTCGCATACCCTGCCTGAACCAGCGCACGCGCCAGGTGCGGTCGGGTGTAGGGCACCGCTCCGGATGCCCGCTGGTCCCCCACGTTCTCCAAGGGCAGGCGCACACCCTGGGCGGCAAGTCGCTCCACGATCCTCCGCATCCTTGTGTGACGGCGCGCATGCAGCTCGCGGTAGTGGTCCATCAACCTTGTGGAGGCCGGATCCACGAAGTACCCCAGGACGTGGATCGATTCGCCTCGCCAACGGGCGCTCATCTCCACGCCCGGGATGACCCGGATCCTGTCACCGGCCGCTCGCAACGCCGGCGCCACGCCCCCGGTGTTGTCGTGATCCGTGATCGAGATGACATCGAGACCGCCGGCTACCGCCATCTCCACAACCTCTTCAGGCGCTCTCAAGCCGTCGGAAAAGGTCGTGTGCATGTGGAGATCGAGTCGCATGCGGTCCTCCCTGGCCAGGGCTTCGTGGGATCAGGAAGGCTCGACCCGATCCGCCAGCACCATCACCTGGTTGGACTCCACCTTCATCACGCCGCCGGAGATACCGAACGCCCGCCGCTCTCCCGATTCCGAATCGACCTCGAGCGGCCCGCTTCCGAGAAGCGTCAGGAACGGGGCGTGTCCCGGCAGAACACCGACCCAGCCGTCCCACGCGGGAGCCACCAGCGACCTGGCTGCCCCTTCGAAGACGACCTTCTCGGGCGTGACCACGCGCAACTCCATCAGCCTTGCCATGGAATCAGACCTCGACGCCCATCTCGCGCGCCGCGTCGATCACCTCGTCGATGCCGCCCTTCATGTAGAAGGCCTGCTCGGGAAGATGGTCGAACTCGCCGGCGGCAACGCGCTCGAAGGACTCGATGGTGTCCTCGAGCCTCACGTAACAGCCGGGGATATTGGTGAACGCCGTCGCCACGAAGAAGGGCTGGGACAGGTAGCGCTCGATCCGGCGCGCGCGGCCGACGATGATCTTGTCCTCTTCGCTGAGCTCGTCCATCCCCAGGATCGCGATGATGTCCTGCAGGTCCTTGTAGCGCTGCAGGATCTCCTTCACGCGCCCGGCAACCTCGTAGTGGCGTTCGCCGATGAACTGCGGATCGAGGATCCGGGACGACGAGTCGAGCGGATCGACCGCCGGGTAGATACCCTTCTCGGCAATGGAGCGGGAAAGCACGGTCGTCGCATCGAGGTGGGCGAAGGCGGCGGCCGGCGCCGGGTCGGTAAGGTCGTCGGCGGGCACGTAGATGGCCTGCACCGAAGTGATCGAACCCTCGCGCGTGGAGGTGATGCGCTCCTGCAGCTCACCCATTTCGGTTTCCAGGGTGGGCTGATAGCCTACCGCCGAGGGCATGCGTCCGAGCAGCGCCGAGACCTCGGAGCCGGCCTGCGTGAAGCGGAAGATGTTGTCGATGAAGAGGAGCACGTCCTGCTTTTCCACGTCGCGGAAGTACTCGGCGACGGTCAGGGCGGAAAGCCCCACCCGCAGGCGGGACCCGGGGGGCTCGTTCATCTGCCCGTAGACCAGTGCGGTCGACTCGAGCACACCGGATTCCTTCATCTCGATCCACAGGTCGTTGCCCTCGCGGGTCCGCTCCCCCACTCCGGCAAAGACCGAGCGGCCCCCGTGCTCCATGGCAATGTTGTTGATCAGCTCCATGATGATGACCGTCTTGCCGACGCCGGCACCCCCGAAGAGGCCCGTCTTGCCGCCCTTCACATAGGGGGCGAGCAGGTCGACGACCTTGATCCCCGTCTCGAAGATCTCCGTCTTGGGCTCGAGGTTGTCGAAGCGCGGCGCCAGGCGATGGATCGGCCACCGCTCGATTGGCTCGTCGTCGGGGCTTGTGACCGGACCCTGCTCGTCGACCGGCTCGCCGAGGACATTGAGAATCCGGCCCAGCGCCGGCTTGCCGACGGGCACCGCGATGGCGCGCCCCGTGTCCACGACATCCATGCCCCGCTGCACGCCGTCGGTCGAGCTCATCGACACGGCGCGAACCTGGGAGCGGCCGATGTGCTGCTGCACCTCGGCAACCAGGTCGATCTTGCGGCCCGATTCGGTCTCGCCGACAAGGCTCAGCGCGTTGTGGATCTCCGGCAGATGCCGCGGGTCGAACTCCACGTCCAGCACGGGTCCGATGACCTGGACGACTCGCCCGATGTTGTTGTCAGCCATGTTTTCGTTTTCTCCCGCCGCCTCGTGCGCGGCGTTTCGTCCTTCCTGCGTTCCATCACTCCAGCGCCGCGGCGCCACCCACGATCTCGGCGATCTCCTGGGTGATCTGCGCCTGGCGCGCTCTGTTGTAGCTGCGGGTGAGGGTGTCGATCATCTCACCCGCGTTGTCGGTCGCGCTCTTCATCGCGGCACGGCGTGCGCCCTGCTCGCCGGCGGCGTTCTCGACCAGCGCCCGGTACACGACGCTGGTCAGGTAGCGCGGCAGAATCCGCCCCACGAGTTTGACGGGCGGAGGCGACACGATGAAGGCATCCACCGAGCGGGCGTCCGCCCTCGGCTCCACCGGCAGCACGAGCTGCGTGCCGGGCGGCGTGGACATCGCCGAGCGGAACTTCGCGCTCACCAGGTAGACCGCGTCGAGGGCGCCGGACTCGAAGCTGTCCCTTACGGGTGCGATCAGGCCCTCCGCGTCCTCCGGGGTGGGCGCGTCGCCGATCGCGATCGTCGACGAGGCGATGGCCCGGCCACGAAAGCGGAAGAAGGTGAGGCCCTTCTTGCCGGCGATGTGAAGTTCCGTTTCCACCCCGGCGGCCTCGAGCTCCTCGAGCTTCGTCCGAGCCTCGCGGATCAGATTCGCGTTGAAAGCGCCGCAGAAGCCGCGGTTGGCAGTCAGCAGCAGGACGGCTGCGCGTTTGGTTTCGGCCGGCTGCCGCAGCAGCGGATGATCCTGCTCCAGCCCCGGCGCGCGCAGGCTTCGCAGCAATTCGCCCAGCGCGTCGCTGTACGGCCGCGCGGCGACCATGCGGTCCATGGCGCGTTTCAGCTTGGAGGTGGCGATCAGCTCCATCGTGCGCGTGATCTTGCGCGTGTTCCTGACGGATTTGATCCGCCGCAGGACTTCGCGGGCCTGGGCCACGCTATGCCGCTCCCGCCATCGCCGTCCCGTTATCGACCGCGAAGACCTCGTTGTACTCCTCGACGCAGGAGCGCAACCGGCCCTCGATGTCCCCGGTCAGCTGTCCCTCCTGGCGAAGACCGATCAGCACGTCGTCGAAACGGCTCTCCATGAACCCGAGGAATCCCCGCTCCCACTTCCTCACGTCGTCCACTTCCAGGTGGTCCAGGAATCCATTGGTCACGGCGTAGATCGTCACGATCTGCCGCTCGACCGGCACGGGCTGGTACTGCGGCTGCTTGAGGACCTCGACCGTCCGCTGCCCGCGAGCCAGCTGCTGCTGGGTGGCCGCGTCGAGGTCGGAGGCGAACTGCGCGAAGGTCTCCATGGCGCGGAACTGCGCGAGGTCGAGGCGGAGCCGTCCCGCGACCTTCTTCATCGCCTTCACCTGCGCCGCGCCGCCGACACGCGAAACCGAGATGCCCACGTTCACCGCGGGCCGGACGCCCGAATTGAAGAGGTCGGGTTCGAGATAGATCTGGCCGTCGGTGATCGAGATGACGTTGGTGGGGATGTACGCCGAGACGTCGCCCGCTTGCGTCTCGATGATCGGGAGCGCGGTGAGCGAGCCGCCGCCGAGTTCGTCGGAGAGCTTGGCTGCGCGCTCCAGCAGCCGCGAGTGCAGGTAGAAGACGTCGCCCGGGTAGGCCTCTCGCCCCGGGGGACGCCTGAGCACCAGCGACAGCTGCCGGTAGGCCTGCGCCTGCTTGGAGAGGTCGTCGTAGATGACCAGAGTGTGCTTGCCCTGCCACATGAAGTGCTCGGCCAGCGCGGTCGCCGAATACGGCGCGATGTACTGCATGGGCGCGGGGTCGGAGGCGTTGGCGGTCACCACGATGGTGTAGTCCATTGCGTTGTGATGCCGGAGCGTCTCGACGACGGCGGCCACCTTCCCCGCGCGCTGTCCCACTGCGCAGTAGATGCAGATGACGTCGGTATCGCGCTGGTTGATGATCGCGTCGACAGCCACGGCCGTCTTCCCGGTTTGCCTGTCGCCGATGATCAGCTCTCTCTGACCGCGGCCGATCGGGATCATGGCGTCGATCGCCTTGATGCCGGTCTGCAGCGGCTCCTTCACAGGCTGCCGCTTCACGATTCCCGGGGCCACCACGTCGATCTGGCGCCTCGCCGAGGTCTCGATTCCGGTGCCTCCGTCGAGCGCGTTGCCCAGCGGGTCGACCACGCGTCCGAGGTAGCCGTCCCCGACGGGAACGTCCAGGACGCGTCCCGTGCGGCGCACCTCGTCGCCCTCGTGCAACCCCGCCCATTCGCCCAGGATGACGGCGCCGATGTTGTCCTCTTCCAGGTTCAGCGCCAGCGCGGTGACCGTTTCGCCGGTCTCACCGGAGGTGATCTCGAGCATCTCGCTCGCCATGGCCCGGGTGAGGCCATAGATGCGTGCCACGCCATCCTTCACCTCGAGGACCTCGCCGACCTCCTCGGCGTGAAGCGCCTCTTCAAAGCTCTCGATTTCGGCCAGGAGGACGCTCTTGATCTCGCCCGCCCGGAGCTGGGAATCTGCCATTTGGTTCTAGCTTTCCTGTCCTTGCAGCTCGGTGGCCATGAGCGCTCGGCGCATGGCGTCCAGTTGTCGTTTCAGAGATCCGTCGTACAGGGTGTCGCCCTCGCGGATCACGATGCCCCCGATGATCTCGGGCCTGACCCGCAGCGTCGGGATGACCTGTGCCCCGGTCGCCGACGAGAGCCGTGCCGTCAGGGCTTCCTCCTCGTCGGCGCCGAGTTCGCGAGCCACGGTCACTTCCATGTGACGGATCCCCCGATGACGGTCGAGGAGGGCCTGAAAGTCCTTCATGATCGCGGGGATCAGGCGTTGCCTGCCCCGGTCCACCACGACCGTGAGGAAGCGGAGCAGCATCGTTGGAACGGAGTCGCCCAACGCACGCTCCAGCGCTTCCTTCTTGGTGTCCGCCGACACCCGCGGCGTGCCGAAGAACTCGATCACCTTGCGGTCTTCCATCAGACCGGCCACCGCTGCCACGGGGTCCCCGTATCCGGCGGCGCCCCCATCACGCTCGGCCAGTTCGAAGAGCGTCTCGGCGTAGTTGCGGACGACGGTGTCCTCCCTCACGCCAGCGCTCCCTCCGACTCGGTCAGGTCGTCGATGTAGCTGGCGACAAGCTGCCGGTCGCGGTCGGCGTCCAGCCGCTCGCCCAGGAGCCGCGATGCGATGGCCAGCGCCACGTCGACCGCCTCCGTGCGCACGGCCTCGACCGCCGCCTTCCGCTCGCGCTCGATCTCCCGCCGGGCGTTGGCCAGCATGGCCTGGGTCTCCTCGCGGGCCCTGGCCTCGAGCTCCTTTCGGAGCGTCTCGGCGGCGGCCCGGGTCTCGGCTACCACGGCCTGGGCCTGGCGCCGCCCTTCGGCGAGCTGTTCGCGGTGCCGGGCGAGCAGTTTCTCTGCTTCCTCGCGCTGATTCCTGGCCTCGTCAATGTTGTCCTGTATTCCCTTCTCGCGCGCGTCCAGGGCGCCGAGCAACGGCTTCCAGGCGAACCTGCCCAAGATGAAGAGCAGCGTGAGGAAGGTGAGCAGCGTCCAGATCGCCAGCCCGATGTCGGGCGCGAAGAGCGATTCCCACGCAACCTCGTGTTCGGCTTCCTGCGCGACCGACATGACCGGCAATGCGCCGGCAAGCAGGTGGCCCGATGCAGCGCCCATCTTCGCTGTCCCCGCGATCACGCGAGGAAGAGGAAGAGCATGAGCGTCAGGATGATCCCGGCGAGCGCCGCACCCTCGACGAGGATGGCGAGCACCATGGCCAGGCCACGGATCTCGCCGGAGGCTTCCGGCTGGCGCGCGATGCCCTGCGTGGCCCCGTCGCCGATGCGGCCGATGCCGAGTCCGGCGCCGATCACGGCCAGGCCAACACCGATTCCGGCGCCGAGGAGCGCCATGTTGTTCTTGGCGGCCTCTGGTGTGAGCGCCGCGTCCTGGAGGATGTCGACAGTTGATTCGAGCATTGTCGTTTCTCTTCCCTTCCGTTGGGTTCGATCCCGTTTGGTTTCAGGTGGTATCTAGTGTGGATGCCGGATCAGGCCGATGAACGCGGCCGTGAGCATGGCGAAGACATAGGCCTGGATGAAGGCGATCAGCACCTCGAGGAGGAGAATGGCCGACACCAGACCGTAGGACCCGGCGGCGATCAGCCACCGGATGTAGGCGTAATTCCCGAAGAGAAAGATGAAGCCGAGCACGGAGAAGATCAGGACATGGCCCGCCGTCATGTTCGCAAACAGCCGGATCGCCAGTGCGAAGGGCTTCAGGAACTTCCCCATGAACTCGACCGGCGTCATCACCGCGAGCACCACGTACTTCATGGCCCCGGTGACACCGGGCGGTACGAAGAAGATGGTCCGCAGGTATCCCCTGAAGCCGAGCGACAGGAATCCCGAGACCTCGACCACCACGAATGTGACCAGAGCCAGCGTACCCGTGACGACGATATTCCCGGTGGCCGACCCGCCCCAGGGCACCAGGCCGAGGAGGTTCATGGTGAGGATGAAGAAGAACAGGGTCAGCACCAGCGGCACGAAGCGCTGATATCCGTGGCCGATATAGCCCTTGCAGAGATCGTCGCGGAAGTAGACCACCACCGCTTCGATGGCGTTCGCCAGCCCGCTGGGTGCGCGCCCCGCGGCAGCCCGGGCCACCCGCTGCCCGGCCAGGATCGAGAACGCCGCCGTGATCAGCGCTCCGAGCAGCAGCAGGATGACATGTTTGGTCGGAGACACGTCGATGGTGAGTCCGCCCACGGCAAGTTCGGGCCAGTGGGGAAGATGGACCGGCCCGATGAACGGAAGCTCGTACTCGGTCGAGTTGAGGATGTGATGCCCCAGCATCTCTCCGAGATCGAATTCGCCGGCGTGCGCCTCCTGGGCCGCGCCGTGCTCCTGGTAGGCGTTTGTCATTTCGCTCCCGACCCGGCGGGCACGGCAACCCCACGGAGCCGTCGATACTCGAGGGCGGACTCCGTGACCAGCAGCACGATCAGGAAGCCGCCCAGCGACAGCAGGAATGGAATCGGCTCGGCCCGGCCCGGGAGGGCGAAGACGAACACGCCGAAAGCCACCGCCGCGATCCGCATCGCGAACCCTGCCAGGATCGCGGCCAGGAAACGGTCGTTGCGGGCCCGCCACCTCTTCAGCATGAAGTACGCGGCCAGGTGGGTGCCAAGCGCCAGGATCACCCCGCCAACGACCGCGCGGTACGCGTCAACGTCCAGGAACGGCCAGGCCACGACCGAACCCGCGGCGGCGATTGCCAGGGCCGTGGCCGGAAACGTCCTGAAAGGTCTCAACGGTGTTCTCCCCCGCCGTTCGACAGATCCGAATCGCTGCGCGTGGCGCCGGCCATGGCTCTCATGTAGACCGTGACCATCCCCGCCGCTATGCCCCCGAGCGTGCAGAGCAGGATCATCAACGGGCTTGTGCCGAGCCATTCGTCCAGCTTGAGACCCGCCCAGGCGAGCAGGGCGACGGTCAGTGCCCATCCGAGCCCATACCCGGAAAAGTGCCCGATGTCGCCCAGGGAACGGCTTGTGCCCGCGCTGGAACGGCGACCCTCCTTCACCTGCTTCCTTTCACGCTTTTCTTCCCTTGCCGACCGCCTCAGGCGTTTGCGCGAGCCGCTCTCGTTTCGAGCCCTTTCGGAATGCGGCGTTCAGCTGCATGGACCCTGTTTCCGAGGGGAAAGCTAACGCTTGTGAAAATTTTCGCAAGCTCGAAATCGGGCCTCTGCAGCCGCCCGGGCGGGGCGTGATCCGGACGCGGAGGTCCGCGCGCGCCGTCAGGGAATCGACAGCGCCGCGGGGGCTCTCCCGCCTTGACCCGAAAAAGCCGACTCGTCTATCTTGCGCGATCAATCACACCAGTCATTCGCCGTCACCCGGACAGGGTATGAGCCCCACGTCCTGCCAACCCCCACCCGCCCCCGGGTGAGATTGGCATAAACGACGCCCCCGCCCAA
>VXMI01000086.1 GCA_009841165.1 Gemmatimonadota bacterium | reverse complement strand
CCCCCCCCCCCCCCCCCCCTTTTTTATAAATCACACGGCGCCCACCGACATCAACACGCGTACGAGCGGCGCCCGCGTACTTTGTGTATAACCGACCGGGCCACGGCGACGCGGACGACTGCACCGGCGGGGTGGAGATGGCCTCCTGTCACGGTGAGTTCGAAGCGCTCGCCCGAACCTGGGCAGATCGTCGGCGTGTGCACGTCGGTATCGAGCAGCAGTGGTATCGCGATCGCATCCCAGGCACAGTTGGCCCAGTACGCCCGGGTCGCGGTCTCGACACGGTAAGGGGTGGGGACCGCGGAAAAGGGGTGGGCCATCAGGACTTCGCCATGCTCATCGAGGACCAGCACGTGCACGTCGGCGAGAAAGCGAAGGGCGTCGCCGACCTCGGTGCCGCTTGTGTCGAGTTGATTGCCGAGCTCCGCTCGGGTCGGTACTGCCCCGCTGTCGCGAACTCGCCGATACAGATGCCCCCGCAGACGCCAAGCGAAGCCTTCGGCCCGGGCAACCACTGCCCTGCCCGTCAACCCGCCCCCTGCCGGGTGGTCCAGATGAGCACCCAACCTCCGCAGCTTCGGTTTCGCCGCCTCTGCCAGATCTCGATCAACTCCACGGACTCCGGCGCAATGTCGTCGATGAACAATCTGCGCTGAACGTCCAGATCGGTCCGCCGCCGGAATCCGTCCAGGTACAGCGAGACGCGCCGGTTGCACTGCCCGAGGTACAGGTGGGGCGACCCCGATGCGAGAGCACCGACGCGGATGCCCGGCACCTGCCTGAACACGTCGGTAAGCTGGGCGGGGGCGAGTTCGTCGAGCATGGGTCGGGTGACCACATACGTCCGCTTTCCGTACCGGTTCATGTTGTCATGAATGCCGTCCCCTGCCATGTGCAGTGAACGTATTTCGGTTTCGATCGGCCTCGGTGCAGCCGTTTCGACCATCATCTCGACTCTGGCGGCAGTGGTCCGGTCCGGGCTGAGCGCCACGGGCGCAGCTCGCTGGCCGTAGCCGGTCGACTCCACCTCGAATCGGACCACTGGATCCCGCAGGTCCCTGAACACCGCCAGCCCGTCCAGGTCGCTGAGGCGGCTTTGCCCCTCCGCCAGCGACACCAGAGATCCCTCGATCGGATCTCCGGATACGCCGTCCACAACCCTCACCAGCAGAGTGCCGGGCGCTTCCGCGTCGATGTCTCTTGTCTTTTCCATGTACAGCGTCACTTCACCCGCATGGATAACATCGAGATGACCCGTCAATCGGTCGTATCCCCACCTCCTCACGCTGACCCAGTAGCGGCCCCGAGGGACATCGATCACGGCGCGACCGTCCGCATCGGTCACGTGCCGACCGTGCATACCGGTAAGCACGATCACGGCCCCGGGCACGGTCACCTCGCTGGCAGGATCGTATACCCGTGCCGTCAGTCGGACCGTTTCCCCTTCCTGCTGGGTGTCCTGGGCTCCGAGTGTTCGCGTGGACACGTTGGCAGCGAGGGCGACGGCGGCGAGGAGCACCATCAGGGCGAGGCGAGGCCGATCCCGGTTCGCCCAGCGACCGATAGACCCGGTGTTGCTATCCATCTGATTCGAATCTCCTTTCGACCCCGGAGCCTCGCCGGCACCGCAGGTGTCGGTGGGTCATGACGCCGGCGAGGCGGCCTCCCGCCTCCAGGTCAACCACGAGTCGAGGCTCAAGCGATCCTCGTCGAACATCGCCAGTACCACAATCAGCAGGAGGGCGCGTGGGATCACATGGGCGTTGAACGCGTAGAGGGGCTCGGCCAGGAGGTGCCCGAAGGTGACGAGCATCAGTACGGCGCCAAGCCCGATCGCTGCCGCGAAGCGCTTCCAGCCAGAGAGCATGAGGGCGCCGCCGATCATTTCCACATAGGGTACGGTCACGCCAGTCAACCACAGCGACCAGGCGGGCAACGCGCCCATCGCGTAGGGTTCCACGAAGAGACTGCGGGCGTGCTCGACCGCGCCAAGCCGGAACACCTTCCAGAACCCGGCCGCGAAGAAGATGAGGCCGAGGATGACGCGGGCCACGAAGATGGCCCAGCTTCTCGGTGTGATTATGGTATGCATCTCGTGGGACAACCTCGTACCCTGGCGGGCGCGACACAATCACACCGGGCAACGTGGGCACCGGGAGCGATATAGCGCAGGGAGTGATACCTGAATGGCACAGCGCGACTACATACTCCGCCTGATCGAGGAACTCGGCGCGGCGCTGATTGCGCTCCGCAATGCGATCCTCGGGGGCGGGGCCCCCCCGGGCAGGGTGGAGGCGACGCTGCGGCGGGCGGCCAGCGAGGCGGGGATGGAGCTGGAGCTCGCCCGCGCGGTGTCGGCCGAGGCGCTGCCGGCGATGGTGGCCCCCACGGGCGAGGTCGAGCCCGCGCGGTGCTGGGTACTCGCCGAGGCGCTCATGACGGACGGCGTGAACCGGCTGCACGAAGGGGAGCCGGAACTTGCGCGGTCGTCGCTCGCCAAGGCGGCGGTACTCTTCCGGCTGGTAGCGCCGTGGGGAGCCTACCTGACGGGATTCCCGGAGGCGAGTGAGCGGATCGAGGAGATCGAGGGGCTGTTGAGGACAGCCGATGAGGCGTCGGCCGGGCGCGAGAACGCCTCTTGACAGCGCAACTACTCCCCTGCCCCCCCAGACACCTCCCGCACCACCTCTGCCGCCCGCCGCATCTCGTCCATCGACACGTCGCGGTGCGCCACCGCCCGCACGGCGCGTGCCCCGGACACGAGCATCGCCACACCCCGCGCAAGGCACGCGTCCACGAACCCCGCCGCGGTGCCCGGCACGTTGAAGCGCAGGATGTTGGTCTCCACGTGCTCGCGCACCAGTTCAATCCCCGGGATCGATACCAGGACATCGGCGAGGTGCCCCGCCTTCTCGTGGTCGTGTGCGAGGTCGCCCCGGTGGTTCTCCAGTGCGTGGAGCGCCCCGGCGGCGATGATCCCGGCCTGGCGGAAGCCGCCGCCGAAGAGCTGTTTGAAGCGGCGGGCGCGTGCCACGAAGGCGCTCGAGCCGGCCAGCGCCGACCCGACGGGCGCGCCAAGCGCCTTCGAGAAGCAGACCGAGACGCTGTCGAAGTCGCGCGCGTAACGGGCCGGCGGAATGCCGGTTGCCGCGGAGGCGTTCCAGACGCGGGCGCCATCGAGGTGGCAGCGCAACCCTGCCGCGCGGGCGATGGCGACCACTTCGTCGAGGAGTTCCAGCGGCCAGATGCTCCCCCCGCCGCCGTTGTGGGTGTTCTCCACGGTGAGCAGCGTCGCCGGCGGGGTCAGGGTGGTGGGCGATCCCGGGTGGGTGACCCCCAGGGCGTCGCGCAGCTGGGAAGCCGTGAAGATGCCGCGGTCCCCCAGCAGCGGCTGGACGGTTGCCCCGGAGAGAGCCGCCGGCCCACCGCCCTCGGAACGAACGACGTGGGAAGCGATGTCCATGATGACCCGGTCGCCCGGCTCGGTGTGCGCGCGGATGGCGACCTGGTTCGTCATCGACCCGGTGGGCATGTAGACGGCGTCCTCCTTGCCGAGGACCTCCGCCGTCCGGGCCTCGAGACGCCTGACGGTGGGGTCGTCGCCGTAGACGTCGTCGCCGACGACGGCCTGTGCCATCGCCTCGCGCATGGCGGGGGTGGGACGGGTCACGGTGTCGCTGCGCAGATCGATCATGTTCGAGCGGTGTGCGGAAGGAAGGGGAGAGACCGACGGACGGCTGCGTCTACGTTAGCCCGAACTCGACATCCATGACATCCTGCAGCGGCCGATACCCCACCCTGCGGTAGATGCTGTTCGAGGTGGGATTCGCGAGGTCCGTATACAGCACGCAGTGCCTGAACCCCAAGTCGAGCGCCTGGGTGCTCAGCCCGGCTACCAGCGCGGTTGCATAGCCTCTCCGGCGGTGCTCCTCGGGGGTGTAGACATAGCCGATCCGAACCCCGTGACGTGTGCGCGCCGGGAAGCCGGCCATGGACACGGGGCCTCCGTCCATCCACAGGGCGAGCAGCTGGTTGCCGCCCTCGCCGCCGCACAGACGGCGTGCCCGTACCAGCGGGTCCCCCGGATCCGCCAGACCGCTCTCCCGCACGAACGCCGCCAGCCATCGGGCAACCAGCGGGATATCACCCGGTTCCGTGCGGCGCATCTTCCCCGATGCCATCGGCGACGGCGGCTCTACCCGCTCCAGGACATGGATCCGCTGACGCGCGCCCGGGGTGGCTTTTACCGCCTTGATTCGACTCCAGGCGTCCCCGAAGGCGCGGGCAACCGCGTTCGGACCAAGAACGGCGGGAAGCTCGGCGTATGTTTCGGCCACACTCTGCGCCAGTAGCGGAACTGCTTCCAGGGGCATTCGCGTCAGGCCCAGCTTCCACGGAGGCGTGCGGAAGGCGCATCCGACCATGTCACCGCCCCGCTCCAGCGTCGCGAAATAGAGGTCCGGCGCGGGGCGGTTCCCCACGACGGACGCCGCCACGCCCAGGGGCAGGTTGTTCTCGGCCTCGCGCCGCAGCAGCCACGGCTCGGCGCGGTCGAGGAAGGCTCGCGGACCCGCGTGTCGGACGATCCGCAGATCGGTGGCGGGCGAACCGCGGCGTGGCTGCCTAGTCGTCCGACCGTTCTCCCGTGATCAGGGTCCTGATGAGTTCGCCCAAGCCGGAAAAGCGGGCCATCAGGGTAAGGTGGATGTCGTGGACCTTGTTCGGACCGCCGTTGCGACCGTAGTAGTCGCCCACCTCGAAGACGCCTGCGCCCCCGCCGATGGGCGCCTCGATTCCGATGCCGCCGTGCCAGGTCCGGGCCCGCGCTCCGCCCACCAGGGAAAAAGGCAGCAGAACAGGCGCGTCGTCCGGGGAGCCGATGATCTTGGAACCGAATCCGGTGAACATGTAGGCCCGCACGCCGTCGTAGGCGGGGGTGTAGGCCATGGCGTCCACCACCACGGTCTCGAAGAAACGGGAATCGTCCGAGTCATCCAGAATGGTGAGGCCGCCGGACAGAATGCTGCTGACCGGATCCCGCTGGGGCGCCCAGCGCATCGAGCGCTCGAAGAGTGCCCTGGCGCCGTACCACGACCCCTTTCGCTTCGCCACCAGTTCCACACCGTAGGTCGGGCGACGAACCGCGCTCTGTTTGCCGCCTCCGCGCTGCGGGAGAAAGAATCCGACCCTGGGCGAGAACGAGACCTCCCAGCCGGCCGGCTGGGAAGCGCGCGCCATTCCTTCCGGCTGCGTCTGCGCCGATCCGGCGGTGGACCAGGCGATCATGGCAAGGCCAGCGACGGCGGCGGCAGCGGCGAGTCGGAAGAGCGGTCTCATCGGCAGACTCCTCAAGGTCGCGCGCCGCGGGTTGTCGGACCCAGGGCGCGGGTGCACGAACGACAGGTACAACAATAGTGCGGCGATCAGCATTCAGGCCAGACTGAAGACGCCGTTGAGCCGGGTGCGAATCTCGAGCCGGTACCCGCGTTCCGCGAGCCATGTCGGCAGATCCGCCGACCGCCGGGCCTCGAGGGGTCCGCGGCCGAGTTCGACCACGAGGTGACGGGGCCACAGCGAGCGCGGGGCACCGTGCAGAAAGGGCCGGAGGACATCGGCCTCGCCGCCCTCCACGTCGACCTTGAGGCAGTCGATGCGGTCGAGCCCGGCTTCTTCGACGATGTCCGCCAGGGTGACCACGCGAACCGGTACGGTGGGGGTCCCATCCGTAGCCTCACCGGTGCCGACCAGCCGCCCCTCGCCGGAGTTCCGGGTCTCCACCGCGAGCAAGCCGCGACCCCTGGCCGCGCCGACGGCGGCCTGCACCGCCCGCATCCGGTCCTGCACGCCGTTGACGTGGACGTTGTACCGCAGCTGCCGCGCCAGATCGGGGTTCGGCTCGACCGTGACCACGCGCCCCGTGCCGTCGATCCGGGAGAGGATCCAGAAGGAGTAGGCGCCCACGTTGGCGCCCACGTCCACGAAGGTGAATCCTGGCCTGATCCACCGCGCGATACGCCTGCGTTCGGCCCGGTCCCAGGAGCGGGGAAGGAAGAGGATCCTGGCCTCCGAGATCGAGCGATCCGGGAAGAGACGCAGCCGGTGCCCCCACAGCCGGGTGTCGACGGGTCCGGAGAGGTGGCGGCGCGCGGCCCTGCGGGCGAGCAGCGCGAAACGGCTCCAGGGCCAGCCACCGGGGAAGGACCGCGCCACCCCGAGCCAGAACGCCCCCAGCCCGGCCGGGAGGCAGTCGCCCCACGCGCTGCCCTCGCCGAAGGGGTCGGCCGCCCGGCCTTCACTCCTGCCCATGCCCGTCTCTCGCTGTGTTCATCGGCCGCTCGCAGCGGCGTTATCGTAGAAGCTTGTTCTTCACCCCAAATCACCGCAGCCGTTCGGCTCGCGCGGAGACTGTTTCGACATGAACCCCGCTCCCCGCGGGACGCTCACTTCCGGCACCATCGCGCGGTTCTGGTCCCCGCTGGCCGCGACCTGGGTCATGATGGCGCTCGAGGGCCCGCTCATCGCGGCCACCATCGCCCGCCTGCCCGAAGCCAAGATCAACCTGGCGTCGCACGGTGTGGTCTTTGCGATCGCGATCCTGGTCGAGGCACCGGTGATCATGCTGTTGACTGCGGCCACGGCGCTGGTGCGCGACCGCGAGAGCTACCGCAAGCTGCGCCTTTTCACGCACGGGCTCAATGTGCTGGCAACCCTGATGGTGGTGGTGCTGCTGGTGCCGGCGGTGTTCGAGCCCCTCTTTTCGGGGCTGCTGGCGCTCCCGCGCGAGGTCGCCGACATCATCTACGGGGCGTTGTGGATCTACCTGCCGTGGCCGGGGGCGATTGGCTACCGACGGTTCATTCACGGGGTGATGATCGCCGCGGGACAGACCCGGCAGGTGGCGATCGGGACGGTCTTCCGGCTCGTGGCGATGGCCGGGACGGCGTTCGCGCTTCCCGCCCTGACCGACCTGCACGGTGCCTGGGTGGGTGCGGCCGCGCTCACCACCGGCGTCTGCGTCGAGGCGGTGGCGGCGCGGATCATGGCGACGGGGTCGATTCGGCGGATGCTCGCGACATCGCCCGAGGAGAGCGGGGTTGCGCCGATGGGGTACCGCTCGATTCTGGCGTTCTACTATCCGCTGGCGCTGACTTCGCTGGTTGCGCTGGCGACGCACCCGATCCTGACCTTTCTGGTGGGTCGCGCGCGCGACCCGCTGGAATCGCTGGCGGTGTTGCCCGTGGTGCATTCGCTGTCGTTCCTCTTCCGGGCGACAGGGCTCAGCTACCAGGAGGCCGCGATCGCGCTCACCGGGAACGACCTGGAGCACCGGCGTCCGGTGGGGCGTTTCGCACTCCGGATGGGGCTCGCGACCACGGCCGGCTATGCGCTGATCGTGCTTACGCCCCTCTTCGAGGTCTGGTTCGAGGTGGTGTCCGGGCTGACCCCGGAGCTGTCCGGCTACGCGAGGATCCCGTCGCTGGTGCTGATCCCGCTGCCGGCGCTCTCGTTCTGGCTGGCGCAGCAGAGCGCGATTATGGTGTTGAGGCGCCGGACAAAGGCCATCACGATGGCCACGGCTCTGGGAGTGGTCGCCATCGTGGTCGTCTTCCCCGTCCTGGCCTGGGGGCTGGGATGGGTGGGAGCCACGTCCGCCTTCGTGGCGTTCCTGGGCGGGCGCCTCGCATCGAACCTCTACCTGCACTGGAGCGAAAAACGATGAGCATGAGCCGCCGCCGCTTCCTGGCCGCTTCCGCCGGCTGCGCCTCCTACCTTGCCGCCGCCGGCCCGCTGCTGAGCGGGCGCGCACTGCGCCGGTGGCGTGGCCAGGGCGCGCGCCGGGTTGTCGCGCAGACCCCCTTCGCCCGCATCGAGGAGCTGGGCGACGGGATGTTCGCGATCGTATCCACGCCGCTCAACGGGGACTACACCACGGTGTGCAACGGCGGCATCGTCGGGGGGTCTTCGGGGACGGTTGTGGTGGAGGCGTTCGCCACCCCGGAGGGCGCGAGTTGGGTGGCCGAGCAGGCGCGGGCGCTGACGGGGCGCTGGCCGGACCAGGTGGTGGTGAGCCACTACCACGGGGACCACTCGGCCGGGCCCGCGGGATACGCCGAGGAGGACGGGAGTGCGCCGACGCTCCGCGCCACGGCGGCGACGCGCGACCTGGTGCAGGGATCGCCCGGGGACGAGGCCGCGAAGGCTCCGTGGGCCGATGTGGTGGTGGTCGCGGAAGACTCGCCGCTCGAGATCGACCTTGGGAGCCGGGTGGTCTCGGTGGTGCCGCGCCGGGGTCATACGGCGAGCGATCTCTCGGTGGAGGTGGACGGGGGCGAGGGTCCCGTGTGGTGTGGCGACCTGGTGTGGAACGCGATGTTCCCGAACTACATGGACGCGGTTCCGTCGCGGCTGTCGCGCTCGGTGCGGGCGCTGCAGGCGATCCCGGCGGGTACGTTCGTGCCTGGGCATGGTCCGCTGGCGGACGCCGAGGCGATGTCGCGCTACGTCGCGCTCATCGACTCGGTCGAAGAGGCGGCGCGATATGCCTGGAGCCGTGGAGTCAACTCGGAGGAGGCGGCCGCCAGCTACCAGGTGCCCGCAGAGCTGGGCGAATGGGTGATGTTCAGCCCCAACTACTACCAGCGCGCGATCCAGGCGTGGATGGACGAGCTGGCGGGCGCCGAATACTGAACATAATGGTTTAGTATCTCGCACCGCGGGACCGGCGGATTGACCGCAGAACCGGCGGATTGACCGCGGGACCGGCGGATGAAGCCGTGTCGCGGCGTTTCAGCTGAAATCAGTTAACAAGAATGTTAAGTATTCGAAGGGCGGGAGACCCTAGCACCCCAGCGCCCGCCTGAACCGCTCCCCCAGCCCACGCAGCCGCTCCACCGGCTCGTTGCTGAAGACGAGCCGCACGAACTGCGCCGCGTTCTCCCTCCCCCAGTGGGTCATGGGCGTGGCTGCCACCGTGCCGTGCTCCAGCAGCCGTGCCGACGCCTCCGCGGCGTCGTGTTGGGAGCACATGAATTGTCCGGTTTCGTAGCACAACATCTGTCCGGTTC
>VXMI01000157.1 GCA_009841165.1 Gemmatimonadota bacterium | reverse complement strand
CCGGCCGGCTGCAGCGGCTCAGTTGCCGCGGATACCGGCCGAGGTGCTCGCCGGGTCCGTCTCGGCGGGCCTCCTCCGTTCCAGCGTGCGCTCCTCGGGATACACCTCGTCGAGAGTCATGCCGTCGTAGAGGCGGCCGTCCTTCATCACATACCGAATGTCCACCGTGTTGCGCAGGTCGTCGAGCGGGTCCGAGTTGAGGACGAGGATGTCGGCGAACTTGTCCTTCTCGATGCTGCCGAGCTGCTCGCCGAAGCCGATCGCCTCGGCGCCCAGGATCGTCGCGGCCCGCAGCATGTCGTGGTTCGACGCGTCGCCCGCGGCCATTGCCCACAGCTCCCAGTGGAAACCGACGCCCTGGATCTGCCCGTGGCTTCCGACGGCCATGCGCCCGTCGTCCTCGAGCATCTTCTTCACGAATTCGGCGTGGCGCGGGAAGACGTGCTCCTCCTCCAGGAACCAGCCCACCGGGCCCGGGCTTCCTCCGGCTCCCGACCCCCGGCGGCGCGTCCGCGCGTCGATGTTCTCCTTGGGCACGAACATGTTCAGCTTCGGGTCGTCGTGGGCGTTCTCGGTGGCGTAGAAGTAGTTCTCGCCGAAGGGGCCGCCGTATGAGACCAGCAGGGTGGGGGTGTTGGTGGTTTCCGACTCCTTGAAGAGTTCCACGACGTCGGAATACATGGGCGCGACCGGGATGTTGTGCTCGATCCCCGGGTATCCGTCGATCGCGTGGGTCATGTCGATCTTGTAGTCGAGTCCGCCCTCGGTGGTGGGCATCAGCTCGAGTTCGCGCGCCGCCTGAATGATCCACTGGCGCTGCTGGCGGTTCCCGCTCATGTACATCTTGAGCGTCTTGGTGTCGTAGTACTCGGAGTAGCGCCTGAGGATGGTCTTCGCGTGGTCGGCGTCGCGGATGTTCTCGCCGTTGAAGACGCCGGGGCCGGTCGAGTAGATCCGCGGACCGGTCATTCCGCCCGTCAGGACGCGGTCGGTGTAGCTGAGGATGTCGGTGAAGGCGGTCTGCGGGTCGCGCGTGGTGGTGACTCCGTATGCCAGCGTTGCCAAATATTGCCAAACTTCCTGCGGGTGTATTTCCGGCACGAGCCACATCGAGTGGTAGTGCGTGTCGATGTAGCCCGGGACCAGCGTCTTGCCGGATACGTCGATCACCTGGGCGCTGTCGGGGATCTCGACCGAGTCGGCGACCCCGACCTCGACGATCCTGTTGTCCCTGACGACCACCACCCCGTTCTCGATGACGTGAGGCGCCCCGGTGGTGTCGCCCGGATTCTCCGCCATCGTGATGATGCGGCCGCCGCGCAGCGCGACCAGGCCGCGGGGGATGTCGCGCGGGAGCTGCACCTCGATCCTGCGCTCGTGCGCCTCGTAGGTGTCGGTGGTGTCGGCCAGGATCTCCTTGTCGCCGTCGCGCACCGCGCTGGCCCTGGCGGCCACCTCCTCCGCCGCCTCGCGGATCGAGTCGGCGCGGGCCATGAGGGAATCAGCCACGACTTGCACCGAGTCGGCCTGCAGCCGCGTGATCTCGTCCTCGAGCTCCTCGGGCACCTCTTCGTCGGCGTTCTCCAGGCTGTCCGCCTCGGCGCGCTTGTCGCTCAGGGTGTCGGAAATGGCCATGGCGCGTGCGCGGATCAGGGCCCTTGCGTGCGCGGTTTCCTCTTCCTCCGCCTCTTCGGATTCGACGTGGTCGAGGTCGTAGGTGAACAGCACGTTGCCCATCGCCCAGTTGAGCGCCGAGCCGTCGGGCGACCACGCCGGGAATTCGCCGCCGACGTCGGTCAGCTTGCGCACCGGAACCGGCGAGGCTCCCAGGTTGGTGAGGAGGATGTTGGGCGGGGCCGACCCCACCTCGGCGAGGTCGACGATGTAGATGTCGTTGCCGAACTGCACGAAGGCGCGGTCGCCTTCGGGGGAGAGCACGATCAGGCCGGCGGGTTGGGCAAAGCCCGGCTCGGTCGGCGGATCGACGTCGGTCGGGTCGGGACCCTTGCGCCACGGGTAGACCCGTCTTGGAAGGTATTCCCATTCGTCCGGGTGCGGATTCGCCATTCCCGCAATTCCCTGGCGTCCGCGGACGACCAGGTGGCGCTTGATGTCGGTGCCGTCCCAGCGGAACGAGACCAGCCCCTCTACCGGGCTGTAGGCGTAGATGCGGTCGGGGTCGTCCGAGGCGAAGTGCGCGACATCGCGCAGGCCGGTCGGCGAGATGACCGTCGCCGCCGCGGGCGCGGTGGCGGCCGCCGGGACCCAGACGAACTCGGCGCCCATCGGCCCGAAGAACAGTCCCGACGCCTCCATCAGGTCGCGCGCGGCACCGCGCGACGCGACGATGCGCTCGCCGTCGGGCGACCAGGCCACGTTGTAGTACATGGCCGCCGTACCGGTCAGCTGCACGGGTGCGCCGCCGGCCGCCGGCACCCGCATGATGTGGCCGCCGTCGGTGTCGTCCCACGTGACGTAGGCGAGCGACGCTCCGTCCGGTGACCACTGCGGGTGGAACTCGCCGACGTCCGCTTCGGTGAGGCGCGTGGCTTCGCCCTCGGGCAGGTCCCGCACCCAGAGGCGGTCGAACGCCGTGAACGCGACGCGGCCGCCATCGGGTGAAACGACGGGGCTGCGGATCTGGCTGGCGGTCACCATGGCCGTCGTGTCGATCTGGTAGTCGAACTTGACCGACGGCCCGATGCTGAGCTCGACGTCGACCTCGAAGGGGATCTCCGTGGGCCCACTCCCGTCCATGGGGACGTTCCAGACCTTGCCGCCGTACGAGACGACGATCGCGGAGCCGTCCGGGAGGAAGGCGTACCCGGGGTACACGTCGACGGGAGCGCGTGATTCCTGCTCGTCACGCTGCACCGGGTAGGCCAGCCACTCCTCGTCGCCGGTCGCCAGGTTGCGCTTTCGCAGCCCGGTGTCGGCGTTGTAGCGGGACGCGTACACCAGCCACTCGCCGTCGGGGGAGATCGCGGGGCGCATCGCGGAGCCGTACCGGTTGGTCATGAGCGTGGCGGTGCCCGTTTCGCGGTCGTAGCGGTAGAGCTGGTAGCGGGGAAGACGGGCGTTGTACTCCCAGTCGCCGAACGATTGCGCATACCAGATGTACCGTCCGTCCGGGCTGAAGGCCGCGCCGATGCGCTTGATGCCCCCGAACAGGGCCGCGAGGATCGGTGACGTGGGAGCGCCCGGAATCGTGATCGGCGACGAGCGCTCCGCATTGTACATGTACAGGTTGGCCGAGCCGCCCAGGCCGCCCGAGCGGCTGACCACGATGTACTCGCCGTCGGGCACCCATTCGGGCGAGAGGAACAGGTTGTTGTTGCCGCGCGACACCTGCGTCGTGTCGGTCCTGTCGAGACGCATCGTCCACAGGTTGTCGCCGCCGCTGCGGTCGGAGATGAAGGCCACCGACTCGCCGTCCGGGCTGAAGCGCGGCTGCACTTCGAAGGCCATCCCGGTCAGCAGGGGCGACGCCTTGCCGCCGGTGATCGGCATGGTGTAGAGGTCGCCGAGCAGGTCGAAGACGATGGTCTGGCCGTCGGGGCTCACGTCGAGCGAGATCCAGGTGCCCTCCGTGGCCGTGAACTCGGCGGTACGCGCGCCACGGAGCGGAAGAGGGTTGCGCCCGGGTCCGCCGGGCCTGGGTGGCTGGGCCGCGAGCGGGGCGACGGTGAAGGCGATGGCGGTCAGGGCCGCCACCGGCGCGAAGAACCGGAGGGCCGTGCGGCCGACTGCTTTCAGGGTCCTGCCGTATGCGGGGTTCATTTGTCACCTCCCCGGATGCCGGCGCGGACATTGGGCGCGGTGTTGCGCCATGGTTCGTCCGGTGCGGGCCGTTGCCTGGGCCACACCTCGTCGAGCGTGTCGCCGTCGTAGAGCCGTCCGTTCATCATCACCCGACTCACCGTGTTGGTGTTGCGGATGTTGGCGAGCGGGTCGGCGTCGAGGATGACCAGGTCCGCCAGCTTGCCGGCCTCGATAGAGCCCAGATCGCCGCCCAGGCCGATCGCCTCGGCGCCCATGATCGTCGCGGCGCGAAGTGCGTCGTGCTCGTCCATGTCACCGGCCTGCATCGCCCACAGCTCCCAGTGGAAGCCCAGTCCCTGCAACTGTCCGTGACTGCCGACGCCGGTCTTGCCGCCGTTCTCCACGAGTCGCGTCAGCCAGGCGGCGTGCTTCGGGAACGCGTATTCGTCCTCCATGAACCAGCCGCCCGGTCCGGGGCCGGTCGTCTGGAGCCGCCGTGCCTTCGTGTCGAGCTCCCGCTTGGGAGTGAAATGGGTCAGCTTCTCGTCTCCGAAGACGTCCTCGCGCGTGTAGAAGTAGTTCTCCGCCCAGGGCCCGCCGTAGGAGACAAGCAGCGTCGGCGAATTGACTGTGCCGGATGTCGCGAAGAGCTCGACGACATCCCCGTACGCCGGGATGATCGGC
Organism: Gemmatimonadota bacterium; assembly: GCA_009841165.1. Taxonomy (GTDB): domain Bacteria; phylum Gemmatimonadota; class Gemmatimonadetes; order Longimicrobiales; family Gaopeijiaceae; genus Bin94. The sequence continues at coordinate 67,230 of VXMI01000157.1, read as the reverse complement.
ATGGAGTGCTCGATGCCCGGATACCCGTCGATCGCGTGGGTCATGTTGAGCCGGTAGTCCAGCCCCCCCTCGGTGGTGGGCATGAGCCCCAGTTCGCGCGCCGCCATGATCAGCCACTGGCGCTGACGGCGGTTGCCGGACATGTACATCTTGAAGGTCTTGGTGTCGTAGTAGCGGCTGTACTTGGTCAGCACCTCCAGCGCGTGCTCGTAGCTCCTGACGAAGTCCTGGCTGAACACGCCCGGCCCGGTCGAATAGACGCGCGGGCCGACCATCTTTCCGGCGCGCACCATGTCCTCGTAGGAGAGCACGTCGGTCGTCGCCGTCTGCGGGTCGCGGGTCGTGGTCACCCCGTAGGCGACGTTCGCCTGGTAGATCCAGGGGCGTGCCCAGTGAAGGCCCCACAGGTTCCACATGTGCGCGTGCGTGTCCACGAAGCCGGGGATGATCGTCTTGCCCGCGACATCGATCACGGTGGCGCCCTCGGGAACGTTCCCGGGCCCTGCCGAAACCGACGTGATGCGGTTGTCGGTCACCACGATGTCGGCGTTCTCGACGATCTCGTCGCCGTTCATCGTGATCGCCCGCGCACCGCGCAGCACGACGGTGCCCTGGGGGATGTCCCGGTCCGCGGTCACCGCGATCTGCTGCTCCGCGGGCTCGTAGTCCGGGTCGCCGGCGGCGGCGTCCAGGTCGTAGGTGAACAGGGCGTTGCCGAGCGCCCAGTGCACGGTGCGGCCGTCCGCGCCCCACACCGGGAACTCGACGCCGAGATCGTTCAGCTTCCACACCGGGACAGCGGCCGAGTCGGGCTTGACCACGTCCACCGTGGGCAGCACGGCACCCAGGTCGGGAACCGTGACGGCGTACAGGTCGTCTCCCACCTGCGCCAGCGCGAGGTCTCCCTGCGGCGCCATCTCGACCGAGGCGGAGATGAACCGCAGGATCAGTTCGCGCGGCTCGTCGTCGTCGAAATCCGCGGGCATCACGAGATCCGACGTCTCCGAGCGCTTGTAGCCGATGGGAACGCCGCCCGCCGACAGATCCGCCCGTCTCGTGACCTGGAGGTGGCGCCTTTTGTCGGTGTCGTCCCAGCGCGCCGAAGACAGCGCCGTAGTCGCCGGAGGAGGCGTGGGAGACCCCGGCACCGCGTCCGCGCGGGCGGTTCCGTAGTAGTAGATGCGGTCGGGCTCCTCGGTGAAGTGCGGCGATCTGCGTCCGGCCGTGGGACCGATCACGGTTGCCTCGCCGCCGTCGGCCGGGATCCAGATGAACTCCGAGCCGATGGTGCTGACGAAGGGATCGATGGCCTCCTGCACATCGCGCCTGGCGGACCGCACGCCCACGATGCGCTCGCCGTCGGGCGAGTACACGAGGTCACGATAGTAGGCGGGCGCCGACGTGAGCGTGACCGCGGCACCGCCGTCCGCCGGCACGCGCCGGATGTGCCCTTCGCCGCTGTCGTCGTCCCAGGTCACGTACGCGACGTGGCGTCCGTCCGGCGACCAGACCGGCCGATGTTCGCCCACTTCGTCGCTGGTGAGCCGCCGCGTCGTCCCGTCCGCCAGATCCGCTACGTACACGCGGTCGAGGGCGGTGAAGGCGACGCGGGTACCATCGGGGGAGGGACGCGGGTACCGGATCTGCTTGACGGTGAATGTCGGCGTGTCCTCGATCGGGTACTCGAACTCGACCTCGGGCCCGATCCCGATCTCGGCCTCTACCGTGAACGGGATTTCGGTCGGGTCGTTCCCGTCCACCGGCACCCGCCAGATGCGGCCGCCGTACGACATAACCAGCGCGTCCGACTCCGGCGTGAAGGAGTAGCCCGGGAGCACGTCCATGGTCGCAGTCGATTCCATGTCGTCTCGCTGCACGGGGTAGGCCAGCCAGCGCTCCATCCCCGACGCCATATCGCGAATCCGGATCCCCGTGTCCGCGTCGTCGCGGCTCCCGTACGCCAGCATCGTCCCGTCCGGCGACACCGCGGGCCGGAACGCGGACCCGTACCGGTTCGTCATCGGCGTGCGAGTCCCCGACTGCCGGTCGTAGACCCAGAGCTGGAACTGCGGGAAGATCGCGTTGTACTGCCACGTCCCCTGGCGCTGCGCGTACCAGACATACCGTCCTTCGGCGCCTACCGCTGCGCCCATCATCCGCTGAGCGCCGGTTCCTCCCACCATCTCGATCCCGGTGCCGCCGTCCACGTGGTACAGCCACAGTTTTTCGAGGCCGAAGAACTGGCGTGACCTCGACACCACGATGTACTTCCCGTCGGGCATCCACTCGGGCGACAGGAAGCCGCTTCCGATCCCCTTGCTCACCTGCGTCGGATCACCGCCCGCCGAAGGCATCAGCCAGACGTTCTGGTCCCCGCTCCGGTCGGAGACGAAGACGATCCGCTCTCCGTCGGGGCTGAAGCGGGGCTGCATGTCGTAGCCCATTCCGCTGGTGAGGCGCGTGGCGTCGCCACCGGTGATCGGCATCGAGTACAGGTCGCCGAGCATGTCGAAGACGATCGTCTGGCCATCGGGGCTCACGTCGAGCGAGATCCGGGTCCCCTCGTTGGTCGTGAACCGGGCCCAGCGCGCGGGCTCCAGAGGGAGGCCGCGGTCGGGATCCGGTTCCGCTTCCTGGCCCTGGGTGGAGAGTGGAGTGAGCAGCACCAGTGGGACCGCCCAGTGACTGCCTTTGAGATACCGCATGCGCCGACTCCGTTCCGGGGGTTGCATCGGGGTTTCCGCGAATGAGAAACGGCCGTCGGGAATTGACCGGCCGAACCCAAAACATACGTTCGGGGTGAATAGTAGTGTCAGCTTTCGCACGCGACCACGCCACCTACAGCCCCGGACCGGAAATGCCACAGGCCAGCCGTGGAGACATCGCGCTCCTCTCCGTCTCCATCGACCTCGGCGCGGGCCGCCGGGGCGTGGACATGGGCCCGTCGGCCCTGCGGATCGCGGGGATCCAGGGAAAGATCGAGCAGATCGGTCACACCGTTTCCGAACTCGGCACGATCACGGCCGGAGGGATCGAGACCACCGAGTCGGGAGAGGGCGCGCTCCCGTTCCTGAACGAGATCCTCGACGTGGCCAGCCGGACGCGGGTGGCAGTGCGCAAGGCTCTGGACCGGGGCTGTATCCCACTGATCCTCGGCGGCGACCACTCGCTCTCCATCGGGTCGGTCGGGGCCGTGGCCGACCACTACCGTGACCGGGGCGAGTCGATCGGCGTCATCTGGGTAGACGCCCACACCGACATGAACCAGCCCCACACGACGCCCACCGGCAACATTCACGGGATGCCGCTGGCGGTGCTCCTGGGCTTCGGCGAGCCGCGTCTGACCCGTGGACGGGCGTCCGTTCGCCCCGAAAACGTGAGCGTCCTGGGTGCGCGCGAACTGGATCAGGGCGAAAAGGCGCTCATCCGGGAGCTGGGAGTGCGGGTGTTTACGATGTCGGAGGTTGACGAAAGGGGCGTGGCCACCTGCATGGACGAGGCGCTGGAACGCGCCGGCGACGGGACGTGCGGATTCCACCTGTCCCTCGACCTCGATGCCCTCGACCCGGGGGTCGCTCCCGGAGTCGGCACGCCGGTCCGGGGCGGGCTCACCTACAGGGAGGGCCACCTGGTATGCGAGAAGGCGTCCCGCTCCGGCGGACTGCTGAGTCTGGAGGTCGTCGAACTCAACCCCGTGCTCGACGACCGCAACCAGACGGCACTGCTGGGTGTGGGCCTCGTGGCCTCCGCTCTCGGCGCGACGATCCTGTAGCGATTCCGCCGTTCGGCGCGCGCCTGCTAGGTTTCATCCCCCCGGCCGGGGTGGTGAAATCGGTATACACAGGGGACTTAAAATCCCCCGGGAGCATTCCCATGCGGGTTCGAGTCCCGCCCCCGGCACTTGCGCACAGACGGCAACGACGCGCGCGCCCAGCGGCCCGCGGTTGGGTGCCAGGCTGGGTGCCCGGCGCGTCGCGGCCTAACGCCGCCTGTACGTCCTCACCGGCGGCAGACGCGCGCCGGTGCCGCCCGCGGGCTCGTCCTCGCCGATGACCGGGATCGTCAGCGTCCCGATCCCGTCGATGCTGGCCTCGATCAGGTCGCCGGGCTGCAGGAAGCGCTGTTCCCCCCGCACCGCGGTGCCCATCCCCACGCCGCCGGAGGTCCCGTTGTTGATCACGTCGCCGGGGAAGAGGGTGATGATCGACGATCCGTACTCGATCAGCTCCCAGAGCGTGTGGATCATGTCGCCCGCGCGGGCCTCCTGCATCTGCTCGCCGCCCACGCTAAGCGTCTGCCGCAGGTTCTCCATCGGGTCGCCGTAGAACTCCTTCGGCACGATCCAGGGCCCCATCGGCGCGAAGGTGTCGTGGCCCTTGCCCACGAACCAGTCCGACGTGAGGGGGTTGCCGCCGGGGGGACGGCCGCCCCGGTCCGAGATGTCGAGGGTGACGGTGTACCCGAAGACGTAGTCCTGCGCCTCGGTCGCCGAGACGTACTTGGCCGCCCGGCCGATCACGGCGCCCAGTTCTACCTCCCAGTCCGTGCGGTCACGGCCCCAGGGGATCACCACCGCGTCGTTGTTCCCGACTACCGCACCCCGGCTGGGCTTCAGGAAGAGGTACGGGACGCCGCGGTTCTCGCGCCGCTGCCGGCGAGCCTCGGCGCGTTCCTCCTCGGTGCCCGTCTCGTTCACGTGGCTGTAGAAGTTGACGGCCGCGTTCATGATCTTGCCCGGGTACATGATCGGCGGAAGCGTCCGCACGTCGCCGAGCTCATGGATGAAGCCGGCGCGCCCGCTCCCGTCGATCATGCCGTTCGCGGCAAGGTGATTCACGATCTCGTAGAGGCGCAGCCTGACGCCGTACTCGTAGCGGCCGATCAGGTCCAGCATGTCCGCGGGGGCGGGGACCGCTGGATAGGCGGGGTTGCGCTCCAGTGCGCGGTTGGCCTCGCCGATGTCGACCACGAGCGCGTCCCGGAGCACCAGCGCGACCCGGGGCTCGCCGTCGATCTCGAAGGTGCCGACCTTGAAGGGCTCGGCGATGTCCGTGTTCGCGCCCGACTGGGCCGACGCGGCAGTCGGGCCGGGGCCCGCGGCGAGCGAGGTGAAGAGGGCCGCCGCGAGGGCGGTGCGAGAGAGCGTGGCAACGTCGGGTCGCATGATCCTGCCCCATGCTGAGGTGCTTTGCCGATGGCGGCGTTACGAGAATCCTGAATCTGATTCTCTACGCCGGGCCGTGGCGCCCGTCAAGTATGGGCTGGCATGGAGCTACAGAATGGCGTCGAGGTAGAGTTCGACCCGGAAGTCCTTGTATGGACCCTTCAACCCCTGCGACAGGTCGAAGCGCAGGAGCCCTTCGAGGATGGAGCCGCCGATGCCGATGCCGTAGAGCATGTCGCCCGCGGTGAAGTCGCTCGCCTCCCCGGCCCAGCCGGCGTCCGTGAAGAAGCTCCAGCCGACCCCGTGGAAGATGCGGCTCACCTCGACGCGCCCGCGCAGGAACGAGGGGCCCGAGACCACCGAGGCGGGGTAGCCGCGCAGAGTGGACGCCGTGCCCAGGAACCATGAGCGCTGGACCGGAGCGCCGCCCCAGGTGTTGCCGCCCGCCGCCTCGAGTCCCAGACGCCACCCGTCCCAGCCCTCGCCCCGGACGGGGAGGATGGCGCGAGCGGTGGCGCTGGCCTGCACGTAGTCGCTCCGCGCGCCGTCGCCGCCCCCGTCTTCGCCGCCGCCGACGGAGCGCCACGTCGCGCCCCGGCCATGAAACTCCAGCCCGAATTGCGCCTTCAGGGGATCGTGACCCCACCAGGGCGAGATCCGCACCTCCGCGCCCGCTTCGTCGGCGCGGTCGGCCGCCAGGTTCGGCCGGAAGCTCCAGTCGCCGTCGAAGACCCGAAAGAGGGCGAAGTCGATGTTGTTCGCCACCGCCCCGTGGCGCTCCGCGTACGCGCGGAAGAGGAACGAGTCCCTTGTACCCTCCGGAGGTCGCCAGGTGAAGTCGGCGCCGGTGGCACGGTAGTACTCACCGTTGTCACGGCCGAAGAGCAGGGCGTCGACGGAGTTTCCGAATCCCAGGTTCCCGGCCCGCGGATCGACGGACTGCAGTTCGTGGTAGCCGCCGAGCGTAAGGCGGCGCAACACCGTGGAGCGCTCCAGGTCGAGACGCACCTTGGGCCGCAGGTCGGCAAACCCGAAGAACCCCGCGCTCTCCAGGGTGTAGCGGTCGCCCAGGTCCCAGTCGAAGCGCCCGCCCAGCGCTGGCCCCTCGACCCGGTTGTAGCGGATGAGATCCTGCCGCGCCCACCCCCAGTTGAAGGTCCAGGGGACCATCTGGATCGGAGGCGCCGGGAGGTCCGCCAGGTCCCCGATGTACTCCGCCAGTTCCTCGGGGTCCGTGAACCCGGGCGCGTCGTCCCAGACCGGCGGCGGCAGGTGGGGGCTCTCGGCCACGAGGCTCCGGTCTTCGGGCACGATCAGCAGCGACTCGCGGTCCGCCGCCGGGGTCTCCGACTCGTCCATGAGTTCGTACGCGATGCGGTCGTCCTCGGAGAGCAGTGCGGCGATGAAGGCCATGGCTTCGGCGCGCGTGGCGAAGTGGACCTCCCTTATCCCGTCCGGTGCCGTTGTCACCGCCCCGGGTCCGGTCTCGTCGCCCGGAACGACCGGGTCGCCCTGCTCGTCCACCGCCACGTCATCCTCCAGCACCACCGCCTCGACCTGGTACGCCATGTCCATCGAGACGGGGAACCTGATGATCCCCGCCCTTGCCTCGCCCTCGATCCGCATGCTGCGGGGCAGCCAGGCCTTGAAGTCCCAGAGCGCGTAGTCGACCGAGACGACGTTCAGGTCGAAGGTCCACGGCTTGAAGAGGCCGGGCACGAACCGGAAGGTGCCCGCGTCTTCCTCTTCCTGCAGGTCGGGGATATCGCGCACCGCGTCGAACTCCCGGCTCATGCGGTAGGCGGCGCGGACCAGCGCACCCGTCGCGGGCTCGATCCAGAGGATTCCGCTGATCCGCTGGGGGGCGGCCTCCCGTGGAAGGACATCGAGCTGGCTCGCCTCCAGCCGGCGACCGTCGGGAAACGATAGCGTGATCGTGTCGCCGCTCTGGAAGTGGTAGATCGTGTCCGCGCCGGATGCCAGCGGGTGGATGAGGGCGAATTCGTTGTCTTCCGCGTCCGTGCTGAACGCCTCGTCGTTCATTCCCAGGAAGAGGCGGTCGTTGCCCGGTTCGAACGGGCCGTCGAAGGGCAGGTCCTCGAGCCAGTCCAGGTCGCCCTCGCGCATGGCGATCGTGCGTCCCGGGTACTCCGAACGGCTCCCGAGCACCTGCACCACCGCGTCGTAGTCGCGTTCCCAGAAGGTGCGGACGGCCGTCTCGCTGTGGTAGAGAACGCGGTCGCGGAGCGGTGCGCGGATGGCGGCGGCGATGCGCTGGTCGATCCGGGCCGTGTAGCGCACAACCGATTCGTCGAGCGCCGTCCAGCCGTCGAAGGCCGCCGTGTAGAGCTGTCGGGCGACCGGATCCAGGAAGGCGTCGGCGGCGAAGCGGGTCTGCGCCGTCGCGCTGCGCGGAGTGGCTGCCGAGACCGCCGCAGCGAGGACGAAGGCCGTGGCGAGAGCGCTCCTCGTAGCGGCGGCGCTCACGAGCCCGCACCTTCCGGCGCCGCCCTGAAGCGCGCCTCGCCAAAGTCCTCCCACGCGATATGGTGCCAGTCGGTCCCCTGCTGCCCGACTCCCTCGCGTTCCAGGGGGCCCGCGTTCGGAAACACGAAGATTCCCCAGTTGTCCCCGCCCACGTCGTTCGAGTCGGAAAGCTCGTAGTTGCGGCCATCCAGCAGTGTGATCCGGACGTGCCCGTCGTCGGATTGCACGATCTGCCGGATCCTCCCGAACTCCACGTCGAACTCCACGTTGTCCGATGTCCCGTTCAGTTGATCCCACGTCCACTCCTCGTCGGCGTCCCACCGGATCCAGCCCTCGAACTCTTCGCCGGACCGGCTCGTGACCACCCCGTACAGGGGGCCGGTTTCGCCGAAGTCGTCATACCCCACCCCGGCGGAAGGGGGGTGCAACCGAAGCGCGTGCAGGTCGTCCCACCCCACCTCGACCGTGCCGAGCCCGGGATCGGCGATGCGGATCGTCCGCCGGTACCAGCGGATGTCGGACTGCCGGTAGCGCGAGCCGAGCGGGCGGTAGAGGTCGAATCCCTCGCCGGATGCCAGCGTCACCCATGCTCCGCCGAAGCGCGATTCCACCACGCTGATCTCGGCGAACGGGAAGCGCCTGAGGTCGTCGTCGTCCCGCCCGAGGAACCGGTCCGACTGCAGGACCGGAGCGCCGCTCCAGGAGATGAACCCCGTGAAGGTGCGCCCGAACCGATCTTCGACCGAACCGTGGACCCGAGTGGCCGCGGGTGCGGCGCCGGGCCGGGCGGCACCGAATTCGATTCGCTCGATGACGCGTCCGGAGACCACGACCTGCTCCTCGCCGGGGGTGTCGACGGTGACGCGCGCCCTCAGCCCCCCGGTCGTCGACGTGGTGCGCACGCCGCCGGGCGACACGGACACACCCCCCGTCCGAGAGCCCGGGACGTCGACCGTCACCGCGTCCCCCGCGCCCCGCTGCACTACCTCGATCCCGCCGTCGTCGTCCCGCGCCAGCGCGGCGAGGTGCCCGAAGCGGATGCCGGTGCGGGTCTCGGTCGCGAAGTCCCGATACCGCTCCTCCCACGAAACCCGATAGCCCCTTACATCCACGGTGCGGACCGCGGGCCGCCCGTCGTGCACGGCCAGGAGCCAGGCGTTGTAGTTGTCGTCGGATATCTCGCGGCTGCCCACCAGCACGTCGGCCCAGCTGGCCGCGCTCTGGCCCCGGCTGAACTCGAGGAATCCCTCGTACTCGTCGCCCTCGGTGGTGAGGACGCGTCCCCAAATCCGGTCGGCGGACTGGGCGTGGAGGTTGGACGGCGCGGCGGGTGGGAATGCGGCGCACGCAACGCCGAGGGCAAGGAGCAGGCGAAGGGGAGGTAGCATGGACGCAAACGGGTTCGGGGCGGGCGGACGAGGCTTCTCCCTCCTACCCCGCAGGGTCCCGTCCGGTTTCGGAGGCCGTTCCGCCCCTCTAGATTGCCCGCTTGTCTGCATCGGCCCCTCCACCGACAGGAGTTCAGGAATGCGCACCCACACTTCGACGATCCTTGCCCTCGCGATGGTTGCGACCGGCGTGACCTTCGCCTGCGCTCCCGCCGCTGAAGAGGGCGGGCAGAGCGACGCGGCCATGACGGACGAGTCCGCGGCCGAAGCGCCCTCCAACCCGCGTTTCGGCGTCTGGCGCCTGGAGTCCGACGCGCCGCCGCCCGCCAGCAACATCATGACCTACGAGCCCTGGGGCGACGGCGGGATGAAGATCACGGTCGCGTCCACAAACGCCGAGGGCGTGTCGTCCGAGTGGAGCTACGCGACAATGTTCGACGGGGTCTTCCGGCCGGTCGAGGGGCAGGAGAACGCCACGACCGCGGTCGAGGTCGTCGACGATCGTACCAACCACATCCTCAACGCGCGAGACGGCGACGTCTACCAGGTCATCGTCAACGTGCTCTCCGAGGACGGCAACACGATCAACAACGAGTACCGCCGCACCCTGCCGGACGGGACGGAGCGGATATCGCACGCGGTCTACAGAAGGATCGAATAGGGCGGGGACCCCGGTACGGCCAGGTTTCGCGCGCCGGCCGGCCACCCGCCGCACCCGGCCGAGCGTGCGGAACAACCGCCTGTCCCGTTCAGGCCCGGATTTCTGGACCACGGGCCGGCCCGTCGCCCTGCGGCACGCGCAACTCGAAGCGCGGGATCGGGGCGCGGAAGACCGAGCCGTCGTCACGGCGGAAGTGGTAGAACCCCTCCATGTGGCCGCTGCGACCCTCGAGCACGCAGAAGCTGTTGTACTCGTGCACGTCCCCGGGGGCCAGGACGGGTGACTGTCCCACGACGCCTTCGCCTTCGACCTCCTGGTCGCCCGCGAGCGTGTCGTGGATCTTCCAGTGGCGCCAGAAGAGTTGCGCGGTGTCGCCGCCGATGTTCTCGATGCGGATGAAGTAGACGAAGACGTGGCGCAGCGGAGGCTGCGACGGGCCGCGCGCGTAGACCGGGCGGACCGTGATGCGCATCTGGTCGTACAGGACGGGCGGGCGGCGCCCCGGTTCCCTCGCCATCCTGATCACCCGCCACGCTCCGGTCCGGGTCGCCCGCAATGTAATCTGTACATTACATTGTGTGAGGTTAACATTACATTTCCAGTCGTGTGTGGTGGGCCGCCGCGCCGCGAACGCCGCTCTCTCAATCCCACTCCTTCGGTTCCCTGTGGACTTGGGGACCCAATGCGGTAACATATAGCCGTTCGGGAGCGCCCGTACCCCACGCCTGAGACACCTTCGACACCCGGAGCGTTCAATGTTGCGCCGTACCTTCCTGACCGCCGCGGCCCTCCTGCCGACCGTCCTGCCCGTGCTCTTCGCGGTTTCGCCCGATCCGGCGGAGGCCCAGTCGTCCGCGGTCGCGCGCATCGTCGCCCGCTTCGAACCCGAGGTCCGGCGGGCCATGCTCGATGGGAACATCCCGTCCGTCACGGTTGCGATCACCGACCGCCAGGGCGAGCTGTGGAGCGGCGCGTACGGGCAGTCGAACCTCTGGGCGCGCACGCCCGCGTCGACCAACACCGTCTACCTGATCGGGTCCACCTTCAAGGCGCAGTCGACCGTGGCGCTGCTGCAGCAGATGGAGCGGGGCAGCTTCGCGCTCGACGACCCGGTGAGTGACCACCTCGACGGCCTAATGATCCGCGGCGAGGACCTGGAGCGTCCGGTCACCTTCCGGCACCTGTTGACCCACACGTCGGGGATGCCGGTCGACTTCGGCCCCCACGCCGTTTGGGGAACGACCGCGCCGCTGCCGCTGGACGAGTACCTCGGCGATTCGCTACGGGTGGACACGCCGCCGCTGGAAGGCGTCGTCTACTCCAACATGGCCTACTCGCTGGTCGGACACCTTGTGGAGAAGTTCTCGGGCGTGCCCTACAGGGACTACGTTCGCGAGCATGTCTGGGGGGCGCTGGGGATGAACTCGACCGCCTTCGATCCGCCGCCGGAGATGGCCGAGCGCCTGGCGGTTCCGTACGTGCCCGATCCCGAGACGGGGCGGAACCGGCCCACGACGCGCGTGAAGGCGAACGTGTGGCCCGCGGGGATCGTCTATGGGACGGTGCACGACCAGGCCAACTGGGTGCGCTTCAACCTGGGCGACGGCCGCTGGGGCGACGGGCGGCTGCTGGAGGCGGCCACGATGGATGAGATACACAGTCTCCAGTTCGAACAGTTCGCGGGAGAGCCGATGGGAGGCGGATGGGGGTATGAGGAGCCCGGATATGGCCTCACGTGGTGGGTCTCGGCGCGTGACGGCGAGCGTTTCTTTGCGCATTCGGGGAGTGTAGGGGGGTACACGGCGTTCGCGTCGGGGAACCGCACGCGTGGCCTCGGGGTCGCCTTCCTCACCAACGGGAACCGCGCCCACCCGCACCTGGTGCGCCTCACCAACCTGGTCCTCGACCTGATGGGCGAGGAACTGGGCGAGTCGAGGTAGGTCCATGCCACAGTTCGCGCTTCCGGCCGACTGGCCGAATCTCCTCCTCTGGACGGGCGTCCTCGCGCTGGCCGCCCTGATCGCCGACCGGGTCGCGTCGGGCCTGTTGCAGCGGGTGTTCGGGCGTGTGGCGGCGCGGACGCGTTCCAGCTGGGACGACCGCATCGCCGAGCGGAAAGTGGTGCAGCGGCTTGCCCACGTGGTCCCGGCGCTGGTGGTCTATCTCGGGATCGGGCCCGCGCTGGGCGTCACGCCGGCGGGGGTCGCGGACGCCCCCGGGGAGCTGCTCTCCACGGTGTGGACGATCGTGCGGCGCGTGGCGGCGGCCTACATCGCGTTCGCCGTGGTGCGGGCCTTCGCGGCCTTGCTCGATTCCGTGAACGACATCTACCAGGAGAGCTACGCCGAGGCGAAGTCACGGCCGATCAAGGGCTACCTGCAGGTGGTGAGCCTGGTAGCCTGGCTCGCGGCGGCGGTGGTGATCGTGTCGGTCCTGGTCGGCCGCTCGCCCGTGGTCTTTCTCTCGGGGCTCGGGGCGCTTGCCGCGGTGCTCATGCTGGTCTTCCGCGACACGATCCTGTCGCTGGTCGCGAGCGTGCAGATCGCGTCCAACGACATGATCCGGATCGGGGACTGGCTGAGCGTCCCGCAGGCCCAGAGCGACGGCGAGGTCATCGACATCGCGCTCCACACGGTCAAGGTCCAGAACTGGGACAAGACGATCTCGACGATCCCCACGTCCAAGTTCATCACCGAGTCGTTCAAGAACTGGCGCGGGATGAGCGAGTCGGGGGGCCGGCGGATCAAGCGCTCGCTGCGGCTCGACATGAACTCGGTGCGCTTCCTGCGGGACGACGAAATCGAGGAGCTGTCCCGTCGCGAGCTGCTGCAGGGGTACATGCGGGATGCATTGGACACGATTGCGCGCTACAACGCGGCCAAGGAGGCAGGTGACCCCGGCGTGATCCCCGAAATCCGCCGGCTTACGAACCTCGGGACGTTCCGCGTCTACGTGCAGAAGTACCTGGAGGCCCACCCGAAGACGCACAAGGAGATGACGCTGCTGGCTCGCCAGCTGGCGCCGGGACCCGAGGGGGTGCCGATCGAGATCTACTGCTTCTCGAACGACACGGCGTGGGCCAACTATGAGGGCTTTCAGGCGGACATCTTCGATCACCTCATCGCGGTACTGCCGGAGTTCGGGCTGAAAGCGTACCAGTCGCCGGCGGGTAGCGACTTCGCGCGAGTGATCGCGGGGGGGTCCTGAGCGGGACGAGGACGAAGCCGGGGCGTGCGACCGCCCGGACGCGTCAGGACGACTTCCGGTAGACGATGAGTCCGACCGGCCTGGCTCGCCTCCAGACGATCTCGCGCGTAACCAGGAGGTGGCCGCTCGCGAGGATGTAGCAAGCATCGCGGATGGTGCCGCCACCGGGGATCCTGCGTTCGATCGCGAAGCCGTCGTCGCGCCAGCGCAACCGCGCCTCGACCGGGCCCTGCGGGGCCGACGCCTCGCTCCAGCCGCCATCGAGCGGAAGCGCGATCGGCCCTTCGGCGTCGAAGTCGACCGCGAGCTCGCCGCCGCCCGGCTGGAAGGCCAGTCTCTCCGGCGTGATCCCGACCATCAGCATGGTCTGGCGCAGCCCGGCGGGCGTGCCGGAGACGGCGTCGGCACCGGCACCCTGCTCCCGCATCATCTCCATTCCGAGATCGGACGCGCGCTGCTGGATGTGGTCCTGCGGCCGCACCCCGCGGACGTTTGCGGCCTGGGCGGTCGCCGACTCGTCGAACTCCCAGCTGCCCGCGAAGGCCGCGAGGGCGGCGGCCCTGTCGGCGGCCGGAGAGCCTGGACCGGTCGACGCGCAGGCCAGGAGTCCCGCGAACGAGAGGATGCACGCAAGGCGGTGGCAGGGTCTTCCGTTTCTCGCGGCCACAGTCAGCACCCCCTCGCCGACGTCAGATCGACGGGCCGTAGCTGGAACCCGCGCTCTGCCGCCTCCTCGAGGAATTCGTTCGTGTACAAGCGCACCATCCGCGCGGACTCGAAGACCTCGACCCGCCCAAGCTGGTGTGGCTGCAGGTTCTGCAGGAAGCCGGCGCCTACCGGAAACTCGTCGAGACATACCCGCAGGCGGCTCACCCTGTTCCGGAAGCGGGCAACCGGAAGGCCGAACGAGTCTTCGACGATGTCCAGCGTCGTCCTCTCCCTGATGAACTCAACCAGATCATAATCGACCGTCCGGTCCAGCGTCTCCCGATCGAACCCGCTCGACGGTACCGGAGTCGCGAGCCGCCGCATCTCGATCTGGCGGACGAAGCGCGCGATCTCGACCTCCAGACCCGCGACGTCCAGTGGCGCGGGGCTGAGCCGCACGACGAGGACGGCGCCGAAGGGAACATCCGAAGACTCCCGGTTGGGCTCGTACCCGAATCCGGTCGTGGAGATGGTGTAGCGGCCCGGAACCAGATCGGCGAACTCGAAGTATCCGTGCGCATCGGTTATCGCCAGCCGGCGCACCTCGACGAGCCCGACGGAGGCGCCCTCGATCGGTACCTCGGTCACGTAGTCGACGACGTTGCCGCGAAAGGTGAATGACCGGAGGCTGTCGGGCGCCGGATCCTGTGCGGAAAGCGGCGCGGTGCCGACGGTCAGCACGATGGCCAGAAGGCTCGCGGCCGGGCGGCTCACTTCAGGAACCGGCCGAAGAAGTCCTCCGCAGCGCGGAACACGGACATCCAGCTGCGGTGCAGGAGGAAGCCGTGCACCTCGTCGGGCAGGACGAGCATCTCGACGTGAACCCCCTTGCGGCGCAGGACTTCGGCCAGGTCGACCGACTCGCTGAAGCGCACGTTGCGGTCGTCGTCGCCGTGGATGAGCAGGACGGGCGAGGTCCACCGGTCGACGTACGCCATCGGCGAGGACTGGAAGGCGCGCCGGGCGAGGTCGGGCCGGGCGGCGGGGTCGTAGGACGGGACGAAGTTGCGGATCGCGACGTTCCAGTCGTGGACGCCGTGGATATCCACTCCCGCCTTGAACAGGTGCGACGCCTGCGCGAGACCGTGGGCGGTCAGGTACCCACCGTAGGATCCGCCCCAGAGCCCGATGCGGTCGCCGTCCACGTCGTCCCGCGACGCCAGGTACACGCCCGCGCCGAGCACGTCGTTGACTTCCGAGGCCCCGTCGGCGCCGTAGTGCTCCGCTTCGCGAAACTCCATGCCGTAGCCGATGCCGCTTCTGTAGTTGACCGAGAGGACGGCGTACCCGAGCGCGGCCAGGTGCTGGCTGAAGGCATAGGTGTGGTGGTAGTAGTCGCGGTGGTGGAAGCCGAGGAGCATCTGACGGCGGGAGCCCCCGTGCAGGAAGAGCAGGCCGGGCCAGCCACCGGGGGGTGGCGGTCCTTCGGGCAGGAAGAGCTGCCCGTGGACCGCCAGGCCGTCGGCCGACGGGAACACCACCTGCCCGGGGTCGATGAGGCCGCCGGGGACGTCGTCGCGTGCCGATTCGACCAGCCAGCGGCGCTCGTCTCCGGCCAGCACCTCGGCGTGCGCGGGGACCGTGCCCGACGACGCCAGGAAGACCACCGATCCGTCGACGGTCGGCGCCGGATGCCATTCGATCCCGGCTCCCGGGGTCAGCTGCCGCGCGCCGCTCCCGTCCAGCGGGCCCCACCAGAGGTGCTGGCGGTCGATGTCTCCCTGGTTGGAGGAGAAGACGAGCGCCTCGCCGCCCGGAGCCAGCGCCACGTACTGGACCTCGAACTCGCCCCGGGCGATGGGTCGGGGATCACCGCCGCCCCGGGCATCCACCGAGTAGAGATTGGTGTAGCCGTTGCCCTCCCACGGAAACGCGATGCGGTCGTCCGCACCCCAGAAGATGTTGTTGGCGGCCGAGATGGTGCGGAACACGCTGCCGGTGCCCTCGGGGGCGGCGAACACGGTGCGGGCGGTGCCGTCGGCAAGGCGGACGGCCCGGATGCTCCAAGGGAGCGACTCGCGCACCGCAAAGAAGGGCAGGCTGCCCTGCCGGTTCGGGATGCGCACGAATGCGATCTCGCTCCCGTCCGGCGACCACGCCGCGTTGCCGTCGATGTCGAGCGAGGGGTCGAGGTAGCGGAGAGTCCCGTCCGCGAGGTCCAGCACCCCGATGAAGGCGTGGTCGCCGAGCTGGCTGGTGAAGGCCAGCAGGTCCCCGCCGGGCGAGAGCCGGAGTTCGCCGGGGCTCCCGCGGGGGTCGGCGAGAGGTTCGGGCGCCGCGGCCGGGTCCCCGGTGGGCCGCCGGCGGATCACGCCGCCCTGGATGTAGACGACCCGCGTGCCGTCGGCGGTGAGGAGCGGCGAGTGGCCGGGTCCCAGCCTGCGCGCGTCGCCCCCGCCGGTCCCGACGATCCAGATCTCGCGCTCGACGCCCAGCGCAATGCTCGCCGGGTTGGGGATTTCGCCCGCCCGGTTCGGTGGTCCCCCGCGCACGAACGCGATCGTCGTGCCCGCAGCGGAAATCGCGAGGCTTCCCAACTCCTGACCGTCGTCGTCGGCGAACGAGGTGACGCGGCGGCCCGCCCACGCGGGACCCTCGGCCACCCACACGTTGCGTGCACCGCGCTCGTTGCGGACCCAGGCCACGACCGGCGCTTCGGCAGCCGCCACGAGCCCGGAGGGGAACGCCCACCCGACGAGCGCGTCGAGGTCGGTTTCGCGCGTCTGGGCGGACGCGGTCCCCGCGATTGGGAGCGGCGCGGCCGCCGCGGCCAGCGCCGCCGCGAGGAGGACGAACGCGGCGGCCCCCCGCCTGCGCATCACGCAGGCAGGCCGTGTTTGATCGCCCACTCCATGGCTTCGCTGAAGCGGTCGATCTCCTCGAGCGTGGTGTACACGCTGGGCGAGATGCGGAGGCCCGTGCACTCCTCGTGGCCGATCGGGACGTTGATGATGCGGTGCTCGTCCCAGAGCCAATTGCTGAGCTGCGCGGTGTCGAGGCCGTCGACATGCACGTTGGCGATCCCGCAGGCGAAGCCGGGTTTCCGGCTCGTGTTCAGGGTGACGCGGTCGTTCTCCAGCAGACGGTTCGCCCAGTAATCCCTCAAATAGATCAGCCGTTCGGCCTTGCGTTCCGCGCCGATGCCCTGATGGAAGGTCAGCGCCTCGCCTATGGCCAGGTAGTTGGCCGCCGGGTGCGTGCCTATCTCCTCGTATTTGCGGATGTCGCCGTCCATGCGGTCGGGCGCGGCCATGAGGGGCCAGATGCTGGGGATCTCGGAGCGGCGCACGTAGAGCAGGCCGGTTCCGTGGGGGGCGAAGAGCCACTTGTGCAGGCTGGTCGCGTAGTTGTCGCACTCCAGCTCGGCGAGGCTGAAGGGGAAGTGCGCCATGGCGTGGGCGCCGTCGACGATGACGGGCACGTCGTACCTGCGGGCCATCGCGACGATCTCGCGGACCGGCAGGATCTGGCCGGTCAGGTTGATCATGTGGCACATGAGGATGAGCTTCGTGCGCGGCGTGATCGCCTCCTCGAAGCGGCGGACCACCTCGGCGTCGTCCTCGGCCGGGACGGGCACCTTGATCTGCCGCATGACGATGCCTTCGCGGCGCTCGCGCTGCCGGAAGGTCGTGAGCATGCGGCCGTAGTCCTGCGTGGTGGTGAGGACCTCGTCGCCCCTCTGCAGATCGTACCCGAACTGCACGGTCTGGAGGCCCTCCGAGGCGTTGCGCGTGAAGGCGATTTCCTCGGTGTCGACCCCCCACTCCCGCGCCATGCGGGCCCGCACGCCCTCGCGCTGGGGCTCGAGGATCTTCCACATCGTGTAGGTGGGCGCCTCGTTCGAGTAGTCCAGGTGCCGCTTCATGGCGTCCTGCACGAAGCTCGGGGACGGGCTGACCCCGCCGTTGTTGAGGTTGACGAGCGTGCGGTCGACGGTGAAGGCGCGCGCGACCTCGGCCCAGAAGTCCTCGTTGCTTGCGGTTTCAGCCGGAGTCCCGGGGTGGCGGCTCAGGTCGCGGGCGATTTCGGTCGCGTTCGAGGAGAAGGCCGGCAGCTGGGATGCGCCCAGCACCGCCGCGGCCGATCCGAGGAAATCGCGTCGATTGGGAGCATGGAGGCGCCCGCCGTTGTTCGTGACCCTGAAGTTCATCTGTCCTCCGCCGTCTCGCGTGCGCGGGGTGAGCTTGTCGGAACCGCTCCAAGGTAATCCGCGTGCGATCCGCCGCGCAAAGCACGAGCGTACTCCGCTCCGCGCGCGCGTTACCTTATCCGCATGATTCGAGTCCGTTTTCTGGGCACCGCCGCCTCGCGACCCACGGTTGGCCGCAACGTGTCCGGCATCGCCGTGCAACGCGAGGGCGATTCCATCCTCCTCGACTGCGGCGAGGGGACCCAGCGCCAGATCATGCGCTTCGGCAGCGGATTCTCCTTTTCGCACATCTTCATCACCCACGGCCACGCCGATCACTTTCTCGGACTGCCCGGGCTGCTGCGGACGATGGGACTGCAGGGCAGGGAAGAGCCCATGACGATCCACGGCCCCGGAGCCACGGTCGAACTGCTGCGGACAGCCGTGCGCATGGGGATCGAGCGGCTGGCCTTCCCGGTGGAGGTCCGCGGTCTGCGGCACGGCGACAGGGTCGGTTTCGACGGCTGGGCGATGCACGCCTACGAGGTCGACCACGGGGTGCCGGCCCTCGGATACGCGCTGGTCGAGGAGCTGCGGCTGGGCCGCTTCGACGTGGAGATGGCGCGGCGCCTGGGCGTCCCCGAGGGGCCGCTTTTCGGTCGGCTGCACCGCGGCGAGGCGGTCGAGGTCGACGGGCGCACGATCACGCCGGACGAGGTGGTGGGGCCGCCCCGTCCCGGGCGCAAGGTGGTCTACACGGGCGACACGCGGCCGGCACGCACCACCGCCGAGATGGCGATGGCCGCCGATCTCCTGATCCACGACGCGACCTTCGGCCAGGAGGAGAAGAAGCGGGCGTGGGAGACCCGGCATTCGACGGCGGCGGAGGCCGCGCAGGTGGCCGCGAGGGCGAAGGTGAAGCGGCTCGTCCTCACCCATCTGTCGGCGCGCTACGCGGACTCGCCGAAGGTTCTGGAGGAGCAGGCCCGCGCGATCTTCCCCGCGTCGGTCGTCGCGCGCGACGGGCTCGAGATCGAGATCGGGTATCGTGCCTGAGGGGCCACGCTTCCGCACGGCAACCGTGGTCGGGCTTGGCGCCATGGGCGGCTCGGTGGCGAAGGGGGTGCTGCGCCGCCTGCCGGGTGTCCCGGTCTTCGGCGTCGACCCCGACGGCGAGAGCGCCGCGCGGGCCGCACGGGACGGTGTGCGGGTGGTGCCTCGCCTGCGCGACTGCGACGTCGACGGCGGCGTGGTCGTGTTCGCGGCGCCGCTCGACGCTACGGTGAGGCTCGTGCGCGAAACGGCGCCGGTGTGGCGCGGTGCCGCGCTGGCCACCGACGTGGCGAGCCTGAAGGCTGGCGTGCTGGAGGCGGCCTCGGCTGCGCCGGCCTCCTCCCCCTTCGTGGGCGCGCACCCCATGTGCGGCTCGGAACGCTCGGGCTATTCGGCCGCACGCGCCGATCTGTTCGACAGCACGCGGGTCTGGCTCTGCCCGGCGGCCACGGGAGACGCCGCGAGTGGTGCGGAAGCTGCCGCCCGGGGCTTCTGGAGCATGCTGGGAGCGCGACCACGCACGATCGCGGCCGAGCGCCACGACCGCGTCATGGCATTGGTCAGCCACCTTCCCCAGCTGCTGTCGAACGCGCTGGCCGCGACGCTGGAGGACGCCGGAGTGTCCGCCGGCCAGCTCGGTCCCGGCGGGCGCGACATGACCCGGCTTGCCGGTTCCAGCCCGTCCATGTGGCTGCCGCTGCTTGAAGCCGCGGCGGGGGAGGACGCGGCAGCGCTTCGGGCCGTTGAACACCGGATTGCCGCGATTCGCGGGATGCTGGAGTCCGGAGACCTTCGGGGTGTGGAGACACTCATGGACAGGGGCGGGCGATGGGTGTCGGCGGAAGGCTGAGCGCCGGCGTGGAGCGCCGCTCCGGCGAGGGGCTCGTGATCCGCGTGCCCGGCGACAAGTCGATTGCCCAGCGTGCCCTGATCCTCGGCGCGCTGGCCGAGGGCGAGAGCCGGATCGGGGCCGCGCCCCGGGGAGCGGACCCTCTCTCAACCGCCGGAGCCCTGGCGGCGCTTGGTGTCGAGATCCTGGGACCCGACGGACCGGCGAGCGAGCCCGTGCGCATCGCCGGCCCGGGGCTGCGCGCGTGGCGGCAGCCGGCCGCGCCGCTCGATCTCCGCAACAGCGGCACCGGGGCGCGGCTTCTCGCGGGAGCGCTGGCCGCGCAGCCCCTGTCGGTCGTGCTGACCGGAGACGACTCGCTGTCGAGGAGGCCGATGGAGCGCATCGCGGCGCCGCTGCGACGGATGGGCGCCGGAGTCGAGTACGTCGGGCGGCCGGGAGTGCTCCCCATGCGCGTAACCGGGGGCCCGCTGACCGGGATCCGACACGGCGGCGAGGTTGCCAGCGCGCAGGTGAAGAGCGCGGTTCTTCTCGCCGCGCTGGGCGCGGGTGTGCCGGTGGAGGTGCGGGAGCCGCGCCGGTCCCGCGACCATAGCGAGCGCATGCTCGAGGCGATGGGCGTGGAAGTGGCGGAGGGGTGGAGGGACGGGGCGTGGTCGGTTCGCCTGCCCAATCCGCCCGCGAGTCTCGCCCCGCTGGACATGGAGGTTCCGGGGGATTTCTCCTCGGCCGCGTTCCTTCTGGCGTGGGCGGCGCTCTCCCCCGGACGCGCGCCGCTCACGATTCGCGCGGTCGGTCTGAATCCCACCCGTACCGGGCTTCTGCCCGTGTTGGCGCGGATGGGGATCGGCGTCGAGGTGCTTCCCGGACGGCTGGCGGCCGGCGAACCGGTGGGCGACCTGCGGGTCGGCGCGAGGACGGGTCCGGTGCGGGCGGTGGATGTGGGCGAGGAGGAGATTCCGGGAATGATCGACGAAGTGCCGATCCTGGCCGTTCTGGCCGCCCGCGCCCGGGGCGTGACCCGAATCACCGGGGCCCGCGAACTCCGCGTGAAGGAGTCGGACCGCCTGGCCGCGCTCGCCCTCAACCTGCGACGGATCGGGGTCGGGGTGGAGGAGTATCCGGACGGCCTGGCGATCGAGGGAACGGAGCGGCCGCTGGCGGGCACGGTCGAGTGCTTCCACGACCACCGGATCGCGATGGCCTTTGGCGTTCTGGGCGCGACCCGCGATTGCGACCTGGAGGTGGACGACCCGGCGGTGGCCGACGTCAGCTTCCCCGGCTTCTGGAAACTGCTCGAGCGGGTGCGGGTGCCGGTGGCGGGGAAGCCCGCGGTGCGCGCCGAGGGTCCGCGGTCCGCGCCTCGCTGCGTCGTTCTGGCCATCGACGGTTCGGCGGGAGCCGGGAAGTCGACCACCGCCGCTGCCGCCGCCTCGCGTCTCGGTTTCCGGCACCTGGACTCCGGTGCGATCTACCGCGCCGTGACCTGGGCGCTCCTCGAATCGGAGCGCCGAATCGACGAAATGGACCAGGTGACGCGGGAGGAACTGGAGGCGCTGGAGGTCGCGCTCGACTGGAGCGCGGGCGTCATGGGGGTGCGGATCCGGGGAATCCGCGTGCCGGAACGTGCACTGCGCGCCGACCGCGTTACCGCCTCGGTCTCACGCGTCTCGGCGATTCCGCTCGTGCGCGCCCAGCTGCTCGACCTCCAGCGCGCCGCCGCCCGGCCGCCCGGCCTGGTCGCCGAGGGCCGGGACATGGCGACCGTCGTGTTTCCCGACGCGCACGTCAAGGTGTACCTGGACGCCGACGTCCGTGAGCGCGCCCGGCGGAGGATCCTTCAACGCATCGGGACCGACCCGGGGAACGCTGAAATCGAGGCCGAAGCCGCCCGGTTGAAGGGAAGGGACCTGCTCGATTCGACCCGGGAGGTCGCTCCTCTGACCCGCGCCGACGGGGCGACAATCGTAGACACGACGCACCTCGATCCGGTGGCGCAGACGGAGGCCGTAATCGATCTGGCCCTCCCTTTTCTTCCCCCAAAGCACTAGTATTAAAGACTGTACCCCGACCGGGTCTGCATCGTTCTCGTGTCGCAGGTCGCCGCCCCCGGGGGTCGGCACCGGTCGGGTCAGTTGAGCCAGTAACGATCCGCGGCCATCACGGGATGGCCCCGGCCCGTTGTCAATCCATCAACTCCGGCCCGCCCGTGGACTGCGAACGGACTGGACCCCAACGGAGCGCCGGACGACGTACCGGCGATGCGCAACGATGAACGACATGCAAGAAACCCCGCCGGCGCCTGACGGTATTGGACCGGACGAGGGCCCTTCTCCGGACAGCACGCTCCCTTCTGAAGGAATTTCCCCCGAGCTGCTTCACGACCCCTACGGCGAGGAAATCCTCGACGTCTCCCGCGGCGACTTCGAGGCGATGCTCTCCGACCACCAGACGGCGCGCGGTCCGGTCAAGGAAGGCCAGATCGTCAAGGCCAGGGTCCTGCGGACCACGGATTCCTCGGTCATCCTCGAGTTCGGCTTCAAGAGCGAAGGGGCCGTGCCTCGCGAGGAGTTCAAGGACACCGATTCGATCGACCCCGGGCAGGAAGTCGAGGTGCTGCTCGAGAGCCTGGAAGACGAGGACGGCGTGGTCGTCCTGTCCAAGAAGAAGGCGGACTTCCTGAGGGTCTGGGAGCTGATCAAGGAAGCGTATGAAAAGGACGAGCCGGTCAAGGGCCTTCTGACCCGGAAGATCAAGGGCGGGGTCACCGTCGACATCATGGGCGTGGACGCGTTCCTGCCCGGATCGCAGATCGCGCTGCGCAGAGTCCCCAACATCGAGGAGCTGATCGGGGAGCGCTACGACTTCAAGATCATCAAGCTCAACAAGCGGCGCCGCAACATCGTCGTGTCCCGCCGGGTCATCCTCGAGCGGGAGCGCGAGAAGAAGCGGTCCACGCTCGTCAAGGAGCTCCTGAAGGGCCAGGTTCGGGAAGGTGTGGTGAAGAACATCACCGACTTCGGAGCCTTCATCGACCTTGGCGGCCTGGACGGACTGCTGCACATCACCGACATGTCCTGGGGGCGCGTGGGCCACCCTTCGGAAGTCGTCGACGTTGGCGGCAACCTGGACGTGAAGGTTCTGGACATCGACTGGGACCGGGAGAGGATCTCGCTGGGACTCAAGCAGCTCCTCCCCTATCCCTGGACGGACATCGAGGAGCGGTATCCCGTGGGTGCCCGGGTTCATGGACGGGTCGTTTCGATCACGAACTACGGAGCCTTCGTGGAACTGCAGAAGGGTGTCGAGGGGCTTGTCCACATCTCCGAGATGTCGTGGACGCGCAACGTGCGGCACCCCTCCAAGCTCGTCTCGATCGGGGACGAGATCGAGGCCGTGGTTCTCAAGGTCGATCCCCGGGAGGAGAAGATCTCCCTCGGGATGAAGCAGATCCAGGAGGATCCGTGGCTCGCGCTTCCGGTCAAGTATCCGACGGGGAAGAGGCTCACGGGCACGGTGCGGAACCTCACCAGTTTCGGAGCCTTCGTCGAAATCGAATCGGGTATCGACGGACTTGTTCATGTCTCGGACATGAGTTGGACCAAGCGCGTGGAGCACCCCTCGGAAGTCGTGCACAAGGGCGAGCAGCTGGACGTGATGGTGCTGCACGTCGACTCCGACAACAAGCGGATCTCCTTGGGCCTGAAGCAGTTGTACGACGATCCGTGGCCTGAGCTGGTGCTGCGGTTCGCCAGGGGTCATGAGCAGGAGGGCGCGGTTGTGCGGCTGCAGGACAAGGGAGTCGTCGTCGACCTGGGCGAGGGCGTCGAGGGGTTTGTTCCGGGATCGCACAGTGCGGTGTCGCCGGACGCGCTCGAAGAGCACTTCCGGGTCGGGGAGAGCATCCCGCTGCGCGTGATAAACTCCGACGCGGATGATCGGCGGATCGTCCTCGAAGTCACGGAGGCGCCACAGCGAGGGGAGTCGCGGGCACCCGAGGAGGCCGCTGCTCAAGAGGAGGCCGCCGCTGCTCAGGAGGAGGCCGGTGCTCAGGAGGAGGCTGATCCTCAAGAGGAAGCCAGCCTTTCGGAGGACTAGGAGGCCTGCCAGGGGCCCGGAGCGCCAGGGCGCATGACATGACGGACAGACCGAGAATGACGCTCCTGATCGCCACGCTCTTCGCCGGTCGACTGGTCGGGTGCGCCTCGGGTGGAGCGGAGAGCGAGCCACCTGCCGCCAGCGGTCCACTTCCCGCCGACGCCGAGGAAGCCGCACCCGCGGGGGACACGGTGGTGGCTGTCGGGTGGGTCGAGGGCATGCTCGACGCCGGCGAGTTCGAGGCGGTTGCCACAGCGCTTGTGGGCATGCCCGCCGAGTCGGTGACCGGCAAGGTGCTGGACGAGCTCGAAGCCGCTGTGGCAGGCGTTTCCCGGCGTGACCTGATGGCTCTGGCCGACGTCGCCGACGACTGGACCGACGACGATCCGCGCATCGGTCCGCTCTTCGCCGAACTCGCCGTGCGCCACGCCTTCGTGGGCGATACGAGGCGAGCGCACGCGCGTGCCCGGCGCGTGGTGGGAGCAGGTTCGGAAGGAGATGCCTTGCGGACGGCCGAGGCCGTGCTGCGCGCCGAACTCTCGGGCGTCGTCGATCAGTGGCCGGTGATCGGCGCGATCCTTCCCGAGTCGGGGTCACCGGCGAACCGGGAGTACGCGAGGCTCTTCGCGGAGGGGATGGAGGTTGCCGCGGCGATGGCCCGACGTGCGGGCGTCCGGGTGGAATTGCTCCTCGAGGACAACCAGGGCACTCGTTCGGGGAGCGTGCGTGCGGTCTCGGCACTGGTGTCCCGGGGGGCGTCCGCCATCCTCGGTCCCCTTTCGGACGAGAACCTCGAGGCCGCCGCCGGAGCGGCGCCGAACCGCGTTGCCCTTCTGTCTCCCACGGCCAGGCGACTACCCTCACGGCGGTCGGGGGTCTACACCATCGGTGCCGGCGATCCGGGCGCGGGACGCACCCTGGCGCAAGCCACGGCGCAGCTCGGCTACGTGGACGCGGTTGTCGTGCACCCGGACAGCCCCGAAGGCACACTCGAGGCGACGTCTTTCGAAGACGGCTTCTTCGAGCTCGGAGGAGTTGTGACGCGCAGGCTGCCCTACATTCCCGGCACCACGACATACGCGCAGGAGCTGCAGCAGGTCGAGTCCCTGGCACCCCAGCTGCTCGTTGTGGCCGCCCCGCCCGGCGACGTGGTGCTGCTGGCGCCCCAAATCGCGTTTTTCGGGCTGGATACGCTGGATATCCAGGTCGCGGGCACGGCCGGCTGGACCGCAGCCCCGGTCCTCGAGTCGGTTGACATTCGCCACACGAATCGGGTCATCGCGGTGAGCACCACGCTCCCCGATGCCCCGAACGACCCTGCCGCCGAGTTCCGAGCGGCCTACGAGGAGCACTTCCGCCGGACGCTTCGCAGCCCGGTTCCGGCCGCCGGCTTCGATCTCCTCCGCATGGTTCTCGACGCCTACGGGCAACTTCGCCGTGGCTCCCGTGGCCTTGGTGACGCGATCGAGCGACTACGCCTGTTCGAGGGAGCCACGGCGACCTATTCGATCGTGGACGGCAGGCTGGCCAGGGAATACTTCCCGGTGAGGATCTACAACCGTGAACTTCACCATGTCGGCACCGATCCGGCCCCGCCGCCCGGCCCGGGGCGATGATGTGGGGAGCACGACCCGCATGAGGCTTCCGGCCGGGGCCGGCGCGTCGCGATTCCGATGACCATGAAAGAGTCACTGGAACGTCTGGCAGCGCTCGAACGCGAGGCGGCGAAGGGTGGCGGAGAGGCAAGGCTGCGAGCCCAGCACGCGCGTGGCAAGCTTTCCGCCAGGGAACGACTCGACCTGCTGCTGGACGCCGATTCCTTCGTGGAACTGGACCGATTCGTCACCCATCGTTCCACCGACTTCGGGTTGGCGGAGAGGAAGGTCCTGGGTGACGGAGTGATCACCGGATACGGGACGATACGGGGCCGGCTGGTGTACGTCTTCTCCCAGGACTTCACGGTCTTCGGCGGGTCGCTCAGCGAGGCCCACGCGGAAAAGATCGTCAAGATCCAGGAGCTGGCCCTCAAGAACGGAGCGCCCATCGTAGGGCTCAACGATTCCGGGGGCGCCCGCATCCAGGAAGGAGTCGTGTCGCTGGGCGGCTACGCGGACATTTTCCTCCGCAACACGCTGGCTTCGGGGGTGATCCCGCAGGTGAGCGTGATTCTCGGCCCCTGCGCCGGCGGTGCCGTCTACTCCCCGGCGATCACCGACTTCGTGTACATGGTGCGGGGCACGAGCTTCATGTTCGTGACGGGACCCGAGGTCGTCAGGGCCGTCACCCATGAGGACATCGACAAGGAGGGGCTCGGCGGCGCCGACGTTCACGCCGGAACCTCGGGTGTCGCCCACTTCGCGCACGACAGCGAGGCCGAGTCGCTGGCAGCCGTCAGGCGCCTCTTCCGCTACATCCCGCAAAACAACACGAAGCGTCCCCCGCCGGGCCCGGGCAGCGATCCCCACGACCGCCGAAGTCACACGTTGCTCGATATCGTGCCCGAGAATCCCAATCGTCCCTACGACATCGTCGAGATCGTCCGGGAGGTCGTGGACGATGGCGAGTTCCACGAGGTGCACGCCGACTTCGCGCGCAACCTGATCACCGGCTTCGCGCACCTGGGTGGCCATTCCGTGGGCATCGTGGCCAACCAGCCCGCGGTCCTGGCCGGAGTGCTGGACATCGACAGCTCGGACAAGGGTGCCCGCTTCGTGCGGTTTTGCGACGCGTTCAACATCCCGCTGGTGGTGTTCGAGGATGTCCCGGGATTCCTGCCCGGGGTGAGCCAGGAGCACGGGGGGATCATCCGGCACGGTGCCAAGCTTCTGTATGCGTTCTGTGAAGCCACCGTGCCGAAGGTCACCGTGATCACCCGGAAGGCGTACGGCGGCGCATACGACGTCATGAACTCGAAGCACGTGCGGGGCGACATCAATCTGGCCTGGCCCTGGGCGGAGATCGCGGTCATGGGTCCCAAGGGCGCGGTGGAGATCCTGTTCCGGAAGGAGATCGCCGCATCCGACGATCCCGCGGCCACGACCGAGGCGAGGATGGCGGAATACAGGGAGAAGTTCGCGCATCCGTTCGTAGCGGCGGCACGAGGATATGTGGACGACGTGATCGATCCCCGCGACACGCGCCCCCGTCTGATCAACGCCCTCGACATGCTCTCCCGAAAGCGGGATACGAACCCCCCGAAAAAACACGGCAACATCCCGCTGTAGCAGTCCGTGCCCGATCTGCCGGTTTCCCCGTGCAACCCCTCGGCCGACTTGTGCGTCTCACCTGCCGAGTAGCCTGAGCAGGGGTGTGCCGGGGGCTGCGACACCAACGGAGAAGGGAACCAGGATGGGAACGTCGGGATTGCAGAAGAATGTGAGCGGGTTGTTGTCCTTCGCAGTGTTTGGGGTGTTCGCTTCGTTGGCGTGGTCTCCGGCCACCCTGGCGCAGGAAGAGCGCGAGGAGCGCGACCGCAGGGGTCGGGTGTTGTGGGTGACCGGTGACGCCCGGCCGATGCTCGGTGTGTACCTGGGTGAAACGGTCCCCGGAGAAGGCGGCGGGGTCGTGGTCAGCGGACTGTCTCGCGGTGGCCCGGCGGAGGATGCGGGGATTCTCGAGGGGGATCTGATCGTATCGATCTCCGGACACATTCTCTCCGAGCCCCTGGATGAAGAGTCGCGGTCGGGAACCGGCCCATGGTCGCCCGAGAGGCGCCTGCGAGCCCTGATGAGCGAAGTGACGGAAGGCGACGCGGTCGAAGTCGGAGTCGACCGCGAGGGCGAATCGCTGACCCTCACCGTGTTTCCCGAGCACCTGGGATTCTCCACGACGCTCATGCGTCCCACGCTCGATACACTGAGCATCCACCTGCGCGACGTGAATGAGCGGGTGCGGGAAATGATGGAGGGGGTGCGCGAACGCTACGAGGATATCGAATGGCCGTACGTGGTGTACCCCGGCGGCGATGCCGACGTCACCGTGCTGCCAAGGTTCAGCCCCGATGAGCTGCACGACTGGAGGTACGACTTTGCGTACTTCGGTACGCACGGCCTGGATCTGATCGAGTTGAACCCCGGGCTGGGCGCCTATTTCGGCACCTCGGAGGGCGTGCTCGTCGCCGATGCCGAAGAAGACTCGGCGCTGGGCCTGAGGCCCGGAGACGTCGTGGTGAGCGTCGAGGGACGGACGGTCGACGATGTGGCGGAGCTGCGCCGGATTCTGGCTTCCTACACGGAAGACGAGGAGATCGAATTCAGGATCTGGCGCGATGGCGCGGAGACCACGATCGTGGGTACCATTAACCGGTCCTGAATTCCGACCCAACCCAGTCACATCCACGATCCGCCCACGCAGCTGCCGTTCGGCGTACTACGCCGGGAGACAAGGCCGACGTTGAACGGCGCGGGGGCCGGGGGCACCGGGCGCACGCCTTGCTCGAATCCGTACTTGTCGCCAACCGGGGGGAAATCGCGCTCCGCGTAATCCGCGGCGCGCGCGAACTCGGAATCCGTACGATCGCGGTCTTTTCGGAGGCGGACCGGGGCTCGCCCCATGTCATGCACGCCGACGAGGCGTACTGCGTCGGACCCGCTCGCGCGTCGGAGAGCTACCTGGCCGTCGACCGGATCCTCGACGTCGCGAGGCGCTCACGGGCGCAGGCGGTCCACCCCGGCTACGGCTTCCTCGCGGAGCGCGGGGATTTCGCCGAGGCGGTGGTCGACGCGGGGCACGTGTTCGTGGGTCCCGCCGCAAGCACGATCCGGGCGATGGGGGACAAGACGGAGGCGCGGCAGCGGATGGCTGCGGCGGGAGTTCCCGTCGTGCCCGGGACAAACACGTCCCTTGGTTCGCGGAGTGAAGCGCGCCGCGCGGCCGAGTCGGTCGGCTTCCCGGTCGTGCTCAAGGCGGCTGCCGGGGGAGGGGGGAAGGGGATGCGCGTCGTCCGCACGGTGGACGAGGTTGGCGGCGCGTTCGATGCTGCGGTGCGCGAGTCCGAAGCGGCCTTCGGCGACGGCAGCGTGTACGTGGAGCGCTACCTGGAACGACCCCGTCACATCGAGATCCAGCTGTTCGGGGACACGCACGGCAACGTCGTGCACCTGTTCGAGCGGGAATGTTCGATCCAGAGACGCCATCAGAAGCTCGTCGAGGAAGCGCCGTCGCCGCTCATTGGTCCGGAGGAGCGGCGCCGAATGGGAGCGGCCGCGGCGCGGGCGGCCAGGGCGGTGGACTACGTCGGCGCCGGCACGGTCGAGTTTCTGCACGCGGGGGGTGAGTTCTTCTTCCTGGAGATGAACACGCGGTTGCAGGTCGAGCATCCGGTGACGGAGCTGGTGACGGGGGTGGATCTGGTGGAGTGGCAGTTCCGGGTCGCCTCGGGGGAACCGCTGCCGCTGCGCCAGGAGGAAATCCCGTTGCGAGGTCACGCGCTGGAATGCCGAATCACCAGCGAGTCCCCGTTCGACGGGTTCCTTCCCGTCACCGGGATCGTCGACGAGTTCGTGCCGCCGCACGGGGCGGGGGTGCGCTGGGACGGCGGGATCGCTCGCGGATCGGAGATCGGACTTCACTACGATCCGCTGCTGGGCAAGCTGATCACCTGGGCCCCGGACCGCCGTGGAACGGTGCAGCGGATGAAGCGTGCGCTCGGGGAGTTGAGGATCGGCGGTATCGCGACCTGCGCACCGCTTCTGAGCCGGATCATGGACGAGCCCGACTTCCGCGAAGGCCGCCTGTCGACCGCGTATCTCACGGAGCATCCCGATCTGCTGGACGCCGCGATGTCGGCGGCGGAACGGGAAGCCCTGATCGCGGCGTCGGCGCTCCTGGAGCATCGGAGACGCGAAGAGCGGGCAGCCCCGCGCATCGGAGGCGGCGGGACACCATTGGGGGACTGGCAGCGCCGTGCTCATGGGTGAAGCGTCGATGTCGACCCGACCGAGCCGCTACGTGGTTTCGCTGCGGGGCGAGGATCACGATGTGGTCGTCGAGGCGGACGGCGGGGTCGTCATCGACGGAAGGCGCCGCGAGGCCTCGCTGGTGGTGACGAGTCCGCCCATCGGGCATTCCCTGCTCCTGGATGGTGCGTCCGTGCCGCTCATGGCCCGGGACGGCGGACGTGGCAGATGGGAGATCGACCTGGGCGGATGCTCGTTTTCAGTCGAGGTCCTGGACGAGCGCCAGGCGAAGGTCAGGGCGCTCTCCGCCATCTCCGCCGGAAGGACCGCGATCGCCCCCCTCAAGGCGCCGATGCCGGGACTGGTGGTGCGGGTGGAGGTGGAGGAAGGCGCGGTCGTGGACGCGGGCGAGACGGTCATGATCGTCGAGGCGATGAAGATGGAGAACGAGCTGCGCGCCCCCGCCGCCGCGCGCGTCGCGCGGATTCAGGTCGGCGCGGGGGACGCTGTCGCGAAGGGGCAGGTGCTGGTGGAGTTCGGCGAGGTCGAGGCGGAGTGAAACCGGAAGACGCCGGGGCGGCCTTCGACGGGCTGCCGGAGGGGTTCCAGCGCGAGGCGGATCTGGGAGAGCCGGGGCGCTTTCCCTTCACCCGTGGCATCTACCCCACCATGTACCGGGGACGGCGCTGGACGATGCGCCAGTACGCCGGTTTCGGCACTGCCGAGGAGACCAACCGCCGCTACCACTTCCTGCTGAACCAGGGGACGACGGGCCTGTCCGTTGCGTTCGACCTGCCCACGCAGATGGGCCTGGATTCCGATTCTCCCCTGGCCGCCGGAGAAGTGGGGCGGGTCGGTGTGGCCATCGACTCCCTCGCGGACATGCACACGCTCCTCCACGGCATCGACCTCGGCCGCATCTCCTGCTCGATGACCATCAACGCCACCGCCCCGGTACTGCTGGCACTGTACACCGCCGTTGCGGACGAGACCGGCGTGGGGCGCGGCGAACTGAGGGGAACGGTTCAGAACGACATCCTGAAGGAGTACCTCGCGCGCGGGACGTACATCTATCCGGTGGGGCCGTCGCTGCGGCTGGTGAGCGACCTGATGGCGTTCTGTGCGGCCGAACTGCCCAGGTGGAACGGCATCTCGGTTTCGGGCTACCACATTCGTGAAGCGGGCTCCACGGCGGCCCAGGAAGTCGCATTCACGCTTGCGAACGGGGTGGAATACGTGCGCCGGGCGCTCGCCGGCGGCATCGAACTGGAGGGGTTCGCGCCGCGCATTTCGTTCTTCTTCGCCGCCCACAACGATCTGTTCGAGGAGGTCGCGAAGTTTCGCGCCGCCCGGCGGATCTGGGCACGGCTGATGAGGGAACGCTTTGGTGCGTCTGACCGGTCGTGCCGCCTGCGGTTCCACACGCAGACCGGCGGTTCGACGCTGACGGCCCAGCAACACCTCAACAACGTGGTGCGGGTCGCCATACAGGCCTTGGCGGGTGTGCTCGGGGGGACGCAGTCGCTGCACACGAACGGCTACGACGAGGCTCTGTCGCTGCCCAGCGCCGAAGCGGCGGCGCTCGCGCTGCGCACCCAGCAGATTCTGGCGGAGGAATCGGGGGTCGCGGAGTGGGTCGATCCGCTCGGCGGCAGTTTTCTTGTCGAGCATCTGACGGATCGGGTGGAGTCGGAGGCGCTGGCGCTGATGGACAGGATCGAGGAGATGGGAGGGTCCGCGGGTGCGATCCCCTTCATGCAGGAGGCGATTCACCGCGCCGCGTACCGGCATCAGCTGGAGATCGAAGCCGGCGAGCGGGTGGTCGTGGGGGTGAACCGCTACCGGACGGAAGACGTGCACGAGGCGCAACGCGGGCCCGACTTCCGCGCGCTGGAGGCGCGGCAGACCGAGGCGGTTGCGGCGTTCAGGGTTCGGCGTGACGGTGATGCGGTGCGGGATCTGTTGCGGCGGGTCCGGGATGCCGCCGCCAGCGACGAGAACCTGCTTCCGGTAATGATCGATGCGGTGAAGGGCGGCGCCACTCTCGGCGAGATCAGCGAGGTTCTGCGCGGGCTGTGGGGGACTTACGAGAATCCCCGTTGACCGCGGATGACTGTGCGGCCGTCATGTTATCATTGAAGCGCGCGCGGTTCGGGTCCACCGGTCCGTCCGCGCCTCCGTGATTCTCCCGGTCTTACGTTCGAATCTGCCGATGCCGACCTACGAATACCGATGCCGCGACTGCGGTCGCGATTTCGAAGTCTTCCAGAGGATGAGCGACCAGCCGGGCGCACCGTGTCCCGATTGCGGCCACGGCGCGGAAAGGCTGATCTCCGGTGGCGCCGGGTTGCTCTTCAAGGGCGATGGGTTCTACATCACGGACTACCGCTCGGAAGACTATCGGAAGCGGGCGCGCGAGGAGGCCGGGGCTGGAGCAGGGGAATCTGCCCGTGGAGCGGGCAACGGGAATGCCGGATCGGATTCCGCCGGCGGTGCCGTGCCGTCTTCATCGTCTTCGCGGGAATCCGGAAAGCCGGGGGCGGAAGGGGGCAGCGCCGTCGGGAAGGCCGCCGGCGAGGCTGCTTCCGGCACCAGGTCGTCGGACGGAGGAACGGCGGCGCAGGGCGGCTGATCCGCATGTTCGTCGAGCGAATCTCGGACGCCCTTAGTAGGGCCGCTGCCGAGCTGGGTGCAACCGGTGCGGGCTTCCGTCTGGAGCGCCCTAAGGACACCAGCCATGGCGACCTGGCTTCGAACATCGCGCTGGCGCTGGCCTCGCGCCTCCGCCGTGCTCCCCGGGATATCGCGCAGGACCTGAAGGAGAGGCTCGACGGACTGGAAGGCGTCGACCGTATCGACATCGCCGGTCCCGGATTCCTCAATTTCTTCCTGGAAGCGGCGACGGTGGGCGGGTCGCTGCACCGGATCCTGGCGGCCGCGGGTGCCTACGGTCGAAACGACGAGGGGTCCGGAAGGCGGATCATGGTCGAATTCGTCTCCGCCAACCCGACCGGCCCGCTGCACCTGGGACACGGGAGGCAGGCAGCGCTCGGAGACGCGATCGCGTCGCTGCTGGAGTGGTCCGGGTGGCAGGTTCACCGCGAGTTCTACTTCAACGATGCAGGTGCACAGATCATGCGCCTCGCAGAGAGCGTTCGGGCCCGCTACCAGCAGTTGCTCGGCCATGACGTCCCGGTACCCGAGAACGGATACCAGGGAGACTATGTCGCCGAGATCGCCGACTTGCTGCGGCAGAAGGTGGGCAGGAGATACGAGGGCGACCAGAGCGACGCGGCCCTGCAGTCCATGCGGGACTTCGCGGTAGCGGAACTTCGAGACGAGCAGAAGAAGGACCTGGCCGCTTTCCGGGTGCACTTCGACGAGTACTACCCCGAGACGCGGCTGTACGACGACGGACGTGTCGCGGCCACCATCGAGGCGCTCGACGACACCGGCCTCACCTACCGCAGCGATGGCGCCGCCTGGCTCCGGACCTCCCGCTTCGGCGACCAGAAGGACAGGGTGATGGTCAAGAGCGACGGGTCGCCGACCTACTTCCTGCCGGACGTCGCCTACCACATGAGCAAGTGGGAGCGTGGCTTCCACGAGGTCGTCAACGTGCAGGGAGCGGACCATCACAGCACCGTCGACCGGGTACGCGCCGGGCTGCAGGCGCTGGGCCGACGCCCCGGTTATCCCGAGTACGTGCTGCACCAGATGGTGACCGTGGAACGGGGTGGAGTGGAGGTGCGCTTTTCGAAGCGGGCCGGCTCATACACCACGTTGGCGGAGCTGGTGGCCGAGGTCGGTGCCGACGTGGCGCGCTATTTCTTCCTGATGCGCCGGCCCGAGGCGCACCTCACCTTCGACCTGGACCTGGCGCTCGACCAATCCGATCGCAACCCGGTCTACAAGGTGCAGTACGCCCATGCTCGGCTCTGCCGCCTCTTCGAGCTTGCCGGGGATCAGTATGGGGACGGGCCCGACGTCGCGGAGGCGGCGGACACCTCGCTGCTGGACGCGCCCATCGAACGGGAGGTCATCAACCAGCTGGCGGAGTTTCCGGACTTCCTGCGCCGCGCCGCGCGAACCCGCGCCCCCCACCTGGTATGCGACTACCTGGAGAAAACCGCGGGACTGGTCAATTCCTGGTACCAGTCGGGACACCCGACCCGCGATCCTGCGCGCAGGACGCTGGTGAGCGATGGCGCGCTTCGCGCGGCGCGGCTGGCGCTGGCCGGGGCAGCCCGGATCGTGCTGGGCAACGGGCTGGCCGTGCTCGGCATCACGGCGCCGGAGCGCATGGAGCGCGGCGCCTGATGGCCGTCCTCGTCGTCGGGAGCGTGGCCCTGGATTCGGTGGAGACCCCGACCGGGGGTGTCGACCGGGTCGTGGGCGGATCGGCGACCTTCTTCTCCGCCGCCGCGTCTCTGTTCACCGGCGTACGAGTCGTCGGGGTCGTGGGTGACGACTTCCCGTTGGACCGGCTTCGCTTTCTTCAGGAACGGGAAGTCGATCTGACAGGCGTCGTGCGGGTTCCCGGCGAGAGCTTCTTCTGGGCGGGTCGCTACCACGCGGGCTTTCGGAAGCGCACGACGCTCGCGACGCGCCTGGGGGTCTTCGCCTCGTTCGACCCGGTGGTGCCGCCCGGCTTCCGCGACTCGGGAGTGGTGTTCCTCGGCAACATCGATCCGGTCCTGCAAATGGGCGTACTGGAACAGGTGCGGTCGCCCCGCCTGGTCGCGGCCGACACGATGAACTTCTGGATCGACGGCGCCCGCGAGGCGCTGATCGAGTTGCTCGCCCGTATCGATATGCTGTTTGTCAACGACGAAGAAGCACTTGCCCTGGCCGAGAGAGGGGATGTCGCAGAGGCCGCCGCATGGATTCGGGAGCGGGGGCCCGGCATTGTGGTCGTCAAGCAGGGCGATCAGGGCGCGACCCTGTTTGCCGATGGCTGGACGTTCTCCTGCCCGGCCTATTCCGTTCCTGCCGTTGTCGATCCGACTGGCGCGGGAGATGCCTTCGCGGGGGGATTCCTGGGATACCTCGATGGCCGGGGGACGGACCTGCGGCGGGCGCTCGTCCACGCCTCCGCGACGGGCTCGTACGCTGTAGAGGCGTTCTCTGTCGATCGCTTCAGGCAACTTGATCCGGACGCAGTGAAGGGAAGGGCAGAGACGCTGAACGGCTCGCTGGAGCACGTATGAACGATCCACTCACCTACAAGGACGCCGGTGTCGACCTGGATGCCGCCGAGCGGGCCAAGCGCGCCTTCGCACCCCTGCTGGACGCGGCCGGAGACGAGAACACCCTTTCGGGCCTGGGCGCGTTTGGGGGACTGTACGCGGTGCCCGAGGGATTGTCGCGCCCGGTCCTTGTTGCCAGCGCGGACGGCGTCGGGACCAAGCTGAAGGTGGCATTCCTCTCGGGGCGCCATGACACCGTCGGTCGCGACCTAGTCAACCACTGTGTCAACGACATCCTGGTGCAGGGAGCCAGGCCCCTCTTCTTCCTCGACTACCTCGCGACGGGCCGGCTGGACGAAGGAGTGGCGCAGGAGGTCGTGTCCGGCGTGTCCGGTGCCTGCCGCGAGAACGGATGCGCGCTGCTCGGCGGGGAGACGGCCGAGATGCCGGACTTCTACGGCAGCGGCGAGTACGATCTCGCGGGCTTCGTCGTGGGGATCGTCGAACGGGGCCGGATACTCGACGGTTCGGGTGTGCGTCCCGGCGACCGCCTGGTCGCCATCCGCTCGTCGGGACTGCACACCAACGGCTTCACGCTGGCCAGAACCATCGTCTTCGAGCGCATGGGACTCGGTGTCGGCGACCCTTTCCCCGGCGAATCCGCTTCCGCGGGCGAGGTGTTGCTGCGGGTTCATCGATCCTATCTCAACACAGTGTGGCCACTGCTGGAGCGGAGGCTGGTGCGTGCGATGGCTCACGTTACGGGCGGGGGCATCGAGGGCAACCTTCCCCGTGTGCTCCCGTCCGGGCTGGGGGCCAGGATTGACTGCGGGTCGTGGTCGGTGCCGAATGTCTTCCGGCAATTGAGCGATGCCGGAGGCGTGGCGCCGGACGAGATGTACCGCGTTTTCAACATGGGCGTCGGGATGATCCTGGCGGTCGCGCCGGGCCATGAGGAGACCGTACTCGCAGCCCTCGGCCGCGATGCCTGGTCGATCGGAGAGGTGGTGAGGGGGACAGGTGTCGAGCTCCAGGGAGTGTGTTGGAGTGGATAGCCGGACGGCTCCGGCACGGCGGCCACGCGCCGCATGGACTTCATTGCTGTTGGTGCCCGCGACGGTCCTGTGGGCGGGTGCGCCCGTTACGGCCGCGGCTCAGGATCTGGGTGCCGACTACGCGAGGGTCGAGGGTGTCGCAGACCTGGCCGAGCGTTGCACCGGGGGCAGGACGCAATTCCTGTCGACGTGCCGCGAGATGGCTTTGGCGGCGATGGCGGTCCAGCAGGGGGTCGGTTTGGCGTCAGCGCTGGGGAGTGACATTCCCGGGACACCCAGTACGCACGGGCGGCGGCTCGGCCTCATGCCGCGCATCGGGCTTACGGTATCTGCGTTGGCCCTGCGGGCGACCCTTCCCAACGTCTCGGGCTCCACCCCTGCCGAGCTGGCGGAGGGACAGACGGCTGCGCTGCTGGGGCTCAAGGGAACCGCGGTCGCAGGGGTCATGGACGGTTTCCAGCTGGCGCCGACCGTCGGTGGCATTCTCTCTGTGGACCTGATCGGTTCCTACTCCGTCGTGAGCCTTCCCGGTGAAGCGGGGCTGGACGGTACCGGATCCGGGTTTGGGGCAGGTGCGCGAGTGGGGGTGCTTCGCGAGTCCTTCACCCTCCCCGGAATCTCGGTTGCGGCGTCACGCAGCTGGCATTCGGACATCCGAGCCGGAAACACGGCCGACGGGAACCCGGGCGAGGCGACCACAGGGCTCACCGTGTCGTCGCTGCGGGCGACCGCCGGCAAGAACTGGTTCGTGATCGGCATCATGGGCGGCGTCGGATGGGATCGCTATGAAGGTGACGTTCAACTGTCGGTGCCGCGTGGAGCGGGTGATCCGGGCTCGATCAACGGCGATGTCGCTTCCGAGCGCGTGCTCTACTTCGTTAGCGGCTGGTTCAACTTTCTGCTGACCCGACTTTCGGTAGAAGTGGGTGTGGCCGAGGGGGTGGGGGACCCCTTCGCCGGCCGGAGCGCGGGCTACGATCCGGCCGGGGCTACCTGGTTCGCCTCCGCTGCCTTCAGGATCACGCTTTGAGGGTTCGTCCGGTGGCGTCGTCCGCCGCGTCCCATCTGAGCGATCTCGACTACCGTCTGCTTCGGCGTTCGATCCTGCTGGGACGCAGGGGATGGGGTCGTGTTCATCCCAATCCGATGGTGGGGTGCGTGGTCGCTCGCGGCCGAGAGGTCCTGGCGGAGGGATATCACGCACTCTTCGGGGGACCGCACGCCGAGACCACGGCACTGGCCGCCGTGGACAACGCCCGCGGCGCCACGCTGTACTCGAGTCTGGAACCCTGCAATCACGTCGGCAAGACGCCGCCCTGCACCGAAGCCATCCGCGGGGCGGGTATCGAGCGGGTCGTGTATTGGGCGCCGGAACCGGGTTCGGCGGCCAGAGGTGGCGCCGAACGCCTCAGGCGTTCCGGACTGCGGGTTGACGGCCCGGTGGGCGAGTGGACCGACTGGGCAGCCGAGAACCCGTTCTTCTTCCGGGACCCGGGTATCCACAGACCATACCTGGCCCTGAAGCTTGCCGTCAGTCTCGATGGGTACATTGCTCCGGGCGGCGGACGCCGGGTCTGGCTGACCGGGCCGGAAGCGAGGGCCGAGGTCCACCGCCTTCGAGCCGGCTTCGACGCGGTCCTGGTCGGAAGCGGTACCTGGCGGGCCGACGACCCCCGGCTCACCGCACGGGGGGAAACAGTGCCGCGCGTACCTCCCGTACCGGTGCTGCTGGACACACAAGGTCAGGCGACGAGAGGTCTGCGTGCATTGCGGTGCGAGGGCGGAGCGCGCCGCCCCATCGTGGTGACGGCTGTCGGTCAGGCCACGCGGCTGCAAGGGTTGCTCGGCGAACAAGCCGAGGTTGTGCCGGTCAGCCAGGACGGGCGCGGCCTCGACCTCGAGGAGATCCTCGGAGCACTCGCGGAGCGTGGTATCGACACCATCCTGTGCGAAGGCGGGGGCATTCTGGGCGCATCACTGCTCGACGGAGACCTCGTCGACCGAATCTATGTGTTCCTGGCTCCACGCCTGATCGGAGCCGGCGGGGTACCGGCCTTCCCCGTACCTTCGCGCGTCCCGGACGACGCGGACGGCATGGGCACGCGCGCAATGCCGGAATGGCAGACGCGCCTCGATCCGGTGAGATTCGGAAACGATACGCTGATGGTACTCGACCGCGGAGCCTGAAGAACGTGTTTACCGGAATCGTGGAAACGACGGGCGTGGTTGCCTCGGTCAGAGGCGGGACGCAGGGACGCACGATCGCCATCGCGACCGCGTTCGCGCGTGAGTTGGCGGCGGGGCAGTCCGTGGCTGTCGACGGCGCCTGTCTGACCACGGCCAACAGCAACGACTCGACGTTTACGGTGGAACTCGGTGCGTCCACACTGGGGCGCACCATCGCCGGTGGGTACGCGGTCGGATCCCGGGTCAACCTGGAGCGTGCGATCCGGGCCGGCGACCGGCTCGACGGACACCTGGTGCAGGGACATGTGGACGGGCTCGCGACGTTTCTGACTCGACGAACCGAGGGAAACACACGGTTTTTGGACTTCGAACTCCCGCCAGGCGTCTTCTCCACCACCGTACTGCACGGTTCCGTCGCGCTGAACGGTGTGAGCCTCACGGTCAACCGGTTGACGGATTCCGCGGTTTGCCAGGTAGCGATAATCCCCTATACGTGGGAACACACCAACCTTCGCCTGCTTGAACCTGGAGACCGTGTCAACGTGGAGGCCGACCTGATCGGCAAGTACGTGAGGCGGATGATCGAGACCCATGCCTTTTGATTCCGTACCCGGCGCCATCCGGGACATCGCCGAGGGGAAGCTGGTCATTGTCGCGGACGACGAGGACCGAGAAAACGAGGGTGATCTGGTCTGCGCAGCCGACCGGATCACTCCCGAACTGATCAACTTCATGACCAAGTTCGGGCGCGGCCTGATCTGCGTCTCGCTGACCCCGGACCGTGCCGACGCGCTGGAACTCCCCCTGATGACCGAGCGCAACACCGATCCGGAGGGTACCGCTTTCACCGTTTCGGTCGACGCTCACCAGCGGTATGGCGTGACCACCGGCATTTCGGCGCACGACCGGGCGAGGACGGTTCAAGTGCTTGCAGACCCTGCGTCGACTCCGGGGGACCTGCGCAGGCCCGGCCACATCTTTCCGCTCCGGGCGCGGCGGGGAGGGGTCCTGCGGAGGGTCGGGCAGACTGAGGCCGCGGTGGATTTGGCGCGGCTCGCCGGTCTCGGCTCCGCCGGTGTCATCTGCGAAATCCTCAACGAGGACGGAACAATGGCGCGGAGGACCCAACTCGAGGTCATGGCCCAAAGGCACAAGCTCAAGTTCATCACGGTCGAGCAGCTGGTCGCCCATCGCCTGTCGCGGGAACGGCTGGTGACCAGGGTCGTCGAAGCCCCGCTGCGGACCTCCTGGGGAGACTTCACGGTCATCGGCTACCGGACGGAGATAGACGACCGGGTCCACCTCGCGCTGGTCAAGGGGAAGGTGGAGGGAGAAGACGACGTGCTCGTCCGGATGCACGCGGAAAACCCGCTGGCGGATACCTTCGGATCGCTCGACCAGGTCGAGGGCAACCTGCTGGCCGGCGCCATGCGTCGCATCGACGAAGAGGGCCAGGGGGTCGTCGTCTACATCCACCGGGACCGCGCCGGTGAGCGGCTGGTCGACCGTCTCCGTTCCGTTGTCGACCGTCCTCGGCGCGGGAAGGACTCCTCTGCAAAGGGCCAGGTGCTGAGGGACTACGGGATCGGTGCCCAGATCCTGCTCGACCTGGGGTTGAGTTCGGTCAGATTGCTTACGAACAGCCGGTGGCACATTGTGGGACTGGACGGGTATGCACTGACAGTGGTGGGGAAGGAGCCCTTCGCAGGTCTGCGAATGGGCGGGGGAGTGACGACGAGAATCGCCGCGCATGCGGGCGGGATGGAGGTGGAGGGTGACTGAAGCGGCTGAGGATGGAGGCGTCCGGATCGCATTGTTGGTCGCGCGCTTCAACAACATGATTACGGAACAGTTGTTGACGGGGGCGCGGGATCGGCTCATCGCGGAGGGCGTGCCCGAGGACAGGATCGCGGTGTTCCACGTCCCGGGAGCGTGGGAACTGCCGCAGGCGGCTCGCCGAATCGCGAACTCCGACCGCTTCGACGTGATCGTGGCGATCGGGTGCGTGATACGCGGGGAGACCTCCCACTTCGACTACGTGGCGGGGAACGCGAGCGACGGGTTGGGTCAGGTGGCGTTGACTGCCGATATACCTGTCGTCTTCGGGGTGCTCACGACGGAAAATGCGGAACAGGCGATGTCCCGCTGCGACGTCTACGGCACCAACAGAGGGAGCGAGTTCGCCGAGGCCGCGCTAGCCATGATCGAGTTCCGGGATTCCCTCGGGAACGCATAGGTGCGTCGTGCACACGGTGCTCGATCCCCAGGAGCGACGAGACCGTAGTCGTTCGCGCGCCTGGTTTCTCCAGGTCCACTATCGGTGGGAGACCGAGGGCGGAAATCTGAGCGTTCAGGAGGCCCTTGCCGAAACCTGCGAGCACCGAATGGTATCCCCATCCAGACTGCCCTACCTCCTGAGGCTGGTCGATGCGTTCACCGCGAACAGGATTCAGGTGGAGGAGACCATCTCTTCGTCCCTTGACAACTGGCGACTGGATCGGCTCTCGGTCATGGACCGTGGGATTCTGCGGCTTGGCACGACCGAGATACTGTTCCTCGACGACCTGCCGGGCAAGGTGGCCATTCAGGAGGCGGTCCGACTGGCCGAACGATACGGCGGTACCGATTCTCCGCGGTTCGTGAACGGCGTCCTCGACGCTGTTTACCGGGCCAGCGGGAATCGCTGAACCGGCCCTGGCGCGATGCCCTCGACGACCCGGCTCAGGATCCTGGTGGTGAACTGGCAGGATCGACGCAATCCCAATGCCGGCGGAGCCGAGGAACATCTCCACCAGATCTTCGGGCGCCTGGCCGGGAGGGGGCACCGGATCGCGCTTCTGTGCTCGGGGTGGGATGGAAGCGACCCGACTGCCGAGATCGACGGCATCCGGGTCTATCGGACCGGAAGCCGGTACACCTTCAATCTGGCCGCGCCGTTCTGCCACGAAAGACGTCTGGGCGGCGAGCGGTTCGACGCGGTGGTGGAAGACCTCAACAAGGTACCGATGCTGTCACCCCTGTGGGCTCCCGCTCCGCTACACCTCCTCCTGGTACATCACCTCTTCGGCACTACCGCGTTTCGCGAGGCCAACCCCGGACTTGCCGCCGCCACATGGCTCTTCGAGCGCATCATTCCTGCCGTATACCGGGGACTTCCCTGTGTTGCCGTCTCGGAGAGCACACGGCAGGATCTCGTACAGCGCGGGTTGCGGTCCGCGGACATCGCAGTCATCCGCAACGGAGTCGAGCTGAACCGCCTGCGGCCTGCCGAGACGCGCTACCCGTCGGCCACGATCGTCTACCTGGGGCGCCTCAAGCGCTACAAGCGGGTCGATCTCATCCTGAAAGCGGTCGCGCGCCTCCGACGGCGCGGGACAGGATTGAACCTGATCGTGGCCGGAAGGGGTGACGCGCGCCCCGGATTGGAGGCGACTGCGAAGGGCCTGGGTATCGCGGACCAGGTACGGTTCGCCGGATTCGTCTCTGAAGAGGAGAAGGCCGAACTCCTCTCGAGGTCGTGGGCCCATGTACTCACATCGCCCAAGGAGGGTTGGGGGATCGTGAGCATGGAGGCTTCGGCGAGCGGCACGCCGACCATCGCTTCCGATTCTCCCGGATTGCGCGAGACTGTTCGCCACGCCGAGACCGGCTACCTGGTTCCGCACGGGGATGTCGGTGCGCTGGCCAGGGCGCTCGAGCGCGTCATGAGGCTGGAGGATTGCAATCGGCTGGGCCGGGCAGCGCGGTCGATGGCGGAGGAGCATTCCTGGGGTGCGATGGCGGATTCCTTCGAGGACTTGCTGCTGTCCCTTGCCGAACGCACGCGGACTTCGGGCGGGCTGTTAGACTAGGTAGAATCACATGGGCCTCCCCGTCAACGGAGGCCGGTCTTGCCACCCGCACGCTCACCCTAATGCATTGTCGGAGACCGCGACGTGATCCCGATACGAATAACAGCCCAGGGATGTGAAATCAGTCAGGACGACCGCGAACACGCAGACGCGTTGGCCATGCGCTGGCCCCGGTTCGATCCTGCGACCATGGGAGCCAGTTTCGTCTTTCAGATCGAAGGACGCTCGTGTACCGTGGAGGCGATCGTGTCCCGCCGGCGCCGCCAACCCGCGGTAGCGCGCGGACAGGGACAGAACTTTCGAGGTGCACTGGACGAGCTCGACGACCACATCAAGCGGATCCTCCGGCGAGACCGGACGAAGCGAAAGGAATTCCGCATTTCGTGAAGACGTCGATAACCGTGCGGGAGCTCCTGGCGGCCAGGGAGACGGCACTGGAAGTTCAGCGCGTCACTCCCGCCGCGTCGCTGGACGGTCTCGTTTCGGACCCCGAGATCTTCAATCCCGGTTTGACCCTGGCGGGTCATGCGGCCCGGCTGACGGCAGGACGCATTCAGGTGTTTGGCGAGACCGAAATGAGCTACCTGGACACGCTCCCGCCCGATCAGGTCCGCCGGCGACTCGAAGCGGTGTTTGCTCGCGGGGTGCCTGCGGTCTTCGTATCGTCGGGGCAGGATGTGCAGCCCCCCTTCCTGGCCGCGGCCGAGGAGGCCGGAATCCCGGTCTTTCGAACCCCTCTGGCCACCGCGGATTTCCAACAGGTACTGAAGCCGTATCTCGAGGACGTACTTGCTCCCACCACCTCCGTGCACGGGTCTCTGGCCGACGTGTACGGCATCGGCCTGCTCTTCACCGGGCCAAGCGGGATTGGCAAATCGGAATGTGTACTCGGGCTGGTGCAGCGCGGCCACCGCCTTGTCGCCGACGATCTCGTGCTCGTGTCGAGGCGAGGCAACGATGTCCTCATGGGGAAAGCCCATGAGCTCCAGAACTTCCACATGGAAATCCGCGGTATCGGAATCATCGACATCGCTTCCATGTTCGGCACGAGGGCCACGCGGCAGAGGAAGCGCGTGGAGATCATCGTCGACCTCCAGCCGTGGGACGATGCGCAAGAGTACGATCGAACCGGCTTCGGGAGGGAGTCCACGACCATACTCGGCGTGGGCATCCCCAGGCTCGTCATTCCGCTCAACCCGGGCAAGAATCTCACCGTCATCAGCGAGGTGATCGCGATGAATCAGCTTCTCGCGTACGGCGGCGTCGACGTGCCCACCCGCTTCAACGACGGGTTGCGGCGGGCGATGAACCCGCGTGATTCACTGATCCAGGACTATGAGTGACACGGGGTCACGGGCCCACGAACCGGCCCGCGGCGTCGTTGTCGCCCACGGGGCGCTTGCGGATGGCCTCGTGAGCGCGGTAAGGCAGATTGCCGGAGTGACGCCCGAGGCCCTGTTCGGCGTGCCGAACCGCGGGCTGGGCCGCGAGGAACTGTGCGAGCGCACTGAGAGGGCCCTGTCGGGA
Organism: Gemmatimonadota bacterium; assembly: GCA_009841165.1. Taxonomy (GTDB): domain Bacteria; phylum Gemmatimonadota; class Gemmatimonadetes; order Longimicrobiales; family Gaopeijiaceae; genus Bin94. The sequence continues at coordinate 23,779 of VXMI01000157.1, read as the reverse complement.
GCACGCAACCTTGTCTTCACGGATCTCCCCGGAGGAAGTTGCCACCTGGCGGCGATGATCGTCACTCGGGAATTGCCCGAAGTGCCGGTGATCACCGGAGTCAACCTGCCGATGCTCCTGGACTTCGTGTTCAATCGTGCTCTGGGATTCGAGGAACTTGTACCCCGCCTGGTCGAAAAAGGGCGCATGGCGATCACCGGCAATCGCCCCATACCCTGCTGACCGATGACGCACTCCACCGCGGTCGAAGTCCCAAACCCGCTGGGCATGCACGCCAGGCCCTCCGCCGAGTTGGTAAGGCTTGCCGGCAGCTTTGCGGCATCTGTAACGGTCGGCAGGGGGGACCTGACCGTGAACGGAAAGAGCATCATGGGTGTGCTGATGCTGGCTGCGGAACAGGGGAGCGCGCTGACCATTTCGGCCCGGGGCGATGACGCCGCAGAAGCCGTAGCTGCGTTGGCGGCGCTGGTGAGAAGAGGATTCGATGAGTGATCCACTGGAAAACACTCCGGTGGTTATCGCGGGCTTCCCGGCGTCCGAGGGCATCGCGAAGGGAAGGGTGCACCACGTCGCCTGGAGCGTGCCGCAAGTTCCGTCCCGGACGACCGCCGGCAAGAAGGCAGGCAACCGCGAACTCGAGCGGTTCCGGGCGGCGCTGGACTGGGCGCGCGGCCGTCTGGAGGTGCTGAAGGGAGAGACCGAAACCCGTCTCGGGGTCGTCGAGGCCAGGATCTTCGACCCACAGCTCCTCATGCTGGACGATCCGGAAGTCGTCGAGGGGACTCAGCGATACATCCGCGAAAACCGCCTGACGGCGGCGCGTGCCTTCGAGTGGCGAATGCTGGAATTGAAGGAGCGTTGGTCGCGCACCACCCACCCCATGGTTCTGGACCGGCTGAACGATCTGCAGGATCTCAAGTCGCGCGTTCTTGGGCGCCTGCTCGATCTCCCCAATCCGCGGCACATGGAGAGCGCAAGCGGTGTGGTCGCCGTAGCACGCAACCTCACTCCCAGCCTGGTCGCGCGCCTCGAGCCGGACAGGGTCGTCGCCATCGCCACCGGCGAGGGATCACGTACATCCCACTGGGCGATTCTGGCGCGATCCCTGCAGATCCCCGCGGCCGTAGGCCTCGGCCACATCGTGGACAGGACTCGCGACGGCCAGACGATCATTGTCAACGGAAGCTCCGGAAGGGTGGTGATAGCACCCGACGCGGACGAAACGGAACGCTTCGAACGACGTCGTTCTGCGATCCGGGACTGGCGGCAGGCGGCGGTCGATCCAGTCGACTCTGCAGCCGCGCCGGAATCGCATCAAATCACCCTGCGTGCCAATCTGGACCTCCCGCGCGAGGCCGGCCGGGCGAAGGAGCACGGTGCAGAGGGCGTCGGACTGTTCCGGACCGAGTTCCTTGTGGTGGGGCGCAGGGAGATGCCCGGTGAGGACGAGCAGTATCGGGCCTACCGGGCCGTAGCCCGGAGCTTTCCCGCACAGCCGGTGCTGATCCGCATCTTCGATCTCGGGGGAGACAAGTTTCCGGTCTTTCTGCGCGCACCCTTCGAAGAAAACCCCCTGCTGGGGCGGCGCGGGGTAAGAGTGTGTGCGGATGAACCCGAGCTGTTCCTGACACAGTTGAAGGCCATCCTCAGGGCGGCGGTTCATGGCGATATCCGAATCATGCTGCCCATGGTCAACTCCGTCGGAGAAGTCGAGGTGGTGCGAGAGCTCCTGGAAACGGCCCGGAGTGATTTGCGTCAGACCGGGATTCCGTTCAGAGACGACGTCAAGGTCGGTGCAATGATCGAGACGCCGGCTGCCGCCCTCAACGCCGACTGCCTGGCGCCCCACGTGGATTTCTTCTCGCTCGGCACAAACGATCTCGTTCAGTACACCCTGGCCGTGGACCGCACGAATACCCGGTTGGCGCACCTCTACGACCCGCTGCATCCCGCCGTCCTGCGGCTGATCTCGATGGTCGCCCGGACGGGACGCGAGACGGGTATCGAGGTCAGCGCCTGCGGCGAAATGGCCGGGAGACCCGCCGGGGCGGTCGCGCTGGCCGGGTTGGGCGTCGAAGTGCTGTCGGTCGCGTGGCATTCACTGCCCGAAATCAGAGGCCTCCTCCGCGGCCACCCCATCGAGGATCTCCGCGCTGCCGCGGCGGCTGCGATGGAAGCGGCCACACGAGCGCAGGCAAGGAGGATTCTGGCCGAGGCCCTCGGAGGCATGGCCGATCCAGGCCTATTCCCCTTCGAGTCGTGACGGTTATCGTAGTTACCCGTTGCTGCGAACTCCCCGGCCAGCCGGCTGACGAATCGATCGTCGCGGCGCGTGGAGTCAATCACCCCTTTCTTCAAGAGCCAATCCGTTGAGCTTCCGCCTGTTCACCTCGGAGTCCGTCACCGAGGGACACCCCGACAAGATCGCAGACCAGATATCGGACGCCGTGGTCGACGCCATTCTCGCAGACGACGCCGGAGGCAGGGCCGCTTGTGAGACCCTGGTGACCACCGACCTGGCCGTCGTCGCCGGCGAGGTAAGCAGGACCAGTCATCTCGATGTCCCCGGCCTCGTGCACCGCACCCTCGTCAGGGCCGGCTACGACAGCCCCCGGTCGGGCATCGATCTGGGGGCGTGGAAGGTGTCGTCCACCCTCCACGGCCAGTCTCCGGAGATCGCAGCGGCCGTCAATGCCGGGCAGGTCGGGGGCCAGGCCAAGCCTCTGGGTGCCGGCGACCAGGGCATGATGTTCGGTTTCGCCTGTGACGATACCCCGGAGCTCATGCCTGCTCCCATCTCCGTCGCCCACGCCCTCGTCAAGCGCCTTTCCGAAGCTCGCAAGCAGGCGGAGATTCCGTGGCTGAGGCCGGACGGCAAATCCCAGGTCACCTTCGCCTACGACGGCAACTGGAAGCCGCTGCGCATCACGGCGGTCGTTCTCAGCGCCCAGCACGACGAATGCGACGCACGGGGCAGTGAACTCACGCAGCAGAGGATAGCGGAGGAATTGAGGGCCACGGTCATCGACCCGGTGCTTCCCCCGGAGTTCGCTCCCGGCCACCCATGCGAGATCACCTATCACATCAATCCCAGCGGGAGATTCACGCGGGGGGGACCGCACGAAGACACGGGCCTGACCGGTCGCAAGATCATCGTCGACACCTACGGAGGCATGGGGCGCCACGGCGGGGGGGCGTTCTCCGGCAAGGATCCGACCAAGGTCGACCGGTCTGGCGCCTATGCGGCCCGATGGGCGGCGAAGAACCTTGTGGCCGCCCGGGTCGCCTCGCGCTGCGAGGTGCAACTGGCCTACGCCATCGGTGTGGCGGAGCCGGTGCAGGTATGGGTGGACTCGTTCGGCACGGCACGACACGGCCTGGACGACGCAAGACTCTCCGAAGTGGTCAGCCAGGTGTTCGACTTCCGTCCCGAAGCGATCATACGGGATCTGGGGCTGGCCGGCCCCGTGTTCGAACGCACCGCGTCGTATGGTCACTTCGGCCGCCGTCCGCGCAAAGCCGTCGCGCACGGGAGGGAAGTGCAGCTCTTCGGCTGGGAGCGCATCGACAGGGTCGATGACATCTTGAGTGCGCTGAAGCTGTAGCGCGGGTTGTGCTTCGAGGCCATGATGCCCATCATCGGCATGGACACGAACACGGACGGCGACGCCGGGAAGCCAGGAGGACATCGTGATCGAGGTCAGGGTGCAGAGCCTCGCTTTCGACAAGACGTCGAACACCCCGGTCGTCATTCTCAAGGATCTGGGTAGCGAGCGGGTTCTCCCGATATGGATCGGCCCGGGCGAGGCCAGCGCGATCGCCATGCACATGGGCGGTGTTTCGTTCCAGCGTCCGCTCACCCACGATCTCCTCGTGTCGGTACTCGGGGGTCTTGGGGGCACGTTGCAGCGGGTGCTCATCACCAGGGTCAAGGACAGCACGTACTTTGCCGAGTTGATCATCGACCGGGGCGGAGAGATCATCTCGGTCGACGCGCGGCCCTCCGACTCCATCGCCATCGCCCTCAGGGCGGAGGCGCGCATCTTCGCCGAGGAAGGCCTTCTCGATTCAGTGGCCGAGGCCATGGCTTCGGATGGGGCGAACGATGACGAGGACTCCGACGGGGCGGAGGAGGGAAGAATGAGCGGGGAAGCGCTGGAGGAACACCTCCGCAGAATGCGTCCCGAAGACCTGGGGCGGTTCGAGCGCTGAGGTCCTTTCTTCCCACATGGCTCGCCTGCGGGCTGGCGGTGCTTCCAACCGCGGTGAACGCGCAGACATCTCCGGGGCTGGTCATTTCCGGAGAGGTGCGAATCGGCGCCGAACTCGCCGACAGCGGCACGGTGGTACTCCATCGCGTGTCTACGCTGTTCTCCGGCGAGGTGGACAGTGTCTCGGTGCGCGGCGACGGACGCTTCGAGTTCGTCATTCCCGCGCCCGAGGATCCCGACCTGGGCAACGACGTGTACTTCGCTTCTCTGCGCTACGAGGGCATCCTCTACTTCGGCGGTACGGTGAGCGAGGCGGCGGACACCGTCGGCACCTACCTGATCCGTGCATATCCTACCGTCGGGGCCGGCCCCGCGATCCACATTCCGGTCAGGGTCCGAAACACGTTTCTCGAGCGATCGGCACCGGGTCCCGGCTGGACCGTGACCGACCTGTTCGAGATCGAGAACCGCAGCGCGGCGACAGTCGTCGCCAGCGAGTTCGGGCCAACCTGGTCCCACCCGTTGCCGCCCGGCGCCACCGACTTCGCGGTCGGGCAGAGCGACCTGTCGCCGGATGCGGCTTCGTTCAGCGGGGGCGTCGTCCACGTGTCCGCCCCGGTGCCGCCGGGAGAGCGAGTCTACCTGTTCCGCTACCGCATGCCTTCTGACGCGTTCACGCTGCCACTCGAGGGCGGCACGGGCTCGATGGAGCTGCTGTTTCTCGAACCCGCCGGCGAACTGACGGTGAACGGGTTGGCGTCCGTTGGCCCACTCGACATGGAAGGCGCTACCTACCGGCGCTTTGCGGGCAGGGACCTCGCCGGCACCGTGGTGACGGTCGCGCCGGGGCGGCCCCTCAGCCCGTCCGCTTCCATTCCGCTCGTGGCCGTACTCCTGGCGCTGGCTCTGACCGTGGCCGGATCGATTCTCGCGATGCGCATGCCAAGGCGCGCTTCCGAACGGATGGCCGCGCGACGGCGAGAGGTGCTGGTCGCCGTCGCACGTCTGGACGAACAATGGCACAGCGGACAAATCGAGGCCGACGAGTACCGCGGACGCCGCGGAGCGCTGCTGGCCGAGCTTGAAAGGTGACCGTCGTCCAATGCCCAATCTCACGACGCCGGCGATCCTGCTGCGTACCCATCCGTTCTCGGACAGCAGCCGCGTCCTGAGGTTCTATGCCCGCGACCTGGGGCTGGTTGGAGTCATGGCTCGCGGCATCCACCGGGGTGCTTCCAAGGGCCAGGGAGGCGTCGGCACCTTCGCGGAGGGCGTGGCCGTGATCTCCTTTCGGGAAAACCGCGAGCTGCAATCCCTGCGCGAGTTCGCGCCCGCGAGAGCGCATCTGTCCCTGGGGGCGGACGTCCGGCGTCTCGCGGGTGCATCGGTGGCCGCGGAACTCGTGCTGCGGCACGCGGGGCAGGAACCCAATCCGCAGCTTTTCGACTCCCTTTCGACCGGTCTCGAGCGAATCGAGCGGGCGGCGCCCGGCGAGGTGATCGGGGAGGTGCTGGCGCTCGGTTGGCGAATCGTGCAGGTCCTGGGTTTCGGTCCCGAATTGACGACGTGTACCGCGTGCGGGTCAGTCCTTGAGGAGGTGGAGATTGCCCGTTTCGACCTGGAAGCCGGCGGGGTTCGCGGCCCCGGATGTCCGGTTGCCGAGGGGTCCAGACGCGTGGGCCCGGTTGCGAGGGCCCAGCTGGGCACGCTGTTGAGGGGGAAGGTCCCCGATGGCCTGCGCGGAGCGCGCGCGCATGTTTCGCTGCTCGACGACTTCACTACGTTCCACATGCTGGGCGGCCGGCGCCTCGAGTCCTTTCGATTCCTGGAGCCCGACGCTGACGCCGGAGCCGAAGTCCCCGCGCGAAACTGACGCGCACGCCCGCACGCCCAATGTCCCGCGACACCGGTACGGCCATGTCACCACACGCCAGCCTCATTCTTGGCACCGCCGGCCATATCGATCACGGCAAGACTTCCCTGGTTCGGGCGCTTACCGGGGTTGATACGGACCTACTCGCCGAGGAAAAGGAACGCGGGATCACAATAGAGCTGGGATTCGCGCCCTATTCACCGACGGAGGGATGGTCGTTCGGAATCGTCGATGTCCCCGGGCACGAGGGCTTCGTCCGCACGATGGTGGCGGGAGCGACCGGGATGGACATCGTCCTGCTCGTAGTGGCCGCGGACGAGAGCGTGATGCCCCAGACGCGCGAACACCTGGCGATCGCAGGACTTCTGGGGATTGCGGGAATGGTGGTCGCGATCACCAAGGCGGACCTCGTCGACGAGGAGTGGCTCGAGCTGGTGACGGAGGATGTGGAGGACCTCCTGCGGGACACGCCCTACGGGGGCGCCGAAATCGTTCCCGTGTCGGTGAAGGACGCCCGCAGCCTGGAGAAGCTGTCGGCGGCGCTGGTGCGGTGTGGTTCCGGGGCCTCCCGGCGGGCGACGGAGGACCTGTTCCGCCTCCCCGTCGACCGCGTCTTCGCCGTCGGTGGTGCGGGCACCGTGGTGACGGGCACTCTCTGGTCCGGGGCGTTGTCGCGCGGAGACACCGTGCGGATCCTTCCCCGCGGCGACGAAGCGCGGGTCCGTGCCGTACAGGTACACGGGAGCGCGGTGGACGACGCCCGGGCGGGCCAGAGGACGGCGCTGGCACTGACCGGCACGGCCGTGAGGCGCGGGATGATCTCCCGGGGCGATGTCCTCGTCACCCATCCCGCCTGGTCCCCCTCCATGATGCTGACGGTCGAGCTCACCGCGTTGCACGACAGCGGATGGCGCCTGGAAGGTGGCCAGCGTGTGCGTGTCCACCTGGGCACGGTGGAGGTGATGGCCCGCGTCGCGCTTTTCGGCATCGACGAGATCGTGCCGGGCGAGCCGGCCTTCGCTCAGCTGAGACTCGAGGGGCCGGTCGTCGCACGCCGCGGTGACAGATGCGTGATCCGCTCCTACTCTCCGATCACGACCATCGCGGGTGGCGTGGTCGTCGAACCGGTGCCGCCGAAGCGCAAGCGCGTGTCGACCGCGGAGGCAGACGCGCTGGAGGCGCTGTCGCAGGGAGGATTGGCCGCGGTCAGGGGTGCGGCGACCCTTGCCTCGTGGAACGGCCTCGACCTGGACAAAGTCGGCGTTCTGGCGGGCTGGGAGGAGGATTCGGCCGCCCTGTTGGAAGCCCTTGACGGTCGCCTCTCACACATTGCGGGCAGCCTCTTCGATCCCGCCCTTGTCGCCCGTGGCGAAGCGCGCCTGCTGGCGGCCGTCGAGCGGCATCACCGCGACCATTCACTCGAAGCCGGCGCTCCCCTCGATGTCCTGCGCACATCGTTGCCCGCGCGTTCCCATCCCCGCCTGGCGGACGGAATCGCTGCACGGTTAGCCGAAGCCGGGCGGCTGGTCGTCGAGGGGAAGGTGGCGCGCATGCCGCGGTTCGCTCCCGCTCTTTCGCCCGAGGAAGAGGTCATCGAGCGACGCATCATGGAGGTGCTCTCGGGTGCGGGACTTCAGGGGCCCGCGACCAGCGAACTCGCGGCTGAGATCGCGGGCGACAGCCACCGGGTGGAGGCCGTGCTCGCCTTTCTGGCGGCCAATGAACGGATCCGCCTGGTCGGGGACGCCTTCTGGGTGAGAAGCGACATGCTGGATCGTGCTGCCGCACGGATCGTGGAACGTTTTGCAGGGCAAAGCGGTCTGGGCCCTGCGGACTTCCGCGAGGTCGTTCCCGTCACGAGGAAGCACCTGATTCCGTTGCTTTCGTACCTCGACGGAATCGGGATCACGGAACGGACCGACCAGGGCCGGCGAGTTGCCGAAAGTCATCCCTGAGACCTGAAACGGTGCAACACTCTCAGTCGTGCCGGTGTCTAAACGGCGAGGCGGACGAGAACGAACCTCTCCGCCTTGCACGGTTCGCTTGACCCGCCGTGCCCCGCGGCGGTAGTATGTCCGAACGGCGGCCTGCAGACTGGAGGGACATCCGTACCATTGCTACTGACTCTACGGCAGGACGGAAGGTGAAGAGCCTGCTTCTATTCCTGGTTGTTCTGGTGTCCGGGGGTGCCGTGAGCGGGGCCGCCCAAGACATCCCTCCGCCCCTGGACGAACGGGATGTGGGCTTCAAGCTGGAGCAGAACTACCCGAACCCCTTCAACCCCGAGACGCGAATCCCCTTCGAGTTGTCGGAATCGCTGTTCGCGAGCGGGGAACCGGTTACGGTGTCGATCCGCATCTTCAACATCCTCCAGCAATTCGTGGCCGCCCCCGTGGCGTTGGGATTCCCGGGCGGTGAAGGACTGCCGCTGATGCAGCTCGAGTACACGTCCGCCGGTCGCTACGAGGCCTACTGGGATGGGCGCGACCGCAACGGAAACCGGGTCGCCTCGGGCGTCTATTTCGTTCAGATGCTGGTGAGCGGGCAAACGGCCTGGCGGAAGATGTTCGTCACCAAGTAGCCGCCCGCCTGCTCCTACGGGGGGCTGTCCACCGGCGTCAGATCCCCTTGGCTTCGAAAAGCTCCAGAAGCTCCGCCGGGGTGGTCAGCGATTCCAGCATGGCCGGCACTTCCGCGTCCCTGGCGAATTGCGCCACCCTGCCCAGTACCGGCAGGTACTGTCCCGACACTTCGAGCGGCGGCGCCACGATCAGGAAGAAATGGGACACCGGCCGGCCGTCAATCGCGTCGAAGTCCACACCGTCGAGCCTGCGACCGTACGCCAGGTGAAGGCGATTCACCACAAGTGAGCGGCAGTGCGGTATGGCGATACCCCGGCCGATCCCCGTCGACCCGAGATTCTCGCGCCTCCGCAGGGTGCGCAACAACGTGTCGCGCGAGCGGTCACCGAGGTTCAACAAGCCCAGCAGCGAGCGCAGGATGTCCTCCTTGGTCTCACCCTCCAGGTGGAGATCGATCTGCTGGATGCTGAGGTAGTCGCTGAGCAGCATGGTCGGTCGGAGAAGCCCCGGGGTTGGCGATGAGGTCGAATCGGGGAGCGAAGGTACCGGCGACGGGCCCCCAAATCCAGCCCGCATTCGCGCGCCGTTACCTTGAGAACATGAACGGACTTCCCTTCGAGGTGCCGGGCGCCCCCGAGACCCCTCTGTTTCTCGCGCCCCAAGCCGGCGTGTCGGAGTCTCCCTTCAGGAGGCTGTGCCGACACTTCGGTGCCGATGTCGTGCTCACCGAGTTCGTGAGCGCGGAGGGGATCGTGCGCGGAAACGAGCGCACCGCAGCCTACCTGCGCTTCCACGACGACGAGCGCCCCCTCGGCGTGCAGATCTTCGGCGCCGATCCTGTCGCCATGGGCGAGGCGGCGGCGCTGGTGACCGAGACCTGCGAGCCCGACTTCGTCGACATCAACTTCGGGTGTCCCGTCAAGAAGGTGGTGAAGCGCAACGGGGGATCCGGCTGCCTGCGCGACCTGGGTCTCGTTGCGCGGATCGTCCGCTCGGTGGACGAGGCCACGCGTCTGCCGGTCACCGCGAAGATCCGGTCCGGCTTCGACGAGGCCAGCCGCGATCCGGTCGCGATCGCGCGGGTCTGCCAGGACGCCGGGGCCCGCATGGTCACCCTTCACCCCCGCACACGCGCCGACATGTACTCGGGAACCGCCCGCTGGGAGGAGATCGCCGCCGTGGTGAAGGCGGTCGGCATCCCCGTGATCGGAAACGGCGATGTCCGCACGGGAGAGGACGCACGGCGCATGAAGGACGAGACCGGGTGCCTGGGCATCATGATCGCTCGAGGCTCCCACGGAGCGCCCTGGCTTTTCCGGCAGTCCCGTGCGGCCCTCGACGGCCGGCCCATCCCCGGCGAGCCCGACCTCGCCACGCGTTTCCGCATCTGCGTCCGGCACGCCGAGAACGCGGTCGCCTTCGAGGACGATTCGGACAAGGCGGTGCGGGAGTTTCGCAAGCACCTGGGCTGGTACACGAAGGGAGTGCCGGAAGGGCGCCGGTTGCGCCAGAGGCTCTTCCAGGTCGAGGGGCTCGGCGAAGTCCGGTCCGTCCTCGGAGAACACCTGCGCCGCCAGGGGGTTTTCCCCGGTGTGGACCAGCTTTATCGTTATCGCGGCATCGGTGCGCCGAACAGCCCCAACACGGATCTTGCCGCCGCGGGGTTGTCCGGGTCGCAGGAGTCCGCGCTGGCCACCGACCGCTGATTGAAACCAATGGGGGCGAAACGGCTTCGACGTGTCTGGCGAGTTCGAGGCTGCGTGCCGAGGTCCGGGGACCTCGCAAAAACTCCGGAAACGTTACAAATGCCAACACTGACTTGGCCCTGGCCGCTTAACCAACAAGCAGCCCGCTTCCCGCTCTGCCCGCCCGAGGCGGGGCGAAGAAGCGTCGACAATTCGGGCTGGTCCACCGATCCCTGCCGCCGGATCGGAGGACGAGACGACCGGTGGCTAGCCCGGGCAGGGCTGTTCGCCGTCCCTCCCGGTAGTGAACCCCAGCGGTGATCTACGCACGTAGACGTCTTGAAGGACCCATTCGCGGACGCGGGTTCGACTCCCGCCGCCTCCACTTCCTACAGCCACCGCCGCCGCGCACGGCCCTTTGCCACGCGGCGCGCGGCCTTCATGAGAGAATCTCCCCGTGAATCGAAAGCTGACGATACTCGGCACTCTCCTGCCGTTGATCCTCATCGCCGACATCATCACCAAGCGCTGGGCGGTCATCGTGCTCCAGCCGGAGGCCTCCAGGCCGGACTTTCTGGGCGGCTACGTGCCGCTCACGTTCGCGCTGAACCGCGGAGCCGCCTTCGGCATCTCGATAGGCAACGACCCGCGCTGGTTCTTCATCCCGGTCGCCCTGCTCGCCCTCGGACTGATGGTCGTGCTTCTCATCCGCGCGCAGCGCAACGACCACCTCCGCATCGTCTCGCTGGCCCTGGTGATCTCCGGCGCCATCGGCAACCTGATTGACCGCGTCCGCTGGGACAGGGGCGTGGTCGACTTCATCGGGCCAATCGACCTCGGCTTCACCCACTGGCCGATCTTCAACGTCGCCGACATGGCCATCTCGTGCGGCGCGGTTCTGCTCGCCATCTCCTTCTGGCAGGAGGAGCGCGCCCTCAGCCGGGCGGCCAAGGCGGAAAGAGGCGATGTCGGGGCGGCTCCGGAGCCGACGGAGGGCTGACGCCGAACCGGTCCGGGGTTACCGGGGATAGAAGACGACGTACTCGATCCGGCGACGGCTCACCTTCAGGACACGGAACTCACCGGACCCGGCGCGAACGGAATCACCGACTTTGCCGACACGGTCCAGGGCACCGAACACATGGCCGCCGATCGTGTCGAAATCCTCTCCGAGCTCGATCCCCAGCCGATCCTCGACATCCTTGACCGGGGTGCCCCCCCAGATCACGGTGCGGCCATCGCCCAGGTCGCGGAATTCCATCGGTTCGTCGGTCTCGTGTTCGTCCTGGAACTCGCCCACGATCTCCTCGATCAGGTCCTCCAGCGTGACCAGGCCTGCGGTACCACCGAACTCGTCGAGCACGATGGCCATCTTCGTGCGTTGCGCGCGCATCTCCCGGATCAGGTCCTCGACCGCCTTGGTGGCGGGTGCGAACTGTACCGGGCGCATGACCTCGCGGATCACCTCCCGGCCGTCACGCGCCGCCTTCCACAGATCGCGCGCGAGCAGGATCCCGACGATCTGGTCGAGGTCCTCCTCGTAGACCGGAAGGCGCAGCTTGCCCCGGTCGAGCATCACGTCCATCGCCTCGGCCACCGACGCACCCACCGGCACGGCCACGATGTCGATCCTCGGCGTCATCACCTCGCTGACGGCGATCTCGTCGAGCTGCATTACCTTCGACATGACCTGGAACTCGTCCTCGTCGATGGCGCCCTCGCGGTGTCCGATCTCGGCCAGCGCCTCGATCTCGGCACGGCTGATCGTGGCCTGTCGCGTCCGTCGCGGCTTGATCCAGCGGCTGAGGTAGCCGAGGGGCACGAGCACCGGCTTCATCAGGACCACCATGACGCGAACCAGGTGCGCCGTGGGGCGGGCCAGCCGCTTCCAGAAGGTGGCGCCGATCGTCTTGGGGATGATCTCGGAGAACACGAGTACGGCTACGATGTAGCCCGTGGTAAGGATCCCGATCGCGAGTTCGTCTCCGGCGAGGACGACGCTCGCCAGTACGCCCGTGAGGGTGGCCCCGGCGGTGTGCGCGATGGTGTTCAGCGTGAGGATCGCCGCGATCGGCTCGTCGATCTGCCGCTTCATTTGCGCGAGTATGTCACCGGCCCTGTCGCCACGGCCCTGGAGGACGGCGACATAGGAGTGGTTGACCGAGAGCAGCACGGCTTCGAGGACCGAGCAGAGGAAGGAGATCGACAGCGAGATGCCGACCACCGCGACGAGCTGGACTAGCAAGTGGCGACGACCATGGTGAACGTGTTCAGACGGGGGAGGGGATCCGCCCGCCCCGCAGGCGGCGGCTCTTGCCGCTACCGCAAAGCTGACTCTAACCTATGCCGCGAGCAACCTGCGGAAAGGAAGGCCGGCGTGACAGCGAGGCGCGTGTGAAGAGGATCCTGCGGATCGGAGCGTGTGGCATCGGGCTCCTGGCCCTGTATCTGGCCGGCCCCACGGCTCGCGGTGCATCGGCAGCCCAGCAGGGCGAGGCACTCTACTACGTCTACGTCGGGGCCGAGTCCGCGGATCTCCTGCACAGAATCCGCTTCGGTCCCGAAGGCGCCGTGCTCGACCGCACCATGGCGGTTGGCGAGATGGCCACCGAGACCGAGGGCCCCCACGGGCTGAACATCTCTCCCGATGGGCGCTTCCTGTTCATGACCACCGGCCACGGGGTCCCCGACGGCAAGCTCTGGAAGTTCCACGCCGGCCCCGACACGCTCGTCGCCGACCCCATCCTGCTCGGTTACTTCCCCGCCACCCTCGACGTCACCCCCGACGGCCTCTACGCCTTCGTGGCCAACTTCAACCTGCACGGCGAGATGGTGCCGTCCACGGTCTCGGTCGTCTATACGCCCGACATGATCGAGGTGGAGCAGATCGAGACCTGCACCATGCCGCACGGCGCCCGTCTCGACGCCTCCGGCGTGTTCCTCTATTCGGCCTGCATGATGGACGACCAGATCGTCGAGATCGACACGCGCACCTTCGAGGTCGCCCGCCGCTTCTCGGTGGCGACCGGCCGCGAGGGTCCGCTCGGTGCGGCCACGACGCCGCAGGATCACGATGGTCACGCGGCGGCCGAGCCCGGCCAGGCGTCCACGCCCTGCTCGCCGACCTGGGTGGTGCCTGCCCGCCGCGGCGCTTCGCTCTTCGTGGCGTGCAATCGCGGCAACCGCATCCTGGAGATCGACCGCGAGTCCTGGTCCCTGACGCGCACGTTCGAGACGGGGGCCGGCCCCTACAACCTGGCCCTCACGCCGGACGACCGGGTCCTGGTGGCGACGCTGAAGCAGGGGGCGGCCGTGGAGTTCCTCGACCTCGAAACGGGACGGTCCGCGGCGACCACGCCGTCCTCCACCACCGTCACGCACGGCGTAGTGGTCAGCCCCGACGGGCGCTACGCATTCGTCTCGGTCGAGGGGGTGGGCGCCGAACCCGGCAAGGTCGACATCTTCGACCTCACCGACTTCTCGCGGGTCGCGGAGGTAGAGGTGGGGCAGCAGGCCGGCGGGATCGTCTTCTGGAAGATCGAGGGCGGCTGAACAAACCCGTACCGGAGACCTTCCACGGCCGTCCTAGTTCAGCCGCAGCGTGACGTTGTCCTCGTCCCAGCTGAAGTAGTAGGTGCGCTCCCGGCCGCCCCGGGTCCTGAGGTGCACGAGGTTGCGCTGGTCCTCGAACATGTTGAACAGGACGCGGTTGCGAACGTGGATCCGGTCGACGGACGGATCCAGCGGATACTCCAGCCGGTACCACCACATCACCTCGTCCGGGTTGCGGGCGTCCTGAATGCCCCGCTCTAGGACCGTGCCCTGGAGGAGCGTGCCATCCGCGTCAATGGTCAGCATGTCGTTGATGTACTGCTCCACGACCTCGTCCACCTCACGGGTCTCGGCCAGCTCGAACTCCATGTCGGACGTGTTTTCCATGACCGCGAGCTGGAGATCGTCCCAGAAGAAACGGATGCGCACGTCGAGAACGGAGTCGCCGACACCGACGTCCGCGACAGACAGGCGGAACGGGTGGGACGGGACCAGGGCGCTCGAGGCCACCGCGCACAGCAGCGTCGCCAGCGCCCACCGGGGCCGATGCGCGCGGCCAGCCCGGCGGTCCGGGCAGGGTCCCCGCCCGATCCGTGCCGTTCCGGCAACCCGATTTCGATACATTTCGTAAACTGATCCAGTGGATGGTTGTCGGTGAAAACTGGCAGACCCGCAGGCATTCGATCAACCGGGGGCAAAGTGTTCGAAGACAGACCTCGCCGACATGTGACCGCGGTAGCCCTCGCGCTCGGCCTGGCGGCCGCGGGGTTCCTGGCCGCTCCCTCCCACGCCCAGGTCCGCGCGGGCGGTCACGGCGTCTACAAGTCCCAGGCCTTCGACGGAACCTTCGGAGTCGGAGCGCGGGCCGAGATCGACCTGGATTTCGTGCGGCCCGGACTGATGATCTCCGGCATCTACGACAGGCTGTTCCCCGGGTGCGACGACTGCTCGTCATCCGAATACGGCGGACAGCTTCTCCTCGGCGCCACGGGTCCGCTCTACTTCGGCGTGGGCGCCGCATACCGGCTGTACGAGGAAGACGGCGGAGAGACCGCCGCGGGAGATTCGGGGGACTGGGCTTTCAACTATGCGGCAGGGCTGCGCCTCAGGGGTCTGCCCGTGATTGTGCCCTACATTGAATTCCGCCAGGAGTTCGGCTCCGACACCCTGAACGAACAGACGTTTTCGGCAGGCATCCTCCTGAGTCCGACCGGCTCGCGCGCCGCCCCCAGGCGTCCATTCACGCCTTGAGGGGCATTCCCTTCTACGCGCGCCCGTTCAGGGCGGCCGGTCGGTGGTGGCAACTCTGGGCCGAGCACGCGGGACAGTTGGGGCTGTTGCTCGGGCGCACACTTGTCGCGACCGTCCGGCTGCGGGTTTCGGGGAACGAATTCGTCCGCCAGATCTACGTGATGGGCGTACAGAGCATCCCGATCGTCCTGATCACGGCCGTGCTCACCGGGATCGTGACCTCCCAGCAGGGGGGGTACCAGTTCACCGCCACCATCCCGCTGTACGTGCTGGGCAGCGTGACCGTCACGAGCGTCGTGCTCGAGTTGGGCCCCGTGCTGACGGCCGTAGTGCTGGTCGGCAGGGTCGGGGCGCGGATCACCGCCGAACTCGGCACCATGGTCGTTTCCGAGCAGATCGACGCGTACCGCTCACTTGGTCGCGATCCCCAGATCATGCTCGGCGCGCCGCGGATCCTGGCCGGGCTCGTCGTCATGCCCCTGCTGGTCGGGATGGCCAACACCGTGGGCATCTTTTCCGGCATGGTCGCGGCCTACCTGACCCTCGACCTCGGCTTCGAGACCTTCCTCTATGGCGCGCGCCTCTTCTGGCACTCGTGGGATCTCTGGTATTCGTTCATGAAGGCCGTCACCTTCGGCCTCGCGATCCCCGCGATCGCCATTCACATGGGATTTCGCACGAGCGGTGGCGCAGAAGGTGTGGGGAGCACGACGACGGCATCGGTCATGTTCCAGACCCTGACCATATTGATTCTCGACGCACTGTTCCCACCGCTCTTCCTAAACTGACCGCCCGAGCCGCCCGATGACTCCCCGTCCCGTCATCCGCTACCGCAACACCTGGAAGGCCTACAAGCGCCCGGTCCTGACGGGCGTCAACCTCGAGATCCATGAGGGCGAGATGTTCGCGCTCTTCGGTCCGTCAGGCACCGGCAAGAGCGTCCTCCTCAAGACCACCATCGGACTGGTGGTTCCCGACCGCGGCGACGTCGAGGTCAACGGCACCTCGGTGTTCTTCGGCGGCGACGGGGCCAAGGACACCGTCAGGCGGCAGGTGGGGTACGTCTTTCAGCAGGCGGCGCTCTTCGATTCGCTCAACGTGTTTCGAAACGTCGAGACGGGCCTGCCCGTCGACCGCATTCGGCGCATGGGGGCTGCGGGCGTGGCGCGGGCCGTCTGCAGGGCGTTGGAGCTCGTCAATCTCGAACCGGCGGAGGTCCTGTCGATCCTCCCCGCCGAGCTGTCGGGCGGCATGAAGAAAAGGGTCGGGATCGCGCGCGCCATCGTGGGGCGCCCCGGAATCCTGCTGTGGGACGAGCCCACCACCGGTCTCGACCCGGTCAACACGGCCGCGGTCGAACGCCTGATCAAGGGCCTCGCGGAAGAGTTGAAGGTCACTTCGGTGCTGGTCACCCACGACGTGGAGGGCGCGCTCTGGATGTGCGACCGCGTGGCCATGCTCGAAGGCGGGATCATTCGTTTCTGTGGCACCCCGGACGAATTCCAGACGGAATCCGACCCGGTCGTAAGAGCATTCGTGGATCGAGCGGCCGCCGAGGCCGCACTCGACGTTGTGGAGATGACATGAACGACGCGGTATCAGCGAGCGGCAGCCGGCGGCTTTCCGACGAGGAGGTCCTGCGCGCCGTGCCGCCCCTTTCGGGGGTGCGGGAGTTTCGGGTGGGGATCTTCGTGATCCTCGGAATAGTAGGCTTCTTCACCGTGCTCTTCCTCATGACGAGTCCGGCGCTCTTCCGGGGCCGCTACATGCTCGTGACGGAGGTCGCGGACGCCGGAGGGATTCGCCGTGGGGACCCGGTGCGGATGCGCGGGATCAACATCGGGCGGGTCTATGGGTTCGACCTCGCCCCCGGGGGAGGCGTGCACATCACCATGGAACTCGAGGGCGAATACCGCATCCCCGCCGAGGCCAGCGTGGAACTGCTGTCCATGGGCTTCCTGGGCGGGATGGTGGTTTCGGTGATCCCGGGTGACAGCGACGAATACGTCGAGCCGGGGGAGATCATACCCGGAACCTCGGCCGGCGGGGTACTCGACCAGGCGGGCGATCTGGCGGGCGACGTCTCCGACGTGATGGGCCAGGTGCAGGGGCTGCTGTCGGACTCGACGATATCGGACGTGGGCGCCCTCATGTCTTCCATGCGGAAGTTGATGGCGGATCTCGCCGCGGTTGCGGACGGCCAGGAGGCCGAGTTCCGGACCCTGATGGAGAGCCTGCAGCGCTCGGCGGCGAACATGGAGGGCATCACGGGCTCCGAGGAATGGAGCTCCACGCTCGTCTCGGCCGAGAACACGATGGCGTCCCTGCAACGCACGTCGGCCACCGTCAATGAATCGGTCGGCTCTCTCAACGCGGTCCTGGGGCGTCTCGAACGCGGCGAAGGAACGCTGGGCAAGCTCCTGACGACCGACGAACTCCACACGTCGGTGAATTCAACGCTGCAGAGTCTGGAGGAACTCCTGGACGACATCCGGGAGAACCCCGGCCGCTACGTGACGATCGAGATCTTCTGACCGCCGGGCCCGGGTGCGCGGGCCCGCATTGCCGCAGCCCGCGCACCCGCTACAGGCGGGAGGGTGCTACCACCCCGGCGCCACGTGGAAGCCCCAGTGCCATCCCTTCAGCGGACGCTGCCACGGGTATGCGTAGTAGGCCTCCAGAATCAGGTAGCCCAACAGGTTCATCCGTGCCGAGAAGCCGCTGCTCGCGATCGGGACCCGATCCGCCGTGTTGCGGGCCCACGTCAGCTCCCCGGGCCGCTCCTCGTCCCAGGCGAAGCCCACGTCGGTGAAGGCGGTCAGTTCGACGGGAATGTACGGGAAGTTGATGATCCCGAACTCCTCGATGCCCGTGAACGGCAGCCGGAATTCGATGTTGAACACCCCGAGCCGGTGCCCGTACAGGCGATCGATGGGCGGACACGTGGAGCCGGTGATCGTGATCCTCGTGTTCTCGGGGCATTCGCGGCTGTCGAAGGAGTTCCAGTCGTATCCGCGGACGAAGTTCTCGAAGCCCATGAAGTAGGGGCCGAGCTGCTGCTCGTCCAGGCCCCGGATGTCGCCGTAGCGCCCGAGGTGCAGGCCCCGCACGGCCAGCGTCAGCGCGCCGCCGCCGTTGAAGTAGCGGCGGTAGTCGGCGGTGACCGTGTTGAAGTTGACGGTCCCGTAGGACACCTCGGCCCCGAACCGGAATCGCTCACCCCTGACCGGGCTGGTCCACGCGCGGTACGAGTTGTCGCCGACGAACGCCAGGGAGGCGGAAGCGAAGTACAGCGGGTCCCTCCACTCCTCCTGGAATCGTTCGAAGCCGATGACGCGCTGGAAGACATCGGTGTAGTACACCTCTCTCTCGAGGTCGAACCCGTACCTGGTCGCGCCCAGTCCTCCCTCCAGCCGCCGGGTCGCCGAGAGCGGATACGAAAGTATGCCCTGTACGGCGTCAATGAAGAAGCGCTGGTTGTAGACCTCGAACTGGTCGAAACCGAAGCCGAAGAACCGCTGCAGATAGGGGATGTGCTGTATGCCCACACCCCAGTTCCAGCGGTTCTCCTGGTTGAGGTAGGAAGCCGCTCCGCCGATGTCCTTCAAGGTTCCGTTCGCCAGCAGCGACACTCCCAGGAACCGGTCGCCCAGCATGTCGCTGAAGTACGCGTAGGTGCTGCCTCCCACGTACGAGCCATAGGTGTCGGCGCCGACTCCGACCGAAGGCTGCCCGACGTAGTCGAGCTGCAGCGAGGGATCGTAGTCCTCGGCCTGGTCGCCCGTGTACACCTGGTCGGAAACCAGTCCCGTGAGGGGATCCGCCAGGTAGCCGGCGACCCGGCTCCGGATCCTGGGGGACCCCGGTGGCAGCAGGCGGCCCGGGTGCGGCCCGGCGTGAGCGACCACGTCCACCAGTGTCGCCATGTCGCCGGCCCGGCCCGTGTTCACGATGTACCCGCGCTCGTGGAAGACGGAAAAGGCCAGCAGGTCCTGCGCCGGAGAGTACGTCAGCGCCGGCGAGAGCGCCGTGATGCCGCTGACCCCCGTGACCGCACGGGTGATCCTCCGCATCTCGCCGTCGCTCAGGTTCAGATGGAAGATGTCCGAGAAGCCATCGGGGTCCGAGATGAAGTAGATGCCTTCGCCGGTCCGGTCGAAGATCGGGTTGATGTGCTTGGCGTCGTCGAAGACCGTCAGCGGCTCCACAACCCGTGTATCCAGGTTCATGAACGCGAGCACGTAGTTGCCGAAGACCAGTTCGTCGAAGTTGGTGTCGGCGCCCCGGTCGGAGACGAAGGCCAGCGTCCCCCCGTCCGGCGACCAGGCCGCCTGCAGGTCGGCGTGCCTGTCGTTCGTCAGCTGCTGTACGGTCCCGCCGTCGAAGTCGTAGAGGTACAGGTCGCTGATCCCGCCCCTCAGCCCGGTGAAGGCGATCCGGCGGCCGTCGGGCGACCACGCGGGGTTCTGGATCGCGCCCAGACCCTCGATCTCGATCCGATCCTCGATCCGGCCGCTCTGGACATCGAGAATGGCCAACTGGTTGTCCCCGCCCGAGAAGATCACGAAAGCGAGCTTGCGGCTGTCGGGCGACCAGGAGCCGCTGCTGTCGATATAGCGGATCCCGTCGATGTACGGGGTCTCGTTTCGCTGCAGCGGACGAAGGATCTCACCGGTGGTGACGTCGGCCAGGAACAGGTCCATCGAGAAGAGGTCCTTCTCGGACTGGAAGACGATGTAGCGACCGTCCGGGCTCAGCGACGGCGCGACGTTGGTCCGCCCTCCTCCGCACTCCACGCACAGCAGGACATCGCCCGTCTCGTACGGGTCGCTCTTGCCCGCCATGAGGGGCCGGTACTCGGCCTCGATGGCGTCCCACCACTCCATCGCGAGCGTGTCCTCGGGCATCGCGAAGACCTGTCCGATCGCGGCCTCCCACCCGGTCCTCAGCGCGGTACGGAACAGGTCCTGCACCGCCTCGTCCCCGTAGGTGCCGCCGATGTAGGAGATGAACCCCTGTCCGAACCGGTAGGCGAAGTATTTCGGGTCGCGGGTGATCTCCTTCAGCGTGGGTTTGTCGTCGCGCAGGATGTGGTCGCGGAGCCACATGGCCGTGTGGGGGTGTTCACGCCCCATCGACATGTACTCCGCCATCCCCTCCACGATCCACAGCGGCATGGCCGCCAGCCGCATGATCCCGCCCCCGCTGCGGCTCTGCGAGATGTTGTACTGGAATGCGTGGACGAGCTCGTGCCCCAGGATCCTGTCCGTCTCCCGATAGGAGGCGTTGAGCGGCATGATCACCCGGTTCTTGAGCGACTCCGTCACGCCCCCGGTCCCCTGGCCGATCGCCCCGGCGAGCGTGTTGGTCTGCTGGAAGTCGGGGTGGTCGGCGTACATGATGAGCGGCTTCGGGGTGTCGAAGTCGTGCTGGAAGACCCGGGAGAAGCGCTCGTACCAGCGCTCGGCCAGACGTGCGATGTCCTCGATCGCGGTCTCGGCCTGCGGGTAGTAGTGGATGTCCCAGTTCTGGGTGCTCAGGACCTTGAAGTCGAATCCATCGTACTGCACCTTGTTGCGCCCGAAGTACTGGGCGGAGCCCGAGGCGGGCAGGCTGGCCAGGAGGGCGATCACTCCCGCCCCGGACAGAAGGACTCTGGTGGCGCGGTTCCGGATGGTGCGTTTCTTGGCAGCCATGACCAACCTCTTCCCCTTGATGAGCGGTCGAGCGAGCGGGTGAAGTCCCGCCGACATGACCGCCTTATGTCTTGATTCCGTTAGCCGGCGCACGGGCCGGCCGAGTGCGAGATCCGCCTCGCCACGGGTATACACTACGTTCCCGCAAGGGATCCTTACCGCAGCGCGCCGCTCGCCGTGCCATCGCGCGTCGCACGCGCGCGCTTATGTTCCTAATCGGCTATCTGGACAATACACACTTGGGAGCGCCATGACCACAGCAGCCGGAAACGCAGCCCGCTCGCCGTTTGTGCGCTGGTCGCCCCTGGCTGTCGCCGCACTTGCGGCCCCGGGGTGCACGGGAGACGCCGGGGGAGCACCGGGAACGGCAGGTGCCTCCGCGGCGGCGGAGTCACCGGGCCTTCTGTACGCCGTCGAACTCGACAACCCGGCCGCCCCGGGTTCGGGACAGCCATTCCTCGAGTCGGCGGGCGATGGCGTCTGGATGAGCTGGACCGAGCCGTCGCCTGCGGGACACCGCGTGGCAGTGTCGTTCCATGACCCGCAGAACGGCGAGTGGGGCCCCGCGAGGACCGTCGCCGAGGGCGACGCGTTCTTCGTCAACTGGGCCGATTTTCCCTCGGTCAGGGTCTTCGGCGACCGCCTCTTCGCACACTGGCTGTGGCGCGGGGGGAAGGCGACGTACGACTACGGCGTCCGCGTGGCCTGGTCGTACGACCGCGGTGCAACCTGGTCCCGCGCCCTGACCCCACACGAGGACGGAACACCCACCGAACACGGGTTCGTATCGTTTTTCCCGCGTGGCGACGAGGTCTGGGCGGTCTGGCTGGACGGGCGGGAGATGGTCGAGCCCTTCGGCCCCATGTCGCTCCGCGCACGCATGGTCGCACACGCCACGCGACCCGGCGCACCACCCCCCGGCGGCACCGCACACTCGGCCACGCCACCCGGCCCCGAGACGATCGTGGACACCATGACCTGCGAATGCTGCCAGACCGCCGCAGCGGTCGCGGACGGCATCCCCGTCGTCGCGTATCGCGACCGCGCCGAAGGCGAGATCCGTGACATCCACGTGAGCCGCCTGGTTCAAGGGGCCTGGACACCGAGCCAGGCCGTACACGACGACGGCTGGGTCTTCGGGGGCTGCCCGGTCAACGGGCCCGCGATGGCCGCGCAGGGAGCCGACGTCGCCATCGCATGGTTCACGGCCCCGGACAACAAACC
The DNA here is from genome assembly GCA_009841165.1 of Gemmatimonadota bacterium. GTDB lineage: Bacteria > Gemmatimonadota > Gemmatimonadetes > Longimicrobiales > Gaopeijiaceae > Bin94. The sequence continues at coordinate 1,705 of VXMI01000157.1, read as the reverse complement.
CCGCGTGAACGTCGCCTTCTCATCGGACGGCGCGGCGACCTTCGGGCCCCCGGTGCGGCTGGACCCCGGACGGGCGCTCGGCCGGGTAGACATCAGCCTCCTCGACGACGGCTCCGCGCTCGTGACCTGGCTGGCACAGGGGGCGGACAGCCGGCAGGGCGCCGCCATCATGAGCCGCCGGGTCACTACGGACGGCGCCATGAGCCATCCCGTGACGATGGCGGACACCGACGCCGCGCGTGCCTCGGGTTTCCCCAGGATCGCGCGCCTCGGGGACGACCGGGTGATGCTGGCCTGGACCGACCCGCACGGCGAGGGACGGGTGCGCACCGCCGCCTTCGATCTGGCGCTGTGGCGGCTGCCCGGGTGACCCTGGCAGGACTGGACGCCGCAGAGACTCCGGTCGGCGTCGTCCACCTGGCCAGGGCGCGCCGCAACGTGGAACGGGCCGCGGCCTACTGCCGCCGGCACGGGATCGCATGGCGGCCGCACGTCAAGACGCACAAGTCGCTGGAGATGGCGCGGCTGCAGATCGAGTGTGGGGCGGTCGGGCTCACCGTCGCCACGCCCCACGAGGCGGCGGTGATGGCCAAGGCGACCGGCGACATCCTCCTCGCACACCCGCCCGCGCACCCGTCCAAGATCGCGCGGCTCTGCGCGCTGCCCGCAGCCGCCGACATAAAGGTCGGCCTGGACTCCAAAGAAGTCCTGCGACCTCTCTGCAAGGCAGGGGCAGCCACGGGACGCACCTTCGGCATCCTGGTCGAATTCGACGCCGGGGCCGGGCGCACGGGCGTCGTCGAGGTCGAAGATGCGATCCGGCTCGCGGAAGCCGCCGACTCGCTCCCCGGCGGACGCTTCGACGGTCTCATGTTCTACCCCGGCATCCGCGTCCGACGGCGCGAACAGGCCACAGGGCTGGCCCGCCTGACCGACCGCCTCCACACCTTCCTCGCCGCGCTTGACCATGCCGGGCACCCCGCCCGCATCGTCTCCGGCGGCTCGACACCGACCATGTGGGACTCGCACCTCGTCCCCGGGCTCACCGAAGTCCGCCCCGGCACCTGCATCTACAACGACCGCGACATCGTCGGCATGGGGGCGGCCGCGCCCGACGACATCGCATACTCGGTGCTGGCCACCGTCATCAGCGTCGCCGTGCCCGGCCAGGCGGTCGTGGACGCCGGCTCCAAGGCCATCTCAAGGGAAACCCTGGGCCCCGACGCCCCCGGCCTGGGCGTGCTGCTGGGCCGCCCGGACGTCACAGTCAAGGCCGTCAACGAGGAACACGGCATGCTCGACCTCACGCGCACCGACTGGTGCCCATCGGTCGGCGACCGCGTGCGCATCCTGCCCAACCACGTCTGCGTCTCCGTCAACCTCCAGGACCACCTTTGGGGGTTCGAGCGCGAGGGCGGACCCCTGCGGCGAATCGCACTCGAAGCCCGGGGCAGGAGCGCGCGGGGCTGATGAACCGAACCCGCTTCGCCGAAATCGCGGCCGCGTTCCCCGGGCAGCGCGTGGTGGTGCTGGGCGATGCCATGCTCGACCGCTATCTGACCGGCCCCGCGGACCGCGTCTCCCCGGAGGCACCGGTGCCCGTGGTGCGCGTGGATCGCGAGTGGGACGCCGTCGGAGGCGCGGCGAACGTGGCCGCGAACGTCCTCTCGCTTGGCGCCCGATGCGATGTGCTGGGGGTGGTGGC
>VXMI01000094.1 GCA_009841165.1 Gemmatimonadota bacterium | reverse complement strand
GGTAAGGCTCGCGGGCCTCTGTGCGATCGGCGACCGCGGGGCGGCGAGGGTGGGGAGTCTGGCACGTGGTGAGAGCCCGGCCGTGCCGCCCCGAGTGGCGGGCGCGGGCGCGTGCGATCATCCGGGTCGAGTCCGCCCCCTCCGTCGCAGCAACACGTAGAACGCCCCCTGGCCCCCATGCCTCTTCTGCGCGGGCACGCACGCCAGTACAAGCGGGCGGGTTGTTGGCACGTTCAGCCACCCTTCGAGTTCCCGGCGCAGCACGCCCCGTGCCTCGGCCAACGGATCGCGCCTTCCCTGGCCGGTAATGACGAGGACGCAGCGGAGGCCGCGCCGGGCGGACTGGGCCAGAAACGCTGCCACCTTGCCCGCAGCCTCTCTGCGTACGAATCCGTGCAGGTCCAGTTGGGCCTCGATCGCAATGTCGCCGCCACGCAGCAGGTCGGCCTGGCGTCGTTTGAGCCCGGCGACCGAGCCGATTTCGATACGAGAGCCTCTCCGTGCGGAACCTGCCTCCGCTACCCGTTTTCCGCCGGCCGGGCGCTCGCGGGCCACTGCGCCGTGACGTGTCTTCACGACCGTTTCCTCGACCAGACGGCCACGCCCCGGGAGACGAGTTACCCCAACCATCCGCTGCTCGAAATCGTCCTGTCCGGTCTCGTCCCGGTCGTCCGGCCGAGTCTGGGACACGCGGCTTCCCATGGTGCTCCAACCATCCTGATGGTCACGATCTCGCTTTCGCGGTGTCATGCAATGTAGTGCTTGACGGCATCCCGGCACCTCCGTTGGATGGAGCCTGGTAACTCGGCGCCCGAGTTCACGACCTGAGGGCTTCCCACAGACCGCGCGGCGATACGATTCGGATCGGGATGTCTTCGTCGATCTCAAGAAGGTCCCGGTCGCCGGTCACAAGCATATCCGCCTCGCCTGCAATCGCCTGTTCCAGCACGGCGACATCGTCGGGATCGCGCACTTCGATCCCGAGAGCCGGTGCCCGCTCGATCACGAGGCCCTGCCGACGGAGGAACGCTTCCGCCGATTCCACGGTCGCAACCGGTACGGCCAGCTTGTCACGAAGCACACGGCGGAATTCACCGAGTACCGTCTCGCTCACGATCAGTGTGTGCTCCGCCACGACGACCTGCAGCACGTCGGCACAGATGCCTCGGGTAGCCAGGGCACTGACCAGGACGTTCGTGTCGAGGAAGACCCTCACGAGATATCGCGGAAGACGTCTTCGTCGGTCAGATAGCCACGGGCCTCCGCGAACGGCACGATGCGTCGGCGCAGTTCCGCAAGCTGATCGAGCGCAAGCTGACGCTCCAGTGCGTCGCGTACAACCGCGCTTCTGCTCCTGCCGCTGCGCCTTGCCGCCCGATCCAGGCGACGCGCGAGCGCTGCGTCGATCCTGATCGTCACGGTCCGGGTCTTCATGTCATACATTGTAACACACCATTGAGCAACCCGTCGAGGCTGCCTATTGTGCCGCCAATGCCCTCCGGCACACGCTCCCCAAAGGAGGCACACCATGTCAGGGAATGATCAGCGTTCCGCGCTTCGCTCGCGCATGTCCGTATTGGCGCTCGGACTCGCCGCCGTGATGCTCGCGGCCATCTGCACCGCGATCCTCACCGCTCCGGCCGCGCCCGCGTCCGCGCAGACCGCCGAGATCAAGCGCATGTTCGACGTACGCACGCCCATGCGCGACGGCGTCGAGCTCTCGGCCGATGTCTGGATGCCGGCCGAAGGCGGTCCGTTCCCAACCATCATCATCCGCACGCCGTACCTGAAGACGATGGTCATGGGTGACTTTAGCCTGGCCGGCTGGGCGACCTACTTCGCGGAGCGCGGCTACGCCGTGGCCATTCAGGACACGCGCGGCCGGGGCGACTCCGACGGGGAGTTCGACTTCTTCTTCCAGGAGGGCGAGGACGGCTACGACACCATCGAGTGGATGGCCACACAGCCCTGGTCCAACGGCGACGTGTGCACCGCCGGCGTGTCGTACCTGGGGACCGACCAGTGGCTGGCGGCGCGCGAGCATCCGCCCTCGCTCAGGTGCATGGTCGCCACCGCCGCCGCCGGACGCTGGATGCACGAGCTGCCCTACTACGGAGGCGCGTGGATGATGGCCTGGTCTCTCGACTGGATCAACGGCACGTCCGGGCGGAACATGCAGACCAACACGGCGGGAATGGACATGGAGTCGGTCTACTGGCACCGGCCGCTGATCACGCAGGACGATGTGATGGGCCGGGACATGCCGCTCTTCAACGACTTCCTCGAGAACTCCACGATGAACGAGTACTGGGAGCGCCTGCACTTCACGGAAGAGGATTTCCGGGGGCTGGACCTGCCGGTTCTGCACGTCACAGGGTGGTTCGACGGCGACCAGCCGGGGGCGATGTTCTACTGGGACGGAATGATGGCCCACTCGCCGGCCGCCGACCGGCAGTACATGCTCGCCGGCCCATGGGGTCACGCCGAGACGTTCATCGGCGGCACCCTCACCCTCGGCGACATGGAGTTCGAGCCTCACGCGCTCGTCGACAACGAGGCGGAGCACCTCGCCTTCTTCGACCACTACCTCAAGGGCACTGCCGACAGCTACGACCAGCCCCGCGCCCGCATCTACGTGGTCGGGGCCGAAGAGTGGCGCGAGTTCGACCGGTACCCTCCGGCCGACGTCCAGGCGACCAGCCTGTACCTCTCCAGCGGCGGGAACGCGAACTCGATCGTCGGGGACGGCGCGCTGTCCTGGTCACCACCGGCCGACGACTCACCCCCGGACGAGTTCACCTTCGACCCCACAAGGCCGGTCCCCGCTTCCGCCGGCACGACGTTCCTCGGCGAGGACCGCACCCCGCTGCACCGACGCGACGACGTCCTGGTCTACACGAGCGAAGAGATGGACGAGGCCGTCGAGATCGTGGGCCGGGTCGTGATCGAGTTCCACGCCGCTACGGACGCCCGCGACACCGACTTCGTCGCCAGCATCATGGACGTTTACCCCGACGGCAGGGCGGTCAACCTGGGCCCCAACATCGGCGTCGTGCGCGCCCGTTACCGGCACGGTTTCGACCGGGAGGAGCTGCTGACCCCCGGCGAAGTCGCACGCTACGAGATCGACCTGGGCCACATCGGCCACTCCTTCGAGCCCGGGCACAGAATCCGCATCGACCTCACGAGCAGCGCCTACCCCGCCATCGCGCCCAACCAGAACACCGGCAATCCGGTCGCGACCGACACGGAGTGGAACACCGCGAATCAGATCATCTTCCATAGCCTGGAATACCCCTCGCGGATCGTTTTGCCGATACGTGCGCGGAGGCGTGCGACGGAGTAGGAGGGCTTGTGGAGCGGATTCACGCGGGACACAACCCGGATCGCATCCCGTGGTATCTGACCGCGGTTCTCTTCGCGTCCACCAGCGTGATCGTCGGGATCATCTGGGACATCTCGTGGCACCGCACGATCGGGCGTGACTCGTTCTGGACGCCGGCCCACCTCGCGGTCTACACGGGCGGCCTGACGGCCGGCCTGTCCTGCGGCTGGCTGGCACTGAAGACGACCTTCTCCGGCACGGACACCGAAGTCGGGCGCTCGGTCCGCATGTGGGGATTTCGCGCGCCGCTCGGGGCCTGGGTCGCGATCTGGGGTGCGATCGCGATGCTCACTTCCGCGCCTCTCGACGACTGGTGGCACAACGCCTACGGGCTCGATGTCGAGATCCTCAGCCCGCCCCACGTGGTACTGGCCATGGGCATCTGCGCGATCCAGCTGGGAGCCCTGCTCATGGCGCTGTCGTGGCAGAACCGGGCGTCGGAGCGCGGAAAGCGTCTGCTGGGCTTCGCCTACGCGTACAGCGCGGGATTGCTCCTCCTGACCCTCGCGGTGCTCATGCTGGAGTATTCGTTCCCGAACGACTGGCGCGGACCCGTGTTCCACATGATCTCGGCGGGTGTGTACCCGGTGGTGTTTTTCGCAGTAGGCCGGGCCGCGCGCCTCCGCTGGCCCGCCACCTGGACGGCGCTGGTCTACATGGGCATGACCCTGGTCATGATGTGGGTGCTCCCACTGTTTCCCGCCGAGCCGCTGCTCGCCCCCATCCTGCGCAATGTCGACAGGATGGTGGCGCCGGAATTCCCGCTCGTGCTGATTGTTCCCGCGATCGCGCTCGATCTGCTCCTGAGGAGGGCCTCGCAACCCGGGCGGGCGCCGGTCCGGCGTTCGGTGGACTGGGGGCTCGCCGCCCTCGGTTCCGTCGCGTTCGTCGGCCTGTTCGGCGTGGTGCATTGGTACTTCGGCGAATTCATGCTCTCCGAGGCGTCGCGCAACTATTTCTTCCAGGGAGACACCTGGGGATACAACAACGCCCCGGGCCCCTGGCAGTACGAGTTCTGGAACGGAAGCCGGTTCTCGCGCGGCGAGATCTCTTTCGCGGACTTCCTTTCGAGGGCATGGTGGGCGCTGCCGATCGGTTTCGTGTCGGCGCGCGTCGGACTGTGGGTGGGCAACTGGATGCTGGCTGTCCGCAGATGAGGCGCGCCGCATTGATCGTCGCGGGACTTTACCTGGCGACCGCGGGCCACGTGGGCAGCAAGAACGTGTTCTTCTCGGGCGACGCAGGGCCCTACCCCGTGTCCGTGGTCGTCCGTCCACCCGATGTCGTGCCGGGGCTGGCGGAGATCTCGGTGCGGATACAGGGTGGCGCAGGCGAAGTCGACCTGGTGACCGTGCGCCCAGTGCGTTGGGACGCCGCTCCCGAAGGAGGAGCCCCGCCGCCGGACCCTGCCGTGCCTGTACCCGGCGACCCGGAACTCTACAGCGCCGAACTCTGGCTGATGACCGTGGGCGCCTATCGCATCGACGTGACGGTGGAAGGTTCGCGCGGCACCGGCACCGCGGCCGTGCCCGTGACCTCGGTCATGTTGGGTGTGCTCGACATGCCTCCCGTACTGGGCGGGGTGCTTCTCCTGCTGGGGGCACTGCTCGTCGCCGGAGCGGTGTCGATCGCCGGTGCAGCCGTGAGGGAGAGCCGACTGGAGGCCGACGAAGCAGTAAGGACAACCCAGCGCCGCTGGGGACGGTTCGCAATGACATGCGCTGCCGCGCTGCTGCTGACCGGAGCGTATTGGGGGAACGCCTGGTGGGAGGCGGTCGACCGCGATGTGCGGAGCGGGATCTTCGAGCGGCTCGCCGTGAAGGGCGCGGTGACCCGCGACACCGGTGGGCCAGTGCTCGAAGTCCGGATTACGGATCCGTCCTGGCTGGGCCGAAACTGGAGTCCGCTGGTGCCGGACCACGGCAAGCTCATGCACATGTTCGTGATCGGTGTGCCCGAAATGAACGCCTTCGCGCACGTCCACCCGGTGCCGGTGGACTCGGCGACCTTCCGCGTTCCCTGGCCGGACCTGCCACCGGGCGAATACCGCATCTACGGCGATATCGTGCACGAGTCCGGGTTTGCGCAGACGGTTGTCGATACGGTGTGGGTGGAGGCGGGGGCGCTGGTGGAAGGGGCACCGAGGGCCATGCCCGAAGGCGATCCTGACGACTCGCGCTGGCGGGGGACGGCTGTCCAGGTGTCCGCTCCCGGCACCTCAGCGCCGCTCTCGGACGGATCGACCCTGCACTGGCTCGGAGCCCAGGAACTGCGCGTCGACGAAGAGACCGTGCTTTCGTTCGCGGTGCGGGATCCGGCGGGAGAACCCGCACTGCTTGAACCCTACATGGGGATGATCAGCCACGCGGCCCTCACCCGCGACGATGGCTCGGTGTTCGTGCACCTTCACCCTGCGGGCACGATCTCGATGGGCTCGCTGTCCGTGCTGGCGCCGCAGACGCAGTCGATGGCGGAGGCTGGGGAAGGTGCTCCCGACACCGTCGAGTTCCCCTACGCCTTCCCCCAGCCGGGCGATTACACGATCTGGGTTCAGGTGAAGCGGGCCGGAGAGGTGCTTACCGGGGCGTTTCGAGTGCGGGTTACGGAGTAGATACCGGCCAAAATACGTGTTTTACGTAAAATACATAACAAGCGGCTTGACCTCTCATGCCAGGCGGCGTGCCCCTCACCTCTCCCGCTGAAAGTACATCGCCGGCGCCGCGACCGGCCCCGGATAGACCCGCGCCGCATCCTCTCCGCTGTACACCACCCCGTTCTTCACCACATACACGATCGCCTGCGTATTCCGGATGTCCGCCAGGGGGTCCGCGTTCAGCACCACCAGGTCCGCCAGCTTCCCCACCTCGATCGACCCGAGGTCCGCGCCCAGGCCGTGATACACCGCCGCGTTCCGCGTAGCCGTCTGCAGCGCATCCATCTCCGAGAACCCGCCCTGGACGAACAGCTCCATCTCCCAATGCATGTCGCGTCCCGGCATCTGGCCGTGGCCGCCCGCGTTGATCAGCACGCCCGCATCGAAGAGGCGCTTCATCGCGGCCACCATCTCGGGCGAATACAGGTCGTCGTCCCAGTAGTGCGTGACCCGGCGGAACCGGCCCCGCAGCCGCTCTTCCGTGCTGAAGCGCAGGAGCTTCTCGTCCTCCCAGTAGCGCTGTGACTGGTCGAAATACGCCTGGCCGACCGGGCCGTTGTAGACGACCAGCAGCGTGGGCGTCACACCGGTTCCGCTCGCGCGGAAGAGCTCGATCACATCGTCGTACAGGGGCGTAAGCCCCATCGTGTGCTCCAGCCCGGTCACGCCGTCGACGATCTGGGTGAAGTTCATCTGGGGGATCGCGGCCGTCTCGGACAGCACGTTCAGCCCGCGCTCGCGCGCCGCGGTGATTAGCTGGTGGCGGTCGGCGCGGGTGAAGTTGACATAATCCTTCAGCGCGGTGATCCCCATGTCGCGGCTGTAGCTGGCGTGCTGGTCGGCGGCGTCGTACGAGGCGATCGGGCGATAGGTGCGCGGGCGGTACTCGCGTATGCCGTACATGGGAGCGCCGACCGAGAGCATCCGCGGGCCGTCCATGCGGCCGGACCGGATCATGTCGCTGACCCAGGGCTCCTTCTCCTCCGAGCCGTAGAGCTCGTAGAGCGTGGTGACGCCGTGGGCCAGCGAGCCGGTGACGCCGGGAAGCCGCTGCTCGATCAGCTGCGTCGTCGCGAGCTGCCCGACCGAGTGTGCGTGCGCGTCCACGAGGCCAGGTATGACGGTGTGGCCCGCGAGATCGAACACGCGGGCTTCCGCAGGCACGACGACCTGGGGTCCCACCTCTGCGATGCGATGTCCCCGCACGAGGACCGTCGCACTCTCCAACACACTTCGCTCTTCGTCCATCGTGATTATGCGGGCGTTGGTCAGCGCAATGGTCGTACGGGGCAACGCTACCTCGTACCGAACCGTTATGTCGGTGGTCCGGGTGCCGTCGGTGCCGGCCAGGATGTCGTCGAGGGCCTTCTCGTGGAAGGTGCCTCCCCGCGGCCACGACACGGTGGACGCGTCCGACCAGGCCATGCTCGCGCCGTCGGACGGGTCGATGCGCCTGGTGAAGCCGACGCCGTCGTAGGCCGAAATCGTGACCGGCTTGCCGATCCACTCGAACGGAGTCACGAAGCTGCGCTGGTATTCGCGGAAGGCGATCCAGGCGAGGTCGGGCGAGAGGACCGCGCGTTCGGCGTGCGGGAAGCGGTAGAGGGTGGCTTTGCCGGTGCCGTCGGGGCGGATGCGGCGGAGGACCAGCGTGTCGGCGCTCAGGCCGGGGTTGGGTGCGATATTGCCCAGGACGAACTCGGTGTAGTAGAGCCACTCGCCGGTCTGGTCGAAGTGGACGGTGTGGGGCGCGCGGCCCTGTGCCATCACGCTGCCGCCTACGTCGGTGACCGTGTGTTCGGTCCCGTCTGCCACTACGACGAGCTCGAAGTCGGTCTGCTCCTCGATGCGGGCACCGTTGATGAGGCCGCCGGCGCCGCGGATGAAGGCGAGGGCGCCGTCGGGGCCCGGCGTCAGCGACATGTACTGGGAGGGGCGGGATGACACTTCGGTTGCCGTGCCGCCTGCGAGTGGCCGGCGGTGGGCGGCTCCCAGATCCGCGTCGGTCCAGGTGGCGTAGTAGAGCCAGCCGTTGTCCGCGTCGACTGCGGGGCTGGTTTCGTGGGCGGCTGTCTGGGTGAGGTTGCGTATGCCGCCGTCGTTTTCGGCCAGCCAGATGTCGGCGAGCGCCTCGAAGACGACGCCCGCGGGGGTGCGGTGTGCGAAGCGGTAGGACCATGCGTGGGTCTCGCCCTCCGGGAACTCGAAGGGGAAGCGGATGGTCTCGTCGACCTCGCGGTCCACGGGTGCGCGGAAGGGGACTTCGGTGAGCTCGCCGGAAGATATGTCGACCGCGTGGATCCCGCCGTCCCTCGTCAGGTAGAGGCGTGTCCCGTCCGGGTGCCAGTCCCAGTTCGGCGCCACGCCGAAGTAGTACGGCCCCGACTCCTGGTGGTCCCGGTCGAGCCCCCGCATCAGCACCCGCTCCGACCGCGTCTCCAGGTCGCGCAGGACCACGACCACATCCCGATCCTCCCGATGCCCGTAGGCCAGTTGGCGCCCATCCGGCGACAGGGTCGGGTTGAAGGCGCCGCCGGGCCGCTCGCGGTGGACGCGGATCTCCGCCGTCTCGAGGTCGTAGGTCTTGATGCGCGCGCCGCTCTGCGGGACCTGCCGGTCGACATGCTCGTAGAAGAGGACGCCGCGCCCCGTGTGCTCGTCGAAGTGCGTGATCGCCTGGAAGGTCGTCCCCGACGCCAGTTCCTGGCGCGACCCGAAGAGGTTGAAGCGGTACGCGGTCATGCTGCCGTTCTGCTCCAGCGCCGAGGCGTAGATGGCGCGCCCGTCGGCCGACCAGGACCCCTGCACCACCGGCAGCGCCATCTTCGTGACGTTCTCCGGGGCATCCGCGCTCGCCGCATCCCCTGTGCCGCGACCCAGAATCCACACGTCCTCGCTCCCGCCGCGGTCCGAGGTGATCGCGATCCGCGTCCCGTCCGGGCTGTAGCGCGGAAAGCTGTTCCACGAGCGCCCGCTGGTGAGCGCCCGCGCCTCGCCCCCCTCGATCGGCATCTCGTAGATGTGTCCGAGCAGCTCGAAGGCGATGTGCCGCCCGTCCGGCGGACGGGCAGAAATCCGCATCGTCTCATGGCTGTTGAACTTA
>VXMI01000104.1 GCA_009841165.1 Gemmatimonadota bacterium | reverse complement strand
GCGAGGCAGGTTGCTTCGCGAAAAACGGGCGTCCGCTTGTGAGATGGATACTCCCGACCAGTAACGGTCGTGAAGCCAGCCTTGGCGCGGTCCAACGGATCGGGCCTCGACGCGGTCCGCGACTCAGCGGTGAGAACCGGTTTCGGAGCCGCTACGTTCACGGCCATCCCGGTGATTAGGCACTTTCCGCAAGCGGGCACCGGGCGTATCGTGCGCCCCCATGAGCGCAAAGATGCGGACAAGGCGCGCCGAGTAGGTGATGGCGGTCGCCGGTCGGTTACGATTATCTGCCTCGGCAAGCGACTTCACGACATCAGCGATCTGGCGGGATGGCCCCGGCGGTCTCGCAGGCTGGTTGGCGATGCAAGGAACAGCGAGGCGGGCCGCGCTTCGCAGACCTTGGGTGAGGCCGTTCGGCATGGATCGTCTCCATGTTGTTCGGTTCGGGGCCGTGGCCGGGCTACCCACCCGGCGCGGCCCGCTTCTTTTTCGGGAAGCCGGCCTGCTCGCGGCCTTCCTGCTCATGGGATGCGGGGCGTCCACCGGGCTCCCGGAACCGAAGTCCAACCTGTGGCGAGGGCTCGCGGTTGCTCCCGAGGCCCGGTGCGCCCCGTACAGTCAGGACGATTACCGATACCCGGCATCCGTCGAGGCCGAGATCATCGCGGCGATGGGCGGGCGGATCTACGGCCCCTATACCGGCCGGTACTTCGGTTCCCCGGCCGAGACCGACATCGAGCACATCGTCGCCGTCTCGGAGGCGCACGACAGCGGGATGTGCGCGCGATCGGCGGAGGATCGTCGGGCGTTCGCCCGCGACCTTCTGAACCTCACGCTCGCCGCGCCGGACGTGAACCGGCACGACAAGGCGGCCAAGGATGTGGCGGAGTGGCTCCCCCCCTACAACCGGTGCTGGTACGTCGGGCGCACGCTGGAGGTCCGCAGGAAGTGGCGTCTCACGATAGACCGGCGGGAGCTGGACGAGGCGATCCGGGTACTCGACGACTGCCCATCGACGGCGCTGCTGTTCGCGGCGTCGGCGTCACACCATGAGTTCGCGCTATTGCTACAGATTCCACGAAATGCACTCGCGCCACACGAAAACGGGCCTTCAAGCTTGCCCGCAGACACAGCAGCTTAGAATCCGGTCCGATCAGCCGGTGACCTCTCCCCGGTCCCCAAGGTACTCCGCCCACTGCTCCATGAGGACGCGGCGGCGCTCGAAGAGGTCAGAGCGGGCGTAGGCCGCCTCCACCCGATTGCGCACCGCGTGGGCCAGCGCCGCCTCCATGACCGCCCGCGGCGCATCGGTGCGCTCAGCCGCCCAGTCCCGAAAGCTCGAACGGAACCCGTGCGGCACGGCTCCGACCCCGAGCGCCTTGAGCAAGCCCGTGAACTCGAAGCTCGGCAGCACCAGTCCCCGCGCGGACGGGAATACCAACTCCGACCGGGGCGCGTGTGCCTTGGCCTCAGCCAGAATCTCCCGCGCCCTCCCCGAGAGCGGCACCCGGTGCTCCCGGCGGCTCTTCATCCGCTCCGCCGGGATCGCCCACTCCCCGCCCTCGATGTCGATCTCCGCCCATCGAGCCCCGCGCACCTCGCCGGATCGGCAGGCCGTCAGCACGAGAAATTCGATGCCCAGCTTCACCGAAAGCCTCGCCTCGGACCCAACAACCGCTTCGATCGCCGCGGCTACCTTCCTGTAGGGCAGCGCCTTGTAGTGCTTCTGGACGCGGGGCGGCTTGGGCAGCGCCGCCCCGATGGCGTCGCCCGCCGGGTTGTCCACCCGGTAGCCCTGGGCGATCGCCCACCGCATCACCGTCGAGATCCGCTGCCGCACCCGCTTGGCCGTCTGGTACTTGTCGTTCCAGATCGGCATGAGCACGCCCATCACGTCCGCCGACCTGATCCTGTCCACCCGCTTGCCACCGATACCGGGATATGCGTAGGTCCGAAGCGTCGCCATCCATTGGCCCGCGTGCCGGTCGGTCCAGTTCGCGCGGTGCATCGCGAACACCTTGGCGGCCGCCTGCTCGAACGTCGGCACGGAACTGCGCCGCTTCGTCCTCGGGTCGCCGCCCGCCCGGGCCACCTTGCGGTTGGCCAGCGCCGCGTCCCGCGCCTCGGCCAGCGTCACGAGGCGGAGGGGACCGAGCCCCAGCTCCCGGCGCTTGCCGTGGATGAACAGCCTCTGGATCCACTGCTTGTAGCCGGACGGCTTGACCCGCAGCACGAGGCCGTGCTCGTCCCAGTACAGGCCCGGTTCCCGGACGCTCCGCACGAAGGCGGCGGTGAGTTTTCTGCCGTGTTTGCCCATGTGGTCACCCTTTTGTGGTCACCCCGCCGATCACCCTTTCCGTACTGGAACACGGTGAACGTCCTGACACGGCAGTATAACATAAGTAACGGAATAACAACAAGTTTACTCACAATATGGGATGTCCATGAATCTTGCTGGATGGTATCTACAAGGAGAACCAGACGCTGATGATTCTCGAGGAACCGACGTTGCTGGAGCGCTACATCCTCTCGTCGGTGCGCTACGAGAGCGAACTTCACAACCACGCGATCGTCCACTCCGATGCCTCGGTCCTTCCGGACAATGAAGTGCAGCCGCTGGCCACCCGGAGCAACCACATCGAGCAGTACGGCGCCAGACCGGACAACTACGAAATCACCTATATCATGCACAACCAGCAGCCGTGGGCCGGTCGGTCCGACAAGCCCTGTCTGGTGACCTACAACCCGGTCAGCCAGATCGACGAGGAGAAGATCGTCGGAAGGCGGTGGTTTCAGCACGTCGTCCATGACGTGCGCCAGGTCGCCTTGCTCGTCCCGCTGTTCCGCCTCATTCAGGGCAGGAGACGGACGTGGCACTGCGGCGCCCACACGCTGATCAACAGCCAGGAGACCTGCTTCGTCAGCGGCTTGGCCGCCGCCACGCAACTCGGGGCGGATTACCCCTTCGACGACGCGGAGGCACGGCGCTCATTCAACCACTACGGGCGCATCCTGCATGGCTGGAGATTCAGGAAGGCGCGGCGGTGAGAGCCTGGCCGACAGGGTGGCCCCAATTGGTCGAGCCGACCCCCAACACGCTGTCGCCCTGGGGATCCGAGTGAACTTCTGACGTCAGCCGATGCGACGTTGTCCGCCGTAGAGGTCGGCGAGGGGATCCGGACCGTACTCGTTGTTGCCCGCAGTTCCGGCGACCACGAAGAGAACTATCGACAGGTAGATGTTGTACAGCGGGACCGCCAACAGCAGAAAATGCCAGCCGGGACGATCGAGGTCGTGGAGGCGCTTGACGGTGATCGCCAGGGCAGCCCAGGCCCCGGCCAGACCGATGCCGACCGCCGGCACCGCGATCAGGGGCAACGGCAGGAAGAAGAAGCTGGAAAACAACAGGACCCCCACCATTCCCGCGACCACAAGGTCGTCGAGAATGATGTGCCAGATGTAGCGAGCGCGGTTGGCTCGTCCTGAAAGCGAAAACAGTTCGAGGAAGGCATCCATTCGTTGTCTCCATGGGGTCTGGGTGGACTCGCAGGTCAGGGTGGCCCAGCTTCGGAAGATGACTGGCATCCCGAGAGGAACACGCCCAATAAAGGAATACGAACTCGCCGAAGCTCTGCTTCGCGCGGGCGCGGCCGGCACCCTTGTGGAGCCCCCGGTCGGGCGTGAGGAACTCACGATGGACGATGCCTACGCTGTCGGTGCCCTGATCGCCGGGGTAAGGCTGAAGCAGGGGTGGCGCTGCCGGGGTTGGAAGGTGGGGTTCACCAACCGCAGGATCTGGCCGCGCTGGGGGCTGGACCGCCCCATGGTTGCACCGGTTTATCGGGAGACGGTTTTCGAGGCGGGCGCCGATGGCGATGGGAGACAGGCCGCGGCCCCGGTTCGGGTGCCCGCCGGGCGGCGTGCCGCACTGAGAATCGAGGTAGAGGTGGTGTTCGGGTTCGAGGCGGCCGGGCCGGCCGATGTCGCGGCCGCGCCCGACTGGGTCGCGCTGGGCACCGAACTGGTGGACTGCCACTATCCCGGGTGGGAACTGCACCCCGCGCGCAGCGTGGCCGACTTCGGGCTGCACGCGGGACTCGTTGTGGGGCCGCGGGTGGCGCCGGTGTCGCGGCGCATGCTGCGGGGTCTGGACGGGGTCTCGGCGACACTCTCGGCTGCGGGTGAACGCCTCGCCGAAGGCAACGGCCACGCGGTGCTCGGCGGCCCCGCGAACGTGCTCGCCGAGCTGCGCGGCTCGCTTGCGAAGCGCATGGCCGGGTACGGGTTGACGGGGCCCGGTGCGCCGCGCGACACGGTGTCAGCCGGTCGCCCGGAAACCGCGCCGTCCCCGGGCGAAGCAACGGATAGCGGCCAGGGTTACCTTGTCTCGACCGGAACGCTCACCCCCCTCGTGGAGGCGCGAATTGGAACCACGTACGAGGTCGCGGCCGATCTGCTGCCGTCGTTTTCCTTCGTGCTGGTTTGATTTGGGCGCCCGTCCGGTCACCGGCGTCGCCGCCGCGCTGATTCTGGCCGCTCTTGCGACCGCTGCATGTCAATCCGGGACTGCCACCCCGGCCTCGGCGCCCCGGCCGGCCGCCGAACAGGAACCCGCCACGCAACCGGAAGCACCCCCTGCCGCCCGCTCGAAGGCCGACGAGCCGAACACGACCGACGGGATCTACTCCGAGGCACAGGCGGTAAGGGGGCGCCAGGTCTTCGAGCAGATCTGCACCGAATGCCACGTGCCCGCGGACTGGACCGAGCCCGCCTTCCTCGAGCGCTGGGAGGAGGCCTCGGTCTTCCGCCTCTGGTACTGGATCTACGAGCGGATGCCCCACGGAAACCCCGGCAGCCTGACGCGCGAGCAGGTGACCGACGCGCTGACCTACATCTTCCAGCTCAACGGTCTGCCGCCAGGACAGAGCGAGCTGGCGGACGACGACGACTCGATCGACGACTACTGGATCATCTGGACTCGACCCTGAGAGGAACCATGCGCAAACGCTTCGCCTTCGCGGCCCCGGTCGCGATCGCCACCGCCATCGTCGCCGCAACGACCGCAGCGATCCCCCCCGCCCCCGCCGCTTCCCAGTCCGGTGGCGTTACGTGACGTAAAGCGATATGATACAATATGTTACGATCTAGAACGATGGCCGCTGGTCACCCCTGCAATCACCCTTTCCGCGCCGGGTAGCGGAATCCATGGGCCGCCGCCGGTCCCCCGGTTTCCCGTTCCGTCGTCCCGTGAAACCCTGTCTCATCCGCTAAGGTCTCCCTCGAAGGAAGCGGCTTGGCTCGTGGCCATGCCGAGTTGACGCGGCGGCCGCCTCCTCAAGCTATCATAACGGGGCGGAGGACATGACCACACCGCGGGCGAGGAGAACAGAATGACCAAAGCCGATCTCGTTGAGCAGGCCGCCGATGCGCTCCGAGGGCGAGTCACCAAGAGGGATTGCGGGCTGGTGGTCGATGCCTTCCTCGACGCCGTGAAGGACACGCTGGTGGGTGGCGACAACATCGAGATCCGGGGCTTCGGCACCTTCAAGGTGCGCCACCGCAAGGCCCGCACGGCCCGCAACCCCAGAACGGGCGAGGCGGTGGCGGTTCCAGCACGTGTTGCGCCGGTCTTCAAGCCGTCGATTCACTTCAGCAACTGGGTGGACCGGGCCGCGGGCGGGTCCGGGACGGAGTAGCCCTACGAGGTCGCTGCGAGGCCATGGCTTTGGGTCGGTCGGGCCACGGTGCGGCCCTCCGGTTACTCCGCCGTCGAGACGGCATTGCCGCTGGCTTGACGCAGGCTAAGGGCGTCGAGCCAGCGTACCCTCCGTATTACACGGTAGGGCTGGCGAGGGGCGTGCCCCTTCGATCCCCAACAACGCCGCGCTGACGCTTTGGAGTGCCCGGGCCGCGACCGGCCCCGAGCGCGTATTGACGCGCCGCGATATCGCCCCGGGGATGAACGCGGAGACCCGCGAAGCCGCAATTGCCCGCCAGAATGGCTTCGCCCCTTGCGCAACCCTGAGCCCATGGGGAACGTCATTCCAAGTGACAGCCCTTGGGCTCCGCCCCATTCGGTTCAGGAGTACCCCACATGACCGCGCCCCACCGCACGCTCGCCACGCTCGTGGCCATGTTCGCCATAGCGTGCGACATCGCCGACGTTACGGCGCCCTCACGCGAGAACCCGGACGCTCCGCTGTCGCTGATGCCCGAGGATCGGGCGCAGGGTCTGGCCGACCAACTGAACGCCTTGGGGACGGTTCGGCTTCGGGAACGTTTTCTGCGGTTTGTTTTGACGCCGAACGAGGTCCAGGACATGCTGTTCGCCCGCTACGGGCAGCCCGGACCTTGGTACGAGGACCGGGAGGGGGAAACGGCACGGGCAATCGCTCGAATCGTCCCTCAGGCCATCGTGGAGAGCGATTCCCCTCGCGAGGCGGACTTGGTGCTCGCCGACGAGCCGCTGGTGCGTGTGGGTTTGCTCGACGGCCCCGACGAATACCTGTTCAGCAACATAGAAGGCGGCGTCCGGCTGGAGGACGGCAGCATCGTCGTGGCGGACGAGCAGAGCTACGAGATCCGGATGTTCGACGCTCGTGGCCGCCATGTGTGGACAAGCGGACGGCAAGGTCAGGGGCCGGGCGAGTACGGAGGAGTCCGGTTGCTTCGGGGCTGTCCGGGAACAGCGATCACGGTGTTCGACTGGCATCTGGACCGCATCACGAGGCTGGCCCGAGACGGCAACGTGATCGACACCCGGGCGCTTGCCGGGACCGGAGTGCAACCGTATGGCAGCCCCACCTGCTCGCCCGACGGCGATCTGGTCTTCGTTGGGTGGCCGGACAGCGAGTGGGATGTGCTCCAGAGGGCGGCGGTGGGTGAGACCTATCGTTGGGAGATGGCGGTGAGTTGGGAACGGGACGACGGGGTGGTCACCTTGGCCGAGGGAATCCCCGGAACGGAGCGCCGCAGATACGGCGGCGGTTCCGGTCCGGCGACTTGGGGCAGGAGCTTGGCCTTCGCGGTCGCGCCGACCGGCGTATGGTACGGGTCGGCCGACGACTACGAGCTCGAACACGTCGACTGGAGGGGCCACATCACGCGCGTCGCGCGGTGGGCGGGGCCGGATCTCGAAGTCACCAGCGCGCATCTGGACCGGTACTTGAGTGCCTATCTGGCGCGGTACGACACCCCCGTGGAGCGGCGGAGCTTCGAGCGGGAGCGCTGGCCCGGCATTCGCGACGATCTGCCGGATCGCTTCCCCGCCTACGAATCCGATGGCCTCTTGGCGCTGCCGGACGGCAGCGTGTGGGTCACGACCTACACGCGGTGGGCACCGCGGAAGGAACTCAACCTGCTGGACCCGGATGGCCTCTGGGTTCGTCGGGCCACCATCCCGGCTCGCTCGACTCTCCTCGACGCGGGCGTGGACTGGGTTTTCCTGCTGGAGCGCGGCGAATTCGATGAGCAGAGCGTGGCCGTCTACGAGTTGGTGTCGGACGACGAACCGGCTAAGCACCAGCGCTAGGAACAACCCGTCCCCAGCCGATTTTGGGTGGCCGGAATGTTGGGGGTCGAAGGGGGGCACAGCACCCCCTCGCCAGCCGCGAATGTTCAACATCGCGTGTGCTGGCTTAGGACCAATAAGAGGTTCTGAGCCAGCCCGGCGAACGCCGCCGAAACGCCTCTCCGGGCACCGCCGGAACGACCAGCACATCGGGGGCGGGCGGCTCACTCTGCCGCGCTGCCGACTTTCACCTTACCCAGACCCCTCGGAGACGGCGCGAATCGCTTCCACGCGATTCTGCACCGAAGGGTGCGTCATGCCTTTCTGCTTCGCGGACGCCCGCTTGACCAACGCCATCTTCTCCAGCGCCGACGCGAGCGGTTCGCCCCTTCCTCCGAGCAGATCGACCGCCAGAAGGTCGGTGGCGTGCTCGACGCGGCGCATCATCACGCCCAGCGCGACAAAGTACAGCGTGTTGCAGACCGTGATCGCGGCAATGGCGAGCGCGGGCCGGTCGGCAGCGAAGAGGGGAACGATGACGAGTTGAGAGCAGACGGTGATCGCCAAGGCCCACGCGACTCCGGAGAACAGCAACCTCACATGGTCCCCTCGGACGATGTGGGCGATCTCGTGCGCGAGCACGGCCCGCACCTCATGGGGCGACAACGCCTTGAGCAGCCCTTCGCCGACCAGCAGCCAAGGCTTGCGGATCCCCCACAGGACGAAAGCGTTCACGAGGCCGCCCTCGTGAACGCGCACGGGAGCCGGTCGCTTGCCTTGGCGGGCCATGACCTCGTCCACCCACGACTGCAAACCACCCGACTCGGGAGATTCGGCCAGACGCGGCGACCGTAGGAAGGTCAACCACGGCAACAAGAAGGAGTGCGCCAGCCAGAACACGATGTAGAACAGGCCCGTGAACACCCACGCGAACACCGCGCTGCGGTCCTCCATCGTGCCGAACACGGGCATCGCCACGCCGAACAGAACGGCGAAGGCGACGACGAGGAGCAGGAACCAACGTGCCCCCAAACGCTTGGAGGGCAGTTCCACAGGTCGCCGGAGCACCCACAGTGCCAATCCCATGGCCAGCCCGATGCCGCCCACCACCAGGATCGCGAGCGAAGCCCCCATCAGCGCTCCGGCAACGAAGGGGGGCAGATGCGAGAGGTCGGGATCGATCTCGTTGAGAGTCACCAGACCCGCGCCCACAGGCCCGTAGACCGCCCCGTAGGCCGCGAGGAGGACGCCAAGCTCGGTCAGTCCCCTTGCTTGGCGGTCGGGACGCAGTGCGCGCACCAGGACCAGCGTGACGATCCCGATGGCCGTGACGACAACGAAGACCAAGGCTGCGGGAGTCACCCGCTGCCTCGTCGAATGGTGGGTCTGTGCGGCTTCATGACAGGAGGCTACCGGAATCGATTCCCACTCGCCCGCGCAACCATGACGGTCTCTTGCCCCAGCTCATCGAGGTGCAAGAATACCACCCGGTCCTGCGACGCGTCCAAGACGCGGAGGTTGCCATCAAGCATGAGTGTTCCACTCCGCGACCACGCGTCCGAGGTTGCCGCGAACACATGGAACACGGTGGCCCCATCCGTTGGAGCGCGCTCGCCGACCCAAACGGCTCCTTCCCGGCTCGCGAACACCT
>VXMI01000198.1 GCA_009841165.1 Gemmatimonadota bacterium | reverse complement strand
GGTCGAAGTCGTGCTGGACGGGGGGGAGCGCATCGAGGTCCAACCGGACTGGATACTCGACTGCACCGGCCGGGCGGGGCTGCTGGCCCGCCGCTATAGGGTCCCGGAGTCGGAAGCGCCGACGCTGGCGGTGGTACGGCGGTACCGCAACGACAGCGGGTGGGGCAATGTCGAAGCCACCCACGCCCTAGTGGAGAGCTTCGGGCGTGGCTGGGCGTGGTCGGTGCCCACCTCGGAGACCGAGCGTCATGTCGCGGTCATGCTGGACCCTCAACTCCACGCCGTGATGGAGGGGGCCGCCGATCTTTCGGCTGCCTTCGAGGCCGAGATCGCCAACACCGCCCTCATGCACTCCATCGCAACGCCCGCAGTGCCCGTCGGCGACGCCTGGGCGGTGACCGCGTCGATGTACACGTCGTCCCGGTTCGCGTCGGGCCGGGCGCTGCTTGTGGGAGACGCGGCCTCGTTCGCCGACCCGATGTCGTCGTACGGGGTGAAGAAGGCGCTGGCCTCGGCGTGGCTGGCTGCGGTCACGGTGAACACCGCGATCCGCACGCCGGAGCTGGCCGGCACCGCGGCCGACTTCTACAGCCGCCGGGAGCACGCGATGTACGAGTCGCTGCGGGAAGGGCTGGCGACGCAAGTGGCAGGCACGGGGTTGGGAGGCGAGGACGCCGAGGATACCGGGGGATCGGCAACCGCAGGGCGCGGCGCCGGCGTGCGCGATGACGCCTTCTGGGACCGCCGCTCGCGGTGGCTCGCTGACCGACCCGAGGCCGCCACCGACGCGAACTCGCCGGACGGTCCATCCGCCGAAGCGCTGCGGGACGACCCCGATGTCCGGACCGCCTTCCACGCACTTCGGCTGGGTTCTGGACGGCTCCGCGTCGGGCTCCGCGATACCGTCGACCGGCCCCTGGTGATCGGGAACCGGATCCGCATCGCGCCGGCGCTGGTGACGCCCCGATTCCCCCGCGGCGCGCGCTATTTCCGGGATGTCGATCTGCTCCGCGTCGTCCACCTGGCGACGGGCTCGGTGAATCCCGGCGCCCTCTACGAGTCCTACTCGGAGTGGGCGGCGCGCGAGGACCTGCCGCCGGTCGACCTGGCCAATTTCATCGGCGTGGTAGCGCTACTGATCGCCGACGGGGTACTGGTGCCGGGGCGTGGGGCCTAGCGAGCACTGCCATCCGCGCCGAATCACGTACTGATTGCAAGACGCAGGCATTATCAGCATAATGCATGCATGCAAAAATCCATCACAGTCCGGGATGTTCCCGAGGGAGTGTGCCGTGAACTCGCTGCGCGAGCTGCAGCCAACGGCCATTCCCTCCAGTCCTACCTCAAGACGGCGTTGATCGAACTCGCCAGCCGGCCGGATGTCGCCGACGTGCTCGCGCGAATCGAGCAACGCAAGGCGCTGACCGGAACGAGACTGTCGGCGGCGGCCATTCTCCGCCATCGCGACGCGGATCGCCGACGAAGGATCGCCGATGACGCTGGTCGTTGACGCGACCGTCGTGGTTTCCGCGTTGATCGACTCCGGGCCGGAGGGGGCATGGGCCAGTGAGCAAATGGCGCGCGGGCCGCTCGCGGCACCGCACCACATGCCCGTGGAAGTGGCCAACCTCCTGCGGCGCGCGGCGCTGCACGGTGAGATTCCCGGCAGCATCGCGTCCCTCGCGCTTCAGGACCTCCTGGATGTGCGATTCGAGCTCTTTCCCTTCGCGCCGTTCGCGCCGCGGGCATGGGCGCTTCGCGACAACGTCACACCCTACGACGCCTGGTACGTGGCCCTGGCGGAATCGCTCGACGCTCCGCTCGCGACACTGGACGACCGGTTGAGACGCGCCCCTGGGTGTCGGTGTACCTTCCGTTGTCCCAGTCGCGTTTAGGCGGACCTGCCGGCGGAAGCTACTTTGCGCCGTGTCCGCCTGTTTCCTATCGTTGAGGTCGCCCACGGGCGTGAGGGTCCGTGCATCACCTTGAAGCGGGAGGGACAGTGAAGCGATGAGCCCCGGGAGAGGGAGGACGGAGAGCGGCAGGAACCCCGCCTGGGGACGCATGAGGCCCCTCTCGCTGCCAGCGGCGCTGACGCTGTCGGCATTGCTCCTTCCCCCGGCCGCCTCCGCCCAGCAGTCAGCCGCCGACACCGCCCCCACCGGCATCCCCGTCACCGACCAGATCGTCATCGACACCTGCGACAGGTGTCACGCCGTCGGCGACGACGGGATGATGACGCGCGTTTCGTACATGCGGAAGACGCCCGAGGGGTGGCAGCAGTCGATCCGGCGCATGGTCACCCTCAACGAGGTGGAGCTGGAGCCGGAGATCGCGCGGGACATCGTGCGCTACCTCTCCGACCACCACGGAATTGCGCCCGAAGAGCTCCGGCCCGCCCGCTTCGAGGTGGAGCGCCGGCTGATCGACTGGTCGTACGAGGCTTCGCATGAGGGGGATGAGGAAGTCGATCGCGTGTGCAGCAGCTGTCACTCGATGGGACGGGTCGTCACCCAGCGCAGGACGAGGGAGGAGTGGGATCTCCTCATGGCCACGCACCGCGGCTATTACCCGCTCTCCGACACGCAGGGGTTCCGGCGCTTCGGGCCGCCCGCCCCGGACGCGACCGATACGCGGCATCCGATGGACAAGGCCGTGGCCGAGCTGTCGGGCAAGTTCCCGCTGACCACCGCCGAGTGGAGTTCCTGGTCGGCGACGATGCGGCCGCCGCGACTGGCCGGCACCTGGGCGCTGAGGGGTCACGATCCGGGTCGCGGGCCCATCTACGGCACGGTGGAGATCACGGAAGACGCCGACGCGGCGAACTTCACGACCCGTGTCCGGTACGCGTACGCGCGCACCGGCGAACAGGTCGAACGCGAGGGCCGCGCGATCGTGTACACGGGCTACCAGTGGCGCGGCCGGTCGTTCCTGGGCGGCGACGAGGACACCTCGCTCCGCGAAGTCATGATGGTCGAGCGCGGCTGGAACGAGATCAACGGCCGCTGGTTCGCCGGCGCCTACGACGAGTTCGGGCCCGACGTGACGCTACTGCGCGCCGACGGGCCGGTCATGCTGGGCGTGCACCCGGTCGCGCTCCGCTCAGGCGAGAGCGGTACGGTCACGGTGCACGGCGTGAACCTGCCCACGGGACTGGGGGCCTCCGACCTGGACCTGGGCCCGGGCGTCGAGGTCGTGAGCGTGACCCGCAGCGATTCCGAGGTGGTGACGGCGCAAGTCACCGCGAGCGGCGATGCGGCGGCCGGCGCGCGCGACGTGTTCCTGGCGGGCCGTCCCGTGCCGGGGCAGCTGACCGTCTACGAGACCGTCGACCGGATCCTGGTCACCCCCGAGGCCGGAATGGCGCGGCTCGGCGGCGGCGCCTTCCCCAAAGGCTACGCCCAGTTCGAGGCCACCGCATTCAGCAACGGCCCCGACGGCGAGCCCGAGACGGATGACGACCTCGACCTCGGCTTCGTCGACGTCGAGTGGTCGATGGAGGAGTACTCGGCCGTCTTTGACGACGACGACATCGGGTACGTGGGCACGCTGGGCGCCGACGGCCTCTTCGACCCGGCGCTGGACGGCCCCAACCCGGACCGGCAGGGCCTGCGCAACAACGTCGGCGACGTATGGACGGTGGCGACCTGGCGCGGTCCGGGCGGCGAGGAGGTGCGGGGGCGCGCCCACCTGATCGTCACGGTGCCGCTCTACATGCGGTGGGAGCCGTGGCGCGTGCAGATGGTTCCGGGCGTGCCGCGCAGGACCTCGGACACGGGGAGCGAAAGATGAGGCACGCAAGATGAGCACCACCGTCGCCCACGAGCCCACGTTCCTCGCCCAGCGCGAGTTCCACCCCTTCGAGGCGGGCGGCGAGACCTTCCTGTACCTGGTGCCCTCGGCGGCGGTCTTCCATCTGGACGAGCCCTCGCTCGCCGTGCTGCAGGCGCTGGACGCGGGCGC
This sequence comes from Gemmatimonadota bacterium, assembly GCA_009841165.1. Classification (GTDB taxonomy): domain Bacteria; phylum Gemmatimonadota; class Gemmatimonadetes; order Longimicrobiales; family Gaopeijiaceae; genus Bin94. The sequence continues at coordinate 5,271 of VXMI01000198.1, read as the reverse complement.
CGCGAGCGAGGACGCGCTCGTCACCGCGCTGGCGCCCCGCCTCGGCGAGACCGCCGTGCGCAGGAGCCTCGCCGAGCTGATGCGGGTGCAGGCGATCGGCCTGACCACCGCCCCGAAGGAGACCTTCCCGCGCGTGCTCCCGCAGGCGGACTTCCCGCTCACCACGATGGTCCTCAACGTCACCAACAAGTGCAACCTGGCGTGCACGTACTGCTACGAGTACGGCGAAGACAAGATCGTCGACACCACCTGCGACCCGGCGCCCAACTACATGAGCGAGGAGACGGCGCAGCAGAGCGTCGACTTCATGTTCGAGCAGTCGGGCGACCTGCCGGTGGCGCACCTCACCTTCTTCGGCGGCGAGACGCTGCTCAACTTCAAGGTTCTGCAGAAGACGGTGGCCTACGCCCGCGAGCGCGCCAGGGAGCTGGGCAAGGACGTCGACTTCTCGCTGACCACGAACGGCACGCTGCTGCGCGACAAGGTGATCGACTGGCTGGCCGAGAACCGGATCGGGGTCACGGTCAGCATCGACGGGCCGAAGGAGATGCAGGACAAGTTCCGCGTCTTCAAGAACGGCATGGGCAGCTACGACTACGCGATGCCGAAGATCAAGCGCCTGCTGGAGCGCCACAACACGCGCCCGATCGGGGCCCGCGTGACGCTCACGCGCCAGACGCTGAGCGTGAAGCGCATCTTCCACCACCTGCGCAACGAAATCGGCTTCTGGGAGGTCGGCTTCGCCCCGGTCACGACCGCCGACCAGCGCGGATACGCGATCGAGGACGCCGGCTTCGACCACATGCTGGACCAGTTCAACGAACTCGCACAGGAGTTCCTGGACTTCGCGGTCGAGGACAGGCACCACGGGTTCTCGAACGTCAAGGACACGATCGAGGAGATCCACAAGGGCGTGAGCAAGGCCTTCCCCTGCGGCGCGGGGCTGGGGCTGATGGGCGTGGCGACCGACGGTGACGTGGCGCTCTGCCACCGCTTCGCGGGGTCGGACGACCACAGCATCGGCTCGGTGCAAACCGGACTCGACCGCAAGCGCCAGTTCGAGTTCCTCGGCCACCACCATGTGGCGAACAAGACCGATTGCAGCACCTGCTGGGCGAGGCCGCTCTGCGCCGGCGGGTGCTATCACGAGGCGCACGTGCGCTACGGCGACACGGGCGTGGCGAACCTGCACTACTGCGACTGGATCCGGAGCTGGACCAACACCTGCCTGGAGGTCTACGGCGAGATCGCGGTCCGGAACCCGGGATACCTGGAGCAGTTCGAGGCATGATCGACGGCGATCTGAGGATGACAAAGGAGGCGGACAAGTGGACCACCTGAAAGCCATCAACCAGAAGGCGCGGCGTATTCAGGCGCATGTCGGCGCGTCGGTGGCCGCGAACGGCGGCGCGGCCCACGCGCCCGCAAGCCCCGCCGCCAGCGATCCCGACGCCCTCGATGTCGTCGGCCTGGAAAGCCGCCAGGGGCCGCACATCCCGCTGGGGTGCTCTCTCGTGTTCGCTCCCGGCTGGGAAGTGGACTCGACGGGCGGTACGGCCGGACTCTGTCAACCCGTCGAACGCGACCTCTTCGACTGCCACCTGGCCTGCTTCTGGCCCGCCCACGTGCCGGATCAGCTCAACCACGCGCCGGACTGGACGGGCAAGTGCGCGGCGGCGCAGAAGGACTGGCGCAAGATCGACCTGATCTTCCCGTGATGCGCATCGGGGCGCTTCTCAGCGCGGGGCTGCTGGCGCTTTCGGGCGCCCCGTCCGCGGCGCACGCCCAGAGCGGCGGCAACGGCGTCATCTACATGGCGGCGTACGACCATTCGATCAAGGTCATCGACGAGAACTCGCTCGAGATCGTGGACGAGTTCGAAACGTCGATCGGGATCCCGATCGGGCTGACGCTTTCGGCCGACCACGAGCGCATCTACGTGCGTGACGCCGAGTTCGAGGAGATCGAGATCTTCGACGTGGCGACCCGCCGGTCCCTCGACAGCTTCACGCTGAGCCGCGGCAGTTCGAGGGTGCGGATCTGGGGGATGGAGGTCGATCCGGCGGAGGAGTTCGTGATCCTCAACACCATGCGGTACACGAAGCGCATCGACCGCTGGGAGATCGACGAAGCGGTGCTGCTCAAGTACGACCTGCAGGACAAGCGGGTCACCGACACGATTCCCTGGCCGGAGGGCGAGGGAGGCCGCCGGGCGCGGATGATGTTCTCGCCCGAGGGGGAGTACCTGTACTTCTTCAGCCGCGGCAACATCCTCGTGCTGGAGACCGAGGGCTTCACCGAGGTGGACCGCTGGGATCTGTCGCGGCCGCTCGAAGAGGGACTCGGGCGCTTCAGCTTCGGGTTCCCGACGAGCCCCCACGACGACGAGGGCTTTCACACCGGGCTCTTCAACTTCACCGATCCCGTGCAGAACCGGCGCATGATGGGGATCGCCCGGGTCAACCTGGCGGAGCGGGACGTCGACTTCTTCACGCTGGGTCCGAGCCAGGGGGTCAGTTTCCGCCTCGCGCCCGGCGGCCGGAAGGCGTACGGGCTGGTGCAGCAGATCGGCAACTACGAGTTCTGGACCTTCGACCTCGAGGGCCGGCGCGTCGAGAATCGCCAGCGGTTCGCGGGCCGCCCGCGCATGAGCCTGGAGATCAGCTCGAACGGCGAACTGCTCTACGTCTACAACGCCGGATCCACGATCGACGTGTACGACGCCGACAGCTACGAGTTCATCCGGACCGTGACCTTCGACGCGGACATGACCAGCTTCGTGATGATCCCGGAGGGGACGGGGCCGCGGGCGGGCGGCTGAAGGAAGCGCTTTCCTCTTCCTCTTCTGCCCGGTGGGCCTTGACGCTCTCGCAAGTGACGCCATAATGTGATGTCAATCCGTAGCATCACATGGAGTCATTCGATGAAAGCAATCACGCTTCGCAACGTGCCGCCGGACCTCGCGGAGGCTCTCGATCGGGAGAAGAAGCGGCGGGGACTTTCCCTGAATCGGACGGCGATCGATCTGCTCAAACAGAGCCTGGGGGTCGGGGAGCGGCGCTCGAACGGACTGGGCCGACTTGCGGGTCAGTGGAGCGATGAGCAGGCACGGGAGTTCGCGTGCATGCTCGCTCCGTTCGGGGACATCGATCCCGAGATGTGGAAGTGAGCCGGTACTGCCTGGACACGTCGGCGTACATCCAGTTTCTCCGGGGAGACGCCAATGCCGTCGACGCGATCGATAGCGCTGCCTGGATCGGCTTCCCAACGATTGCGCTGGGAGAGCTGTACACGGGGTTTTCGCTGGTCTCCAGACACGAGCGCGACGCGGCACACCTGAGGGACTTTCTGGCGCACCCGGTCGTCGAGACCATTCCGGTCGACGACGAGGTTGCGCATGAATACGGGCAACTGGTGGCGGGACTCAGGAGGATCGGCAAACCGCTTCCGGCCAACGATATCTGGATCGCGGCCTGCGCTGCCCGCACGTCCAGCGTCGTACTGACCTGCGATACTCACTTCGCCCGGATTGACCGGGTCGGATGCGTCGTGTTGCAGCAGGATGACTGACCGGTCCACGCGCCGGCGAAGGCGGCCGGCTTCGGAGGCGCCCTGATGGCCATGCTGGACGCCGAATTACGCCGCGGACTCGTCTACGTCGTCCCCTACCGCGCGCGGCTCGCGGTCATCCTTGCGCTCAACCTGGCCGGGACGGGGCTGGCGCTCTACGTCCCCTACCTCACACGCACCCTGGTGGACGACGGCCTTCTGGGAAGGGACCTCGACGCGCTGGTGCGGGTGGTCGTCCTCTTCGTCGGCGTCACCGTGGCCAGCTTCGTGCTCAACTTTGCCAGCGGGATGCGGTACACGAAGGTGTCGGCCGAGATCCTGTTCGACATGCGGCTCGGGGTCTACCGTCACCTGCAGCGGCTGTCGCCCCGGTTCTTCGCGCGCACGCCGCTCGGCGAGATCATGTCGCGGATCAACAACGACGTGGGCGAGATCCAGCGCGTGCTCGCGGACACGCTGCTCGCGTGGGTGGGGAACGTGGCGTTCCTGGTGGGGACGGTAGGCATGCTGCTGTGGCTGGACTGGCGGCTGTTCCTGGCGGCCGCGGCGCTCCTGCCGCCGGCGATCTGGGCGCTGGTGCGCTACCGGAAGCGGCTGGAGGTGCGGGTGCGGATCATGCGCGAGCGGAGCGCGAGCATCGGCGCCTTCCTGATCGAGACGCTGCGCGGGGTGCGCCTGATCGCCGCCTCGAACGCCGCCGAACGGGAAGCCGCGCGCTTCCGCGGCCACAACGACGCGTTCGTGGACTCGCTCATGAAGATGCAGCGGCTGCGCTACCTGTCCGGAGGCCTGCCGGGGCTGCTGGTGTCGGCCAGCACGGCGGTCGTTTTCCTCTACGGCGGGGCGCGCGTGATCGACGACGTGATCACGCTGGGCACCTTCACCGCGTTCATGGCCTACCAGATGCGCCTGATCGGTCCGGTGCAGGGGCTGATGGGGCTGTACACGGGACTCGCCACGGCCCGGGTCTCGCTGCGCCGCGTGCACGAACTGCTCGACGAGCCGATCGAGGTGGTCGACGCCGAGTCGCCGGCCGCGCTGGGACCCGTGCGCGGGGAGCTGGTGTTCGAGGACGTGTCGTGCGGACATGGCCGCGGCGGCGCGGTGCTGGAGGGGTTCGGGATGAGGGTCGCGCCGGGTGAGGTGGTGGCTCTGGTGGGTCCTTCAGGGGGTGGAAAGTCGACGGTGGCCGACCTGATTGTCCGCCACATCGACCCCGACGCCGGGCGTGTGTTGCTGGACGGGAGAGATGTGCAAGACATCGGCCTGGCGGAGCTGCGCGCGAATGTCGCCCTCGTCGACCAGGCCGCGTTCATCTTCAACACCTCGATCCTGGAGAACGTGCGGTACGCGCGGCCCGATGCGGACGAGGCCGCGGTGATGCGGGCCGTGGAGCGCGCCGGGCTCGGCGACTTCGTGGCGGGGCTGCCCGACGGGCTCGGCACGGTGGTGGGCGAGGACGGCCGCCAGCTCTCGGCGGGGGAGCGTCAGCGCGTGGCGATCGCGCGGGCGCTGCTGGCGGATCCGGCCGTGCTGGTGCTGGACGAGGCGACGAGCGCGCTGGACGCGGCCGCCGAGGCGCACGTGGTGGGCGCGTACCGGGAGGTGATGAGGGGGAGGACGACCGTGCTGATCACGCACCGGGAAGAGATGCTGCGGGGGGTGGATCGGGTCGCCCTCGGCGCGGTCGGCCGAGAGGAG
>VXMI01000020.1 GCA_009841165.1 Gemmatimonadota bacterium | reverse complement strand
CCCTCGACCCCTCCCCGCGCCCCCTCAACATCCTCATCCTGGGCGGCACGGGATTCATCGGCCCCCACCAGGTGCGCTACGCCATGTACCGCGGCCACCAGGTCAGCATCTTCAACCGCGGCCGATCCGCCCCCGACCTCTTCCCCGGCGTGGAGACGCTGATCGGCGACCGCGACGGCCAGATCGACGCCCTGCGCGGGCGCACCTGGGACGCCGTCATCGACAACAGCGGCTACGTGCCCCGGCACGTGCGCGACACGGCCGAACTCCTCCAGGACTCGGTGGGCCGGTACCTCTTCACTTCGACCGGATCGGTCTACACCTTCGACCAGGACGAGATCACCGAGGACGGCGAGCTTCTCCCCATCGAAGACCCCGAGAGCGAGGACGTGGACCGCTACTACGGCCCCCTCAAGATCCTCTGCGAGAACGCCGTCACCGACACCTTCAGGGAACGCGGCACCGTCTTCCGCCTGCACGTCGTGGCAGGCCCCGGCGACACGACCGACCGCTTCACCTACTGGCCCGTCCGCATCGACCACGGCGGCGAGGTCATCGCGCCCGGCAGCCCCGACACCCCCGTACAGTACATCGACGTGCGCGACTTGGCCGAGTTCATGATCCTGGCCCTCGAGCGCGACATCGGCGGCACCTTCAACACCGCCGGCCCCGCGCTCGACGCCACCTCGATGGCCGAGTTCCTCTACGGAGTGCGCGCGATCACCAGCGCCCAGCTCGGCTTCACCTGGGTCGACGAGCAGTTCCTGATCGACAGGGAGGCCCGCTTCCAGCTGTGGTATCCCCCGGACAACGGTCCGCTGCGCGGCATTTCACGGGTACGGTCCCACAAGGCCGTCGCTGCGGGCCTCAAGTTCCGGCCGCTGGCTGTCACCGCGCTCGACACGCTGGATTGGTTCAAGACGCAATCGGAAGAGCGGCGCAACCAGCTGCAGCTCAACCTGGACCGTGACCGGCAGATCCTGGAGGAGTGGAAGGCGCGGTAGGACCGAGTCGTATGTAAGATGTAGTTGACATTATGTAAACTGTGCTTGACATTCTCCCGCGATCCCGCCCCTACATCGGGTCCCCGTAGAACCGCCAAGCCGCCCGGAAGTCCCTGGACGGCGCCTCGCCCAGCAGCCGCGCCCGCACCATCTCGATCGGCATGCGGCCCCCCTGCAGGATCGTGTCGTGGAACTCGCGCTCGGTCATCTCGCCGCCGCCGACCAGTTGCTCCTGCAGCGTGCGGATCTGCAGGCCGCCCAGCATGTACGCGGCCTGGTACAGCGGCGAATAGTTCCCGTTGAAGGAGCGGCGCACCTCGGCCGTCGCGTTCGCGGGCTCGTGACCCACGCGCTCGACCAGGAAGGCGATCGCCTCGTCGGGCGTCATCTCACCCAGGTGGAAGCTCAGCGAGAAGATGATCCGCGCCGCCCGGTGCATGCGCCAGAAGAGCATCCCGATCCGGTCCTCGGGCGTACTCGGAAACCCCATGTCCCACAGCCGCATCTCCCAGTACAGCGCCCAACCCTCGCCCCAGAATGGCGTCCGGAACAGGTTGCGGTGCGAGTTGTATCGGTCGGTCATGAAGCCCTGCAGGTGATGCCCGGGGATCAGTTCGTGGTGAACCGTCGCACGCGCGAAGTGGATGTTGTTCCCGCGCATGCTCATGCGTTTTTCGTCGTGCGTCATCTCGTCGGTCGGGAACGAGACGCGGATCACCTCGCCGCCCAGGAAGAACGGGGCCACGCGCTGACGCTCGGGTGACATCATCTCCAGCCGCCACACCTCGTTCGCCAGCGGCGGTAGCGTCACCAGGTCGCGCTCCTCGAGGAAGTCGACGGCCTCCTGCGCCAGGTCCACGATCAGTTCGGGCTGCCGGCCCGGCTCCACGTGCAGCGTCTTCACGTGCTCCAGCGCCGCCCGCCAGTCGTCCCCGTACCCCAGGTCCCGCGACGCCTCCAGCATGCGCGCGTCGCACCACTCGAACTCGCGCTCGGCGATCGTGATCAGCTCTTCGGGCGTGTACGGGATCATGTCGTAGATCAGGTCCGCCTCCATCCCGTCCCGTCCGATCGGGTCGCCCACGATCGGCTCCTCCGCACCCTCCGGCCACCCGACAATCCGCTCCCGCAGCGTCAGCAGGTAGCGGCCCAGCGCATCGTCGGCCTCCCCGTACGGCTGCTGGGCCCACCACGTGAAGAGGGGGTCGTAGCCCTCGTAGTGGCGGTACCAGGTCCCAAGGGCGCTTTGGTAGGATTGAAGGAGCCGCACGGCCCGCAGTCCGGTGATTGGCGTCGGCGTCGGCTGCCCATCCCCGTCCTCCCCAGCCCCCCCGGCGGTTGCGCGGGACCTCAGCGCGCGGTCGGCAGCGTCCACCGCTTCGGCCAGCGCCGCCAGACTCCCCGCGATCGCCTGCCCGTCGACCTCCTTGCGCGAGTGGCGGATGTCCAGCAGCGCGACGATGTCGTCCGCGAAGGGAAGCAGCGGCAGCACCTCGGCCACCATGCGCCCCTCCCGCGCAAGCAACTCCTGGCGGTATCTCACCTCGCTGCCCAGCAGAACGAGATCGATGCTGCCGTCCACGTCGTCGGATGCGACCCGCAGCGCGTCCAGCTCCTTCGCCCACCCGGCCAGGAAGTCGCGCATGCGCTCCTGCCGTGCCGCCGAATACGGGATGTCGCCCCACCTGCGCTCCAACACACCCAGGTCGGAGCTGAACCGCTCGACGACCTGCGCCAAGCTGGATTCCTCGAAGTCGGCGATATCCTCCAGGTCCGCGGCGGGCGCGCTGGCCTGTCCCATTGCAGTTCCCGGCGCGGCCGCCACCGCTGCCAGTGTCCACAGAAACCGTCCAGGGCGATGAGTTTTCACGGGTCCCTCCTATGAGCGTACATTGGACGCCCCCCGGGGCCGCGCTCCTGCGGCCCTCGTGACGACCGTCCACTTGGACTCTGGACCCATGCAGGTATTCGGGCAACACGAAGCGCAGACGCTGGGCCAACTCGCGCGCGTCGCCCAGCGGGCCGAACACGCCGCCCTGATGGCGGACGGCCACCTCGGGTACGTCATGCCGATCGGCGGCGTGGCGGCCTACCGCAACCAGGTGAGCGTGGCCGGCGTGGGCTTCGACATCGCGTGCGGGAACGCGGCAGTTCGCACCGATCTCGGCCTGGACGACCTGGGCGACCGTCCCGGCGGGCTCCGGCGCAGCCTCGAGCGCATCGGCGACGAGATCCAGGATGGGCTCGCTTTCGGGATCGGCGGCACGAACAAGTCATCCGATGCCCCCAGAGACCACCCCCTCTTCGAAGTCCCGGCCTGGAAAGCCGTCCCGTCCCGGCACCGCCCCGCTCTGCGCGACAAGGCGCGCAAGCAGCTGGGCACGGTGGGATCCGGCAACCACTACGTGGACGTCTTCGCCGACGAGAGGGATCGCATCTGGGTCGGCGTCCACTTCGGTTCACGTGGCTTCGGCCACACCGTCGCCTCGTCGTTTCTCGCGATCGGCCAGGGGGCCGAATGGGGCACCCCCGTCCGCGAGACGGAAGTCATCCTCGACCTCGACGCGCCCGTCGGGCACGACTACTGGCAGCTCATGAACCTGGCCGGGCGGTACGCGTACGCGGGCCGCGAGTGGGCGGTGCGCAAGGCCGTCGAGATCATCGGAGGGCGCGAGGTCGAGCTGGTCCACAACCACCACAACTTCGCCTGGAAAGAGGAGCACTTCGGGCGGAACTTCGTCGTGGTGCGAAAGGGCGCAACGCCGGCGTTCCCCGGGCAGAAGGGCTTCGTGGGCGGCTCCATGGGCGACGACGCGGTCATCCTCGAAGGAACGCGCGCCGCCAAACCGAAGTCAGCGACCGCCGAGCTTCAGGCGACGGCCCTCTACTCGACCGTCCACGGCGCGGGCCGGGTAATGAGCCGCACCGCCGCACGGGGAAAGCGTCACCGCCGGACGGGCAAGGTGCTCAAACGCGGGAAGGTGTCCCGCGAGATGATGCACGACTGGGTCGACCGCAAGGGTGTGGTGCTGCGCGGCGGCGGCACGGACGAGAGCCCCCACGTGTATCGAAGGCTGCCCGATGTGCTGGCCGCCCAGGGGAACACGGTCAAAGTGCTGCACACACTGCGACCCTTGGTGGTGGTCATGGCGGGCGGGGGGCGATAGGCGGTGGACATGGCCGCCCCTCCCCTCCACACTCCGCCCAGCGAAAGCACGTAACAAGGTGATCGTTCACCATTCCCGCCGCTTGCATGAAGGCGTAGCAGATCGTCGGACCTGCAAAGCGAAATCCGCGCCGTTTCAGCTCCCTGCTCATCGCCTGTGACGCCGGTGTGGACGCAGGCACATCTTCCAGCCGGCGCCACTCGTTGATGATCGGCTTCCCTCCGGTGAAGCTCCAGAGGAAGTCGGCGAAACCCTCGCCGGATTCCCGCAGATCCAGCCACGCCCGAGCGTTGCCGACGGCGGCATGGACCTTGAGCCGGTTCCGCACGATCCCTTCGTCCGCAAGGAGCGCGGCGACCTTCCGGTCGCCATAGCGGGCCATGTGCTCCGGATCGAAGCCATCGAACGCGCGCCGGTAGCCCTCGCGCTTCTTCAGGATCGTGTACCAGCTCAGGCCCGCTTGCGCCCCTTCGAGCAGGAGCTGTTCGAAGAGCTGGAGATCGTCCCGAACCGGGACACCCCACTCTTCGTCGTGATAGGCGATGTAAAGTGGATCGTCGTTCACCCAATCACAGCGAATTCGGTCCATCGAAGGCCTCCGGGGTGGCAGGGATGGGACCTTCGGAGCAGTCAGCTCCGCGAGAACTGCCGCCGATAGCGGCGGGTCCAAACCGCGATCGCCGGAAGGCCGATTATCGTCGGGAGCATCCAGGGCAACATGATCAGCGGGCCGGCCAGGTCGTAGGAGAAGAAGCGCTGGGCCCCGAAGACCGCGAAGGCGGTGTGGAACGCGATGCCGCCACCGATCATCGATCCCAGGTGAGAGTACAGCCAGCCCATCGGCTCCGCGCCCGGATTGCGCATGCGCCGCAGCATGTTGGAGCCGGCAACGATACCTACCGGACTCAGCCCGAGCAGCACGGGCGAGACGGCGGACCAGACCGCGACGGCCAGCACCACGACCAGGGTGCTGCTCGCGATGCACGTCCACGCAAGCGCCTCGTGGAACGGAGTGCGAAGCGACTCCGGGGCTCTGCGCGTAGCCAGCACCCGGATGCCCTGCCGGACATTCGCGAACGTGACCACGCCGAGGTAGCCGAGGAAGATTGCAATGCCGTAGAGCTCGGGGTCCTCCGCGAGACCCAGGCCCTGACCCATGTACGACACGATTCTGCCGACCGCCGCGGTCACCGCCGACAGGGTCACGACGTAGGCCGAGTACGCGTAGACGCGACCTGCCTGCACGTGCAGGCGGCCGCCCTTGCGGGCGAACACCGGCACCCAGAACGCGGCGAGTCCCACGAATCCCGTTGTGACGTGGACCAGGACGACTGCGTCGAACAGGAGGGTGCTGGTGTTCATCGTGTCTCCTCCAGAGTGCGGCATTCCTCCGTGTCGTCGGCGGAAGGCGCCATAGTCAGCCGACGATCGATCGCCGCAAGCGTCTCGTCGCACCACTCCACCTTCGATCCGATGGAGCGAATGCCCATGCGCAGGGTCGCGAACTGATGGAATCCCGCGTCGGGGTAGTGTTCCGGCGCGTTTCCATATGTGCTGGTGATGTCGGTCTCGATAGCTCGCAGCCGGGCCAGCCACTCGTTCAGCCGTTGCCTCAGAGCGGCCATGAACGCGCGGGTCTCGTGCAGGTCTCCGACGGTGTCCATGAAGAAGATCTGGGCCAGGTACGCGAAGCGCTCCACGCCGACCACCGGACCGCCGCGCAGCCACTCCAACAGTTCCTCCCGACCTTCGTCAGTGAGGGAATAGACCCTGCGATTCGGTCCCTTCTCCGAGGGCTCCACGCGACTGCGCAACAGGCCCCCGTCTTCCAGCCGCCTGAGTGTCGGGTAGATCTGCCCCAGTTCGGCACTCCAGAAGTGCGAGATACTCTCGTTAAAGGTCGCCTTCAGGTCGTACCCGGTGGCCGGTTCCCTCAGGAGTCCGAGAAGGATGTGCTTGAGGCTCACGGTCCTCTCCCCCAAATGCGCGTCACTATATCAAATGTGATATAGCGATCCTAACAGGGGTTCCGCCGAGCGTCAAATACGACTGACTCGAGGCCGGGGTCCTGCCGGGGCCGAAGGCTGCCCCCTACCCCCGTATCTCCGCGTCGATCCCCTCCTCGCCTTCCCATTTCCCGACCACCGCCGCCGCGCACGAGTCGCTGTAGACGTTGACGGCCGTCCGGGCCATGTCCAGCGGCCGGTCGATGGAGAGCATCGCGGCGACGATCAGCATAGCCTGGGGATTGTCGCCGATTCCGATCGCGCCGAGGATGATGAAGATCACCACCAGCCCGGCGGAGGGAACCGCCGCTGCACCGATCGACGCCAGTAGCGCCGTGAGCACGACGACGACCTGGGTCGCAAAGCCGATGTCGGCTCCCAGCGCCTGCGCGATGAAGAGCGCGCCCACGCACTCCATCACCGCCGTGCCGTCCATGTTGACGGTGGCGCCCATGGGCAGCGTGAACGACGACACGCGATCGGACACCCCGACCTTTTCCTGAACGGTCTTCAGGGTGACCGGCAGGGTGGCCGCGGACGAACTCGTCGAGAACGCCACCAGCAGAGGCTCCCTCATGTTCATCGCGTGCTTCCACGGAGACACGCGCGCCCAGAAGTACAGCAGGAGTGGCAGCGTGATGAAGAAATGGATGGCGAGACCCGACGTCAGTCCCACGACGTATTGAGCCAGGTTGCCGAAGGCCATCAGGCCCGTCTCGGTGACCATGGTCACCATCAGCCCGAAGACTCCGATCGGGAGCAGCTTGATGATGCCCGTCGTCAGCGCCATCATCGCCTGGAAGAGCGCGCTGACCAGGCCCGTGATCTTCGAGCGCGGACCCTCCGGCAGGGTTGTGACGGCCGCTCCGAAGACGATGCAGAAGAAGATGACCATCAGCATGTCGCCGGCCGAGGCCGCCCCGAAGAAGTTGTCGGGCACGATGGTGTAAAGCAGATCGACAAACGACTCCGGTGTAGCGAGGTCGGGGGGCTCAGCTCCGGTGTCGGTCACCGGATACCCCCGGCCCGGATTGATGATGTTGAAGAGGAGCAGGCCGGTAAGCGCGGCCAGGAGGCTCGATACCAGGTAGTACCCCAGCGTCTTGCCGAACATCCGGCCCACCGTGCGCCCGCTGCCGGCCGATGCCACCCCCGAGACGATGGAGGTAATGACCAGCGGCACGATGATCATCCGCAGGAGCCGCATGAACAGGCCGCCCACCCAGCCCACGCTGTCCGCGACGGTTGCTCCTCCAGGAGACAGACCGATGCCGATGCCCAGCAGCATCGCGATCAATACCTGCCAGTGAAGACGCTTGTACCAGGGTTGGTCGGGGTTGTAGTCCATGGGTCTCTCTTTGGGAGCAGGAGGCTGAGAAAAGGTGGGCTCCGAGCCCGGCGCGGATGTCCGCAAACTCTTGGCCAAGGCGGGAAGGTGGTGGCCGCGATTCCCATCCGTCAAGTTGAGGGGGTTCTTCGAGGCACTGCACGCCTGGAACGGGGGGAGATGATCAAGACCTGGCCTGCCGCGATTCCGTTCTGGGGAGCCGTGCTGTCGGCGTCCGTGCCGGGCGCGTCCGGGCAGGAGCCGACTGCCGCGCGCAGCTACGATTCCCCCCGGGGCTCCACCCCCCCGGTCATCGACGGCCAGCTCACCGATCCCGTCTGGCAGCGATCCCCCTGGACCGAACCGTTCGTTGACATCCGCGGCGACGGCTGGCCGGCACCCGCCTGGACGACACGCGCGAAGATCGCCTGGGACGACGCCCACCTCTACATCGCGGCAGAACTCGAGGAGCCGCACCTCTGGGCCACCCTGGCCGACCGCGACGCGATCCTCTACCGCGAGCACGACTTCGAGGTCTTCCTCGACCCCGACGGAGACGCCCTCGCCTACTACGAACTCGAGATCAACGCGCTGGGCACCGAGTTCGACCTCTTCCTCGACCGCCCCTACCAGCGCCGCGGGAAGGCCGACATCGGCTGGGACATGCCCGGTCTCCGCACCGCTGTCCAACTCGACGGCACCCTGAACGACCCTTCGGACCGTGATCTGGGGTGGAGTGTCGAGATCGCGATCCCGTGGGCGGCGTTGGTCCCCCCGGCCAGCTACCGGTTCCAGCCACGGGGGGAAGCTGTCGTCACCGACACTGCCGGCCCATCGGCACGCCTTTCCCGCTCCTTCCGGCACGGCGCACCACCCCGCCCCGGCGACACCTGGCGAATCAACTTCTCGCGCGTCCAGTGGCCCCTCGAAGTCGTCGACGGCGAGTACCGCAGGGCCCGCGTACCGACCCCCGAGGACCGGCACCCCGAACACAACTGGGTCTGGTCGCCACAGGGAGAGATCAACATGCACATCCCCGAACGGTGGGGTGTCGTGCGTTTCGTAGCCGGGCCCGGGCGATGAAGCGGGTGCCCCCAATGAACCGACGCGAGTTTCTCCGCACGGCCGGAGCCGCCACCGCCGCGACCGCGCTCACCGGCTGCGGCCCCCGCGACGAGCGCGACGGTGACCCGGGCCCACCCGGCGCCGAGGCGCCGCAGACCTTCACCGCATGGACCTGGGTGCACGGCAGCCGCGACTACGACGCGGCGGAATGGCGCCGCCGCTTCGCACGCCTGCGCGAGGCCGGGATCGAGGCCGTGCTGGTCGGCGGCGGCGACATCGCGCTGGTCTCCGGCGCCGCCCGGGCCGAGGGGCTCCGGTTCCACCGCTGGTTCTGGACGCTGAATCGCAACGGCGACGAATGGGCGCAGAACAACCACCCCGAGTGGTTCACCGTCAGCCGAAACCTCGAGTCGTCACTCGAACACCCCCCCTACGTGGGCTACTACCGGTGGGTGTGCCCTTCCCGCGTGCCCGTACGCGAGTATCTCCGCGGCCTGGTGGGCGAGCTGGCCGCGAACCCGGCGGTGGACGGCGTGCACCTCGACTACGTTCGGCACTGTGACGTGATCCTGCCGCGCGGGCTGTGGGAGACGTACGACCTCGTGCAGGACACCGAGCTGCCCGAGTTCGACTTCTGCTACTGCGGCGGAAGCAGTTGAGTCCACAACCTGCTGTGAA
>VXMI01000049.1 GCA_009841165.1 Gemmatimonadota bacterium | reverse complement strand
CCCGCGGGCCCCGCCCCCGCGAGCGCGTCGGCGTGCTCCTCGCGCAGCGTCCCCAGGCTCAGGTTGACCACGCGCATCTTCCGCTCCGCCGCCCAGTCGACCGCCGCCACGAGCGCGCGCGCGCTCGTCCTCAACCGGTCGCCGAAGACGCGCACCGCATGGATGTCGGCCGCGGGCGCCTTCTCCTGGATGGCCGCGAACACGGCGGTCCCATGCCCCAGCCGATCCACATAGTCCTCCCCGACGTCGCCCGAGAGCTTGATCCGGGCCCCGCCGGCCACCCGGCCGATGTGCGGATGGTTCGGGTTGACCCCGCTGTCGATGACGGCGACGGACACGCCACGGCCGGTCCGGTCATTCCTCAACCGCCGATCCCCCAAGGAGTCGACGCCCCTGCTCCAGAGGCGTCCCGACCTGTCGACAGCCGGAGCTTCGCGATGCGCCACGGCGGCGTGTCCTGGTTCAGGAGCAGGTAGAGAAACCGCCCGCCGCCAAGGACCTTGGACCGCTCCGGCAACGGCACATCCTCATGGAGTTTGGCACCGGTGTGCCGGTCGTAGATGTCGAGTGTGGAATGAACTCTGCGGAGGGACGGAGAAGGATCGGTTTCGTCGTAGCGGCTGTGCGTGACCACGAGATGCGAACCGGCCAGTACGTCCAGACGACCGACGACATCAAAGCTGGCCAGCACCTCCGGCAGGGCCGTCGAAGGACCGGCGAATTCGCCTCTTTCGAAGACCGGGATCTGTCGGAACGACCCCGATGGCCTGCCCATTGTTCCCACCGAGTCTCCGGTACTGCTGATGACAGTGATGGGATAGGTCAGCGATGTCATGACGAAGACCGAGTCGCCCGCCACGGCCACTAGATTGGTCGCAAAGCTTCCCCAGTAGGGTCGTTCGGCCGGGCTGAAGCGGGCCGGGTAGGCGCTCCACGCCACGCGACCGCCGCTGAGGCGATGAAAGAGCGGCGGCTTTGCAACCAGACGGCTCGGACCGCCACCCGCAAACGGGTCCATGCGAACGATGAGATCCGGGCCAATCGAGACGATGCGGCGCGGCGCACCCGGCACACGCACGATCGTGTCGGGCCGCAGCGCGTGCGTCAGGTAGACCAGTGCGGATCTGCGCGAGTCGGCGACCACGAGCTTCCCGGACGGAGTCTCCGCCAGGCCGCTGACTTGCCGCAACTCGAAAGGACCATCGCCGAACCGCCCGAATGCCGCCTCCAGACGGCCGTCTTCGCCGTAGCTCCGTATCCGCGGAAGCAACCTGTCCGTGATGACGAAACCGCCAGCCCGCCGCTCGAGAAACTCGCCAACATCGGCGATCGAGTCCGCCGGATCCTCGCCGATTTCGACGACGGACTCGACAACGAACACCTGCTCGAGGCTCTCCGGTCGTTCCGGGGCCGGTGGGGCGTCCGGGCCTCGGCAGGCAACGAGCACAGCCAGAAACGTCAGTCCACGAATCGCGGTCGGGCGCTGTGCGGCCATGGGCCAGATCCCTGGTGCGCTCAATCCGCAAGCCGCTTTTGGTAGACGGCAAGCCTTACCTGCTCCTCGAGCGGATTGTCAATCACGAGCAACCGTTCCGAAGACACCGCGATCACCGGTGGTGCGTCACGCAGTGCGTACCAGGCGCCATTCCGGTCCCTGATGACCAGAATGGTGGGATCGCCGTAGTTCAGCACACCCTGCACAAACGGTATGGCAAGGAGTGCCGAACTCGCGACCGGTCGCGCCGCCCCGTGAAAGGACTTGCCCCATTCCATGAGATCGCCGGGCGAACGCAGTGGGACTTCAGGTGCGGCGGGCGCCACGTAGCCAGGGATGTCAAGCCGGTAGGACTCCGGTTGCACCTCGGCGCGATTCAACGGAACCGCCCAGATGCTGTCCGAAATCGTCGACACCGCCCAGGCCGTGTCATTGCTGACGGCGAAGTGGGTCTGCCGCATGTTGCCCCACGGGAGACTGGGGTCAGCGTTTGCCGGAAGGACGTTGTTCGTGTCGAGGCCCTGCATAAGCCGAGCGCCATCGTCGGTATACACGCCCAGCGCCGCGTCAGAGTCCCCGAACCCCTGGCCGGCGAACACCAGACGACCATCGGGCATCGCGGCGAAAGCCGAGATGTATCCGATACGTGTTTCGATCTCGCGAACCAGCTCCCCGGCGATCGTCCACACGGAGACGCGCCCCAAGGCCCCGTCGGCAACGAACAAGCGTCCGTCCAATAGCTGAGGATAGCGCGGCTGCAGGAACTCGCCTGGGCCTTCCCCACGCCGACCCATGGTGGCAACGTGCAATCCGTCGCTGTCGAACAGCTTTGCGTTCGACTCCGAGACATCGGCGATCGCGATGTGGCCGCCATCCCAGTGGGCCCCGGAGATCAGAGCGATCGGAGCCTCCGGACTCTGCTCCGGCGTGATCACCCGCACCAGCCGGAACATCTCGGCGAAGGACACTTCCCTCGGGACGATCGTGCGGTCCGTCGGCGGCGCTGTCCCGCACCCGCCAACGGCCGCCAGAAGCAGGGACAGAAGCGCTGCTGCGGCCCAGCACCTGCACCCCCGCAAGGCCCGCTGAAGTATTCGCGGCAAGTGAACGATCGATATGTAATGGCGGCATGACATAATGTAATTCTGACATTACCGCTTCAGCCGCTCCAGGGCAGGGCCCTGGGCCGCGCTCCGATACTTGTCGGCTATCCGTTGCTCGAGCAGGGCGTCTGACACGGAATGCGGACTGGCCGAAGACCTGACCACCGTCCGCAGTCGAGCTTGTCCCGAGTACTCGCGAATCTCCAGGCTGGCGTCATCTGCGATCCAGATGCCATCGGGCGCAGTCGCGACGTGCAGTCGTCTCGCAAACGGCGGTGCGACCAACTCCAGAAACCCGTCCCTCCGAAACAGCGAGAGTTCGTCTCCCGGCCAGGTTCCGACCGCGAGCACCGTGTCGCCCGCCGGAGGGATTGCAACGATCTCGACCGGGGGCCGCACAGCGCCCTCCACCGCTTCAGGTTGCTCGAAGAACGCCCCAACCATGCTGACCCGACGCACCCGGACCTCGCCGGCCGCAAGTGAATCCGGGGCCCTGCGGGCCAGCCAGTCGAGTCGCACGAATTCACCCGGACCGTCGCCCGAGCCGCCCCATGTGTCGAGATGATCCCCCGCCGAGTCGAAGACGAGGATGTTGTTCTCTCCCTCTGTCGCAACGGCGATGCGACCATCGGACAGCACCTCCACATCCGCGATCCCGGAGACCGCCAAAGCTGGGTCGTCCTCGGGAAAGCGAATGACCTGGTCGGGTTCGCTGGCCAATGAGCGCCGCTCGGCGGGTCCGTCGAAGCTGAAGTCCAGTTCGACGATTCGAACCCCCGCGCTGTCGGACACCATCGCCCCAGTCGATTTGGGCCGTGGATCGCAGGCCGCGGGCACGAGCATGCAAAGGACCATTCCGAGGAACACGCAGGCCGGTGCCAGGGGTGCTTTGCGGACCTTGGATTTGGACACGTCCCGGCTCATTCCACCTGGAAACTGGGGATCTGCGACCTGAGGAATCCCGGCCGGGATTCGAGCACATCGACTGTCGGGTCCATAGATTGGTTGGCAGGATTGGCCAGCGGGTCAAGGTTCACGAAGTCGTCCACAGCGGAAGGAGCCTGCCATGAGTGTTGCAGAACCGGCGATACCGCCCGGCGCTCGGCACTGGACTGGAGCGACTGCCAAGGCCGTGCTTCCGTGGTTCCTGCTGGTCATCGTTGCTCTCCAGTTCGGCGGCCTTCGCTGGCCTCCCTGGGAATGGCCCCAGCCGTTCCTCTTGTGGGTGTGGTCGGTCGCCAACAGCACCGCCCTCGTGCTTCCCTTCCTGTTGTTTCCTGCCGGGGTGGCGCTGGCCAAGGCTCTGGGCCACTCTCGCCGTGCGTTCCGAACCGCCATCGGCGTTGGCCTCCTGGTCGGTGCCTGCACCTACGTTCTCGATGCCTGGGTGGAACCCGTCGTGTACTACCACGCGCTCGCCGGACAGGGGACGGAGACCGCCCATGTCGAGAGGTTCGGCCTCGATACACCGGTCGGCATCGTCCGCAATCTCCGCTACGTCGAAGCGAATCCTCCCCAGCACTACCACCTCAGCGTGGAGCGGCCGGAGCAACACCCTCCCAATGTGCTTCGCTGGTTCCTGCACCAACCGGTGGCCATGGCCGTCTTCGGTCTCACGAACGTGATGCTGGGCATGTTGGCCGCACAGCTGACCGTCGGTTTTCGCAGTCCGATCCGCCGGAACACACTCTTCGCCATCGGCGTGGGCTCGGGCGTCGCCTTCTTCCTGCTCCTGATGGCCACGTCGCCCATCCCGCCCTTCCTGCGCGACGGGACACTCCATTCGGGTGTTGCCGGAGCCTGGCTGCCCCTGTCGCTACCGATCGGCGAGACGCTGCTTCTCTACTATCTGGTCGGCAAGCGGAGATACCGGCGATACGTCTGAAGCGGAGGGTGGCCAGAAGGGACTGCGAAGCTCGGTAGCACTTCACATGACGGGGCACCTCTACTCTCCTCGCAGATCCCTGTTCCTTCCCCTGGGCCTGCTTGCTCTGTACTTCGCCGCTGGCTGTGGGGAATCGGCCTCCAACGGAGAGCCTGACTATCCGACATGGACCGCCCGCCCCGAGTTCCGGTTCAACAGCGATCATGACCGCGACGTCAGTCTTTCACAGGTGCCGTACCTGCGCGTCGATCCGGTGCGAAACCGGGTCTTCGTCATCGATCTGCTGGGCCAGCCGGTTACGGCATGGACCCGGGAGGGCTCCGTCGTCTTCTCCGCGCGTCGAAACGGTGCCCCCGGTGTCGTGCATCTCTTCGAACTGGACGCCGATGGAGATACGCTGTGGCGGCAGAGCCTCTCGCTGCCACCTCTTCAATTGACCGCCGAGCGTGTGGAACAAGCGATTCAATCGTGGGTTGCTTCTCGAGCCGGATCGCGAGCGGAGTCGCCGGCGACGCTAGGGAAGCCTACCGGAGGGTCCTTTACCAGCCGGAATACCTGCCGGCAATCGAGGAAATGTTCCTGTCTGCGTCCGGTGAGGTCTGGCTTGGGACCCATTAGCGTTCGGACGACCTCAGAGTATTCTACGCGGTTAGCTGGGAGCATCCTGCGGGGCAACCTCGACGGATTCTCCTTCCCGACGGCGTTCGGTTTCACGACGCGACCGACACCCACGTCTGGGGCATCCACCCGGACCGGTTCGATGTGCCCCACATCGTCGGCCTACGGTTGCTCCTGCAATAGCGCGACGCAGTTCCCAGTTGTGCATGCAATCGTCCGAAGACTCACCTCGCCAGCCTGAGCGAGACCCATCCTATTGGCACGTCCGGCGATAGGACGATTTCTTCAGTCACGCGCGTCGTTCCGGTCCCGGTGGTCACGCTAATCGTGTAGCCATCGACCGGGACGCCGCAGATGCGGAACTCGCCCAACAGATCGGTCGTCGTGTTCTGCGTGCGGGCCTCGGCGCTCAGTCTGTCGCCGATGTCGCGAACCGCAACCCACTCGGCGACTACTTCCATGCCCTCGAGCGCCGCCCCGCGACCGTCGGAGACTTCGCCCAGCAGCACTCCCGTCGCCGGATCCGACTCCTCCGATCGGCACGCTGCGGCCAACACCTGCTCAGGCGCCGGTGGCTCGACTCGGATGGTCGTGGTGTCGCCGGCCACGACCCTGGCGTCGGCCACGGCAAATTCGCGGTCCAACCCCAGCAACCAGGGACGAACGTGGGCAAGTCGGTGGTTTCCCTCCGGAAGGCCGGCGATCGCGAAATGTCCACCCTCGTCCAACATCGCCTCGATACCGAGACCCACGACGGTGACCCGGTCTCCCGTACGGCCTCCGACCACCTCTCCAACCAGCACACCCCCCAGTTCCCCGTAGGCCACCTGTCCCGTACCTCGTCGCAGCGCGCGCACGACCCGTCCGCCTTCCTCCCTGATTCCGGCCAGCCTCGTGCGGCGAACACCGAAGAGTCCGTCTCGCTCCGCGACCATGATCGGCATTCGGATGTGCCACTTCGTGACGATCCATCCGCCATCGGGCATGCCCAGGAACTCCACGCGGCCGCCAATCTGATCGCTTCGATGCTCTGCCGCCAAACCGGACAGGCCGAGGTAGCCGAAGTCCAGCCACTGGAGCTCACCGGTCTCGCGCGCGAGCCACAGGACGCCCTCGATGTCGGGGCGAGGCGGGCTGGAGCGAAGTGGACGGAACTCCAGACCGATCAGCTCGGGGCGCGACTCGTCGGGGTTGCGCAGCCCAATACAGTGAGTTGCGAGGAACGGTTCGGACAGCAGCGCGTGCGCATCGGGTGCAAAAAAGCGATGCCCTCCGCCATCATCGACGACCCAGCCGTTGGAAACAAGGAGCTCGACCGGACGGCTCCTGATCGGCCGCGCGTCCGTCGATCGCGCAAGCGTGCGCGTCGACCTGCGGACCTCCAGAGAACCCGGTTCAAGCTCCCGGACATGCCTCTCAAGATCGTACACATACCGGCTGGCGGTCTCGGAAGCATCAAGCGCCAGCAACGCACCGCGGGCCGCCTCCCACACACGGTGGGTCGCCCCGCCGACATCGGCCTGCAGCTCGCACCGCCTCTCTCCCGAAACCTCAATACCGTCGAGGTCGATCGGAAGATGCCGGAGAGCGAGTCGGACCACTACCGTATCCGCGAGTCCCAGATCGAGACCACCCACGGTCGCGGTGTTCATTCCGAGGCGCTCCGCGCGCAGGCTGTAGGTGCCCGGCCCCGCAAGCAGGAACCGGAACGATCCGTCCGCGTCCACCATGAATCGCTGAAGGTCGCGGCCATCGCGGTGGACGAGCGAGACGATCGCTCCAGTGACCGGCGCCAGCGACGCCGAGTCGACGACGACACCGTCGATGACCTGCGCGTCCCCTTGTTGGACGAGGACGGCGCTCGCGGCGGCGAGCATCGGCGCGATCAGCGCTGGCTTCGAACTCGCGGCGCCTTCCTTCGCAGCCTTCTTTCGCCTAATCCGGTAAAGCACCTGGCACCTACCTGCCCGCAGTTCGCAACAGGAGGGTTCTGTGCGGAGCCTCGCGGCGAATGGTGACCTCCGAAACTCTGCCTGGGAAGAAGTCTGCTAGCGCGATCGCATCCTCGAACGCCCCGCGGTCAAAATCCTCGCCGCTGTTCAGCACTACCACCTCCAGCGGAACCTCCAGAGGCAGCCAGCATATCCGATACAGCCCCGAAGGGCTCGTCTGTCCACGGTTCCTGGCATAGGCGGCGTTGAAACCCTCCGGGCGAAGACCGGGCGTCATTGTCAGAACTGTCGCCCCGGCGACCGGGCGGCCTTCGGCATCGGTCACCGCTATGGTGAGAATGCCCCGGTGCGAGGCCTGCTCACCTCGCACCATGCGCGTCGAGCCGGGCCGGCTGACACCGGCGCAGACCTCGTCCAGCACCTTGTTCAGCGAAGGCGCCTCGAAGTCCACGTGCACGGGATGCGTCAGCTCCGGCCCCAACTCGATCTCGACCGGCGCAGGCTGGTACCACAGTTGCTCGAGATACGGATGCGTGTAGTGAACCGAGTACGTGTAAGGGCCCAGATGGGCGAGTTCGAATCGGCCGTCGGCGTCGGTGGTCACCTCGGTCCCCTCACCGTTGAGAAAGACGCGAGCGAGCGGCAGGCCAACCCCCAGGGTGTCGAAAACCGTGCCCGCAATGCGGCCGCCAAGGTCGCCTTCAAAGACGATATCCCGTCCGTCGTGAACGCGCAGGACCTCGCCATGTTCCATGATGATGGCTGCCAGTGAGGCTGTCGGACGGCCGGTCATCGCGTCGAGGGCTTCCCCGGGGCGCACCATGCGGAGGTTCCACGAGGGTACGATCCACATGCCGTTCTGCAGTGTAGTGAACTCCACCATGCCGCCCGGTGCGCCCCTCATGATCCGTGGATGAAGGTCAAGGTTGACATAACGGAAATCCAGCCGCTGCAGCTGCGCCGAGGCCGCATGCAGCCACAACGTGCCGACAATCTCGGGCACCTGCCGGCCGGGCACGGGCTCGAACTCCAGACCGACCAACTCTCCTGGATTGTCTTCGTGGCGCTTCATCCGAAAGCAGTGAGTGTCCAGGAAGGCATCGGACAGCAGCACGGCAGCGTCCGGTCCCCAGAACTCCGATCCGCCCGCAGACAGACGCGCGAATCCCTCGGCCCGGAGTGAGTCCGCCGGACGAGAGGCATACGGCGCCTGAGCCGCCATTTGGATGTACTCGCGGTCTTCCCGTTCCACGCGCCGACCTGTGTCGTCCAGTTGACGCCTGATATTGAGCATGTCGTAGTGGTGCAGTCCCCGCTCCTGCGTCCACGCCGCTGCCGCAAGGGCCTTCCGCGCTTCCTCCCACACCCGTGCGATAGCCAGGCCCTCCTCCGGACGCACTCGGCACCGCCGATCCGCCGACGCTTCGATTCCCTGCAGGGACACCGGCTCGATGCGCGCGGCCAGTTCCATTGTCAACGTGTCCTGATGCGCCAGGTGGAAGAAATCCGAAAAGGTCGAAGCGTACCCAATCCGGTCGGCCCTGACTCGGTACTGCCCGGGCACGACTGCCCGAAGCAGGAAAAGGCCGCTACCGCTACGCGTGAGCACATGTTCAAGCGTCCGACCATCCCGGTCCATCAGGCTCACCATCGCTCCGCCTATGCCGGCATCCCCGCCAGCGTCCACCAGCCTGCCACGAACCACCTGTCCACTGGCCGAGTGCGGAGCAGCCGCAAGGAGACACATGGCGGCCAAGAGCGGAAGTGCTCGTTGTTTTGCGCTTGGACCTGTCTGCCGGTGCGTGATCAGCACCATCGTCCTCCCTGAGGTCACGATGGTTCATTCCCCTACCGCTGCTGCGCTGCGCACCATTCTGTGGCCAGGACGGCGCGCGGCGCAACGGGGCCGAATCTGGACTGGGGCACGGTTGAGGTTCAGCTGGGGATCTTGGTTGCGAGTGATCCCCACGAAGCCACCGGTCCCGGCACACTGGATCGCTGTCAACCTCTGGTAAGCCACGCGGAATGTCCGTATGTGATCGAGTTCTTGAAAGAACACGGACACTCGGTCAAGGCCTCTGTCCGAAGCAAAGATTGTGTCTCCGCCACAGTCGCCGATCCAACTCAGAAACCGAGTAGCGCCTCAGACCCACCTCGCCTCCCCCGGCAACCGTCCCCTACCCCTGTCTCGTATTCACCTCTGACGCTGCCGCCGAGCTGACGCGGGGAG
>VXMI01000030.1 GCA_009841165.1 Gemmatimonadota bacterium | reverse complement strand
GGCGTGGTGATGGACGCCGACTGTCCGCGCGGGTGCGTGGAGGTGCGGGAGGGGGCGGGGGGGGATGCGGTCGTGGCCGCGTCGCCCTATCCGAGGCCGATTCCGGGCGTCCCGGTGGAGCGCAATCTGAGCGGGATCAGCTTCGCGGTCGCGAATGTGACGGGGGTGCTGGCCAGGGTGCTGGAAGGGGTGCAGGGGCGGGTGACGCCGGACCGATGCGCGGCCATGCTTGGGGCGCATCCCGCGCGGTGAACGTCGGCATCCTCCGGCGCCGGGCCCGCTGAACGGGACGTCGGGCGAGCCCGGCAACCGGGGGCGCCAAGGCCGCCCTACTCCTCCTCCAACTCAACCAGCCTTCGTCCGACCACGTGCTGCATGTCCATTGGATCGCGCCGGATCCCCCAGACGTGGGTCGCGGTCGCGTCGTGAACGCGCAGCCACTCGGGCAGCAACACGCGGCGCGGCGGTTCATCCATGTCGCCCCGGCGGACCGCGTAGTGCACGCGGAGGGTGTCGACCACCTCGTGCGTCCTGAACCAGACTTCGCCGGAGGACGTGGGAATGGGGCGTCCCTGGGCGGCGGGCAGGTGCTCGGGCTGGTAGAGTGCTTCGTCGTAGATGTCGCGGAGCTGTTCGCGGGTCGCGCCGGTGCGGAAGGACGCCCAGATCTCGACGGTCCCGTCGACCACCTCGTCCACCATCTGCCGGGTGAGTTCCCGGGGCTCCAGCCGGAGGCGCCGATGCCAGACTGTGTCGCCGGCCCCGTCCACCTCGATCAGCTCCACCGAACCGGGGCCTCCGCTGGTCCGCATGACGATGGCGGTGCCGGGTTCGAATCGGACCTGGTCGTAGTCGCCGAAGCGCTGGCCTGCGAAGGTCGTTCCACCGTCCGGGAGCTCGGCGGCGAAGACGCGGTTGCGGATGTCCAGCCAGAGCAGGGGCTCGGGTTCGAGCCACTGGCCGGTGTCGGAGCGCCGGACGCGCAACACCGGCTCGCGGAGCATGGGAGGCTGACCGGCGAAGGGGCCGTAGGTCGCCCCGACCTCGAGGTGCGGCGTGACCTTTGCGGTCCCCAGGTAAACTCCGTCGCGGGGCGGGGCGAGCCTGACCGACAGGCCCTCGTACTCGAGGCTCGTTCCCGGTCCCAACTGCGTGCCGAGGTGTTCCCCGTTTGCCGCGAAGTACGCGAAGCGCGATCCGCCGCCATCGACCGCGGACAGGGTGCCGTCTTCCTCGATGAAGAGCCCTGCCACGGTCGGAAACGCTCCGAGGCCCACCCCCACCCGGCCCTCGACGGCGCGCAGCACGCCCTCGGGAGTCCACACGCTGACCTGCGCGCTGCCCGCGTCGACGACGACCACGCGATCGCGTTCCGGGTCGGCGCGCACGACCGGCGTTTCGAAGAAGACGCCCGCTTCCGCAGCTTCGGCCAGCTGGTAGGCGGCTTCGGTGGTCCATGTCGAGATGCCCTGGTCGGCGGTCGGCACGTCGCCGCCGCCGCTGCAGGCGACGGACAGGGTGAGGATCAGCGCCAGCGCGGTGTGCGGGGGACGCGTGACCGGCAGCCGTTCGTGGAGGTGTTCCGGAGGTGTCATGATTGCTCCTCAAGGCGGGGGGGCGGGGTGGATGCCAACTCCTAAAGCTTTAGTATCCCCGCTTCGTGCGCAATGTTCCAGAGCTTCAGTCCAGGTCGAACCAGGTACAGCCGGTTGTATCGATCCGGTAGGCTCGAATCCAGGTCAAGAGGTCGTCCTCAGCCTCATTGAGGCGTCGGTCAACGAGGAAGAGGGTGTCTCGAGCCACTGTGTGAACTGGACGCATTTCGTTCGAGTAGGGCACGGGCGCATCGACGCACGCGCTCGTCCGATCGGGGGCGATGATGCTCAGGTACACTTCCGATGTGATGTTTCCGGCAGGCAACTCTCCGTCCATCGTGGAGTCGTGATGCAGCACGACCGTGCTGCCATCCGACATACGGTAGAGCCCATACATCGAAGAAGCCGCCTCAAACATCTCCGTCATCGAACTAAAGGACTGCAGGTCATCGAATACCTCCTGGACGTTGGGCGGAACGCCTCGGCGCGTCGTGTTGGGAAGAAGGAGGGTGTCCAGAAGCACGCCATCCAGTGTGGAGAGGTAGATCTCGTTCAGACCGCTCATGCCGGACAGCAACGTATCCGACCACGCCACGACACTGCCAAACGACTGAAAAGCCGCGAACCTGCCGAGACCCTCCAGCGATCGCTGATAGGGCGCTGGAAGGGGAACGACATAGTCGATCGCCAGTTCGGGGTAGCGCCAGACGGCCGCCATCGTCCCGTTCGCCAGGTCTCGAGTTGGAAACACCACTCCGCGATCCACCACTGATACACCCCCCGTCCCGGGCCGACCGCTGTAGGGCTGCTCGCCAACGTAGGCGCCGTCATGCTTGGAGAAGAGTTGTAGGAGATTGCGGCGGTTTCCGGCACCAACCACAACTGAATCGCCCAGGACGAAAGCGGTCGAGATGGAGCGAAACTCGCCGGGACCGCCGCCCGGACGACCGTAGAACTGCCGGAGCTTGCCGGCCCGTTCGTACCTGAGGATCCGGTTCTCGAAGAAGTCCGAAATCAGGAACGAACCGTCAGCAGTGTCCACTACCAAACTGAAGGGGTTGCCAAGATAGAACCGATCGTTCTCGTCGAGGAGAACGCTATCGACGACCGTGACGGCAGGCCCGGCTGTTGCGCGGTCCACACTGGCATCCGGCTCGCTCCCGCATCCGACGCCGACCAGCATTGCGGGCGCCGCGTAGCTGCTCCGAAACAAACTCATCGGCTTCCCGGTTGTCGGCGTTCTCATCGAACACTCCTCCACGTGAGCGGTGGGGATTCGAGCTGCCGTCCGTCGGCGGCGCTTCGCAGCTGTATCGCCCGAGAGAACGTCGGGCGATCAAGTCCTAAGAAATTAGTAACACGCGGCCATGGGCGCCATTGCCGCGGGTGGCCTGGCGTTCCTCGCCCCGGTCGCCGGTATTCAGCGCTCGATCGGGTAGACCTCGATCAGGGTTTCGTCAAGAGCGCCCTTTGCCCGGACGAGCACCCGGTCCTCCGTGATATCCAGAACGTGCAGGCGCGGGGGCATCACGATCCGTTTCATCCGTTGCCACGCCTCGTTGAAGCCGACCCAGGCCACCTGGTCCTGAAGCGGGTCAGGGTACTCACGGATCCACAGAAGGCCGTCGGCGCCGCCCTTCATATCGGAAAGACTCGGGAGGGTGGAGCGGGCTGGCAGATCCTTGAGCAGGCGGAGGCGGAACTCCCTTATGTGCATCATGAAGTTCCTTCCGCCGATGACTATCTGGCCGGGCTGTATACTCTCGAGATGCGCCTGTGTGGTATCCCTGACGAACCGCACCCAGGCTGCCTCCGCGTGCTCCCACGGCTGCTCGAATGAGACTTCCACGGTGGTCCCGGCTTCGTCGGAGCGCGTGAATGTGATCGAGTCGGTCGTCGCCAGGTAGGCGTAGCGGTCCGTGACGGCAGAGACGGCAGTTCGTCCGAAGATCACACCCATCCCGCCGTGCGTGACCCCGCCGGTGCTGCTGGCCTCCCTCGTCGCCCATTGCTCTTCACCGGGAAGGGTGTACTCGAAGACGACCTCTCCGTCAGAAAGACTAGCGATCTCATAGATCACAGGCTGCCGGATCTCCATCGGCCCGACGAACCCGTCCCCCCTAAACCCCGTCTGCCAGGTTTCGAACAGCACGCTGTTTCCGAAGGCTCCAACGATCTCGGTCCTTACCCGGCCGCGCCGTCTAAGACTCGTCTCGCCGACGTATTCCCCGGAGGCGTCAAGCAGGGTGACCCGGAACCGGTTTGAGTCCCAGGTGATCAGTCCGTCCGCATGGCGAGCGATCCCGGACAGGTTTATGTACTCGCCGGGCCCTTCCCCGCGCCTGCCGTGCCGCGAAAGCAGCCCGCCCGCGGCATCCAGGATCAGGACCTCGCGCGACATCCTGTTCGCGATCGCGATGCCGTCGCCGAAGAAGACCGCTCCAATGGAGCCATCCAGCGGGAGAGACTCGTCCAGTCCCACCACCACGCTCGGCGCGCCAGCAATCTGCAACGACTCGTCGCCGGGCCACGCGGAGAACAGGTCTGCGGCCGGCGCGCGATCCGTGGGCCCCGGGTCAGACGCCTTGTCCAGGCAGGCGGCGCAGAGCACCAGCCAGGAAGCGGCGAGCGCCGGTGTCGCCAGCCGTCCCCGCAGGGGGTCCCCCGGTCCGTCTCCGAGTCTCATGTCTTCCCCCAGCCTTTCATCCGCTGCTTCGCGGACGAGCGTCAGGCACCATAAGTCCTAAAGGTTTAGTATTCCCGTCCATGTCGCAATGTTCCACCCACTTCCATTACTCTGTATCGGCTGTTTTGGCGACACCCCTCCAGCCCCGACTTGCCATGAGCGAAAAGCCGCAGGCGGCCGACGCGCCCCATGTGGTAGAGGAAGGATCGTCCGGCACGGCCCCGGCCCCCCGCCGGGGATTCCTCGCGGGCATGGGTGCGATCGCCGCGGGCGGCCTGGCGTTCCTCGCTCCGGTCTGGTCGGGGATCCGCGCCGCGCTCGAGCCGCTGGAGCGGCCGCGGCAGGACGCCGACCTGGTCCCGGTCGCAAAGCTGGCGGCGGTCCCGGACGACGGGGTGCCCCACAAGTTCCGCGTGGTGATGGACCGCGTGGACGCGTGGAACACGCACCGCCAGTTGCCGGTAGGGGCGGTCTACCTGCGCCGCGCCGGGGACTCGGTCGAGGCGCTGAACGTGGTCTGCCCGCACGCCGGGTGCTTCGTGAACGTCGCGGCCGACCGCTCGCGGTTCGTCTGCCCCTGCCACAAGAGCAGCTTCGACCTGAGCGGGGCCGTGAACGATCCGGCGAGCCCCAGCCCGCGCGACATGGACACGCTCGACGTCGAGATCCGCGGCGACGAGGTGTGGGTCCGCTTCCAGAACTTCCTGCCGGGCCGGGCGGAGAAGGAGCCGGTGGCGTGAGGCTGGTCCTCGACTGGCTCGACGACCGCACCGGGTACCGGCGCCTCGTGCGCGCCGCGCTGGTCGAGGCGATCCCCGGCGGCGCGAAGTGGCGGTACGTGTGGGGGAGCACCCTCACCTTCGCGGTGGCCGTCCAGTTCATCACGGGGCTGGCGCTCTGGGCGTCCTACAGCGCCAATGCGCAGGGCGCATGGGAAAGCGTCTTCTATATACAAAACGATATGGCGGGCGGCTGGTTATTGCGTGGAATACATCACTACATGGCGCACGCGACCATGATCCTGCTGGTCCTGCACCTCATGCAGATCGTCGTGGCCGGTGCCTACAGGGCCCCCCGCGAGGTCAACTTCTGGTTCGGCCTGGCGCTGCTCTTCATCGTCCTGGGGCTGTCGCTGACGGGCTACCTGCTGCCGTGGGACCAGCAGGGCTACTGGGCGACCAAGGTGGCCACGAGCATCGCGTCGATCACTCCGTTCATCGGCCCCGCCCTGCAGGAGGCGCTGATCGGAGGCGCGGACTACGGCCATCTCACGCTCACCCGCTTCTTCGCGCTGCACGCCGGCGTGCTGCCCGGCGCGCTGATCGCGCTGATCGCGGGGCATGTGTTCCTGTTCCGCCGTCATGGGGTAACGACAGGAGAGCGGCCTGCCGGAGCCCGAGCCGGCGGCAACCCGGACGGGCAGTTCTGGCCCGATCAGGCCCTGCGTGATGCCGTCGCGTGCCTCGCGGTGATGGCCGCCGTGCTGTACCTGGTCATCCGCACGGGAGGCGCGCCGCTGGGAGCCCCGGCCGACGCCAGCGAGCCCTACGCCGCGGCCCGCCCCGAGTGGTACTTCATGTTCCTCTTCCAGTGGCTCACGTATTTCCCGGCCGAGACCGAGATCCTCGGCGCGATCGTGATTCCGGGGCTCGTGGTCACGCTGATCGCGCTCATGCCGTTCGCGGGCCGGTGGCGGCTGGGCCACCGCTTCAACCTCGGCTTCACGGGGACCATCCTGGCCGGCGTCGGGCTGCTCACCTGGCTCGCCTACGCCCAGGACCGCGCGGATCCCGAGTTCGTCGCCGCCCAGCACCGTGCGGAAGCGGCCGCGGAGCGCATCGTGGAGCTGGCCCGGGGCCCCGACGGGATCCCGCCCTCGGGCGCGCTCACCCTGCTGCGCAACGACCCCCTCACGCAGGGCCCGCAACTGTTCGCCGACCGCTGCGCGAGCTGCCACAGCTACGACGGCCACGACGGCCTGGGCAACGAGCTCGCCGAGGCCCAGACCGCCGCCGACCTGAAAGGCTTCGCCAGCCGCGAGTGGCTGACCGGCCTGCTCGACCCGGAGCAGATCGCCACCCCCCGCTACTTCGGCGGCACCGACTTCGCGCGGGGCCGCATGGTGCGCATGGTGCAGAGCCGCATCGCCGGGTTCGACGCCGCCCAGCGCGACGACCTCGCCAAGGTGGTCAAGGCGCTGTCGGCGGAAGCCGCGCTACCGCAACAGGCCGCGCTGGACGAGGCCGACCGCGACGAGATCGCGGAGGGCGCCGCGCTGCTAGCGTCGGAGTCGATCGGGTGCACCGAGTGCCACGAGTGGCGGGGCGCGTTCGAGCAGGACCTGGGACCGGTGCTGACCGGGTTCGGGTCGCGGGAGTGGCTGACCGGGTTCATCGGGGACGCGTCACACCCGCGGTTCTACGGCGATAGCAACGACCGGATGCCTGCGTTCGGGCCGGACGAGATCCTGAGCGAGGCGGAGATCGGGTTGCTGGTGGGGTGGTTGCGGGGGGAGTGGTAGGCGGGCGCTGACGACCGGCAACCAGACTCATCACCAGGTCGCCAGACGATACCACCCCTCAGAACTGCGGCACCACATACCAGTCAATCCCCCGGGCGGCGATCCCGTCCCGGTCCGGCTCCCGCTCCACATGGGCGACCAACCAATCGCCGAGCAAATCAAATCCCATCAGCCGGTCGCGAATCTCTACCGTTGCCAGGTACTCCGGGCCGTCCCACACCTCGATGTAGGACCGTTCATCCCTGTCGCGGGTGGTAGCAGCCCAGGTGCGACCGCGGTCGTCAAACCTGAATGCCGGTCCTTCGTTGCTGAAATACCATCGCTTCGGCTTGCTCCGGTATTCATCGGCGTACGCTTCGCTCACCGCCGGAGGAGCGCGAACCGCACCGGCGGTGATGCGTGCGATGCCCTCGAGGTACGCTTCCACATCCCGGTCGTTCGGCAACTCTTCGACGCGCCCTGGTGAAGCTCTCACCACCCCTGGGCCATCGCGGTCCTCGAAGAACACCAACTGGCCGTGGCAGTTCCAGTAGACCAGTGAGCCACTCGGAGACATTTGCCCGGCAAACTCGGCGATGCAGTCGGTGCCCGCAGCCTCCGCGACATCGTTTCGCGACCACAGAATATCTCCTGAGCGGAGATCCCGTTCCGTAGGCACGTCCACACGTCCCGTGTCGGTCCTGGTCCGCGTGATGCCGAAGACCCTGTCGCCCAACAATTGGCGCATGGAGAAGTTGGCTGGCATCGAAGTTTCGAACAGCAGGTCACCTCGCACGCTGAACACCGTAATCCGATCCAGCAGGATATCCAACAGTGCCACCGCGTCGTCGTCAGCACGCTCGATTCTGGTCACGGCAAGGAACTCACCCGGACCCTCACCCTTCCTGCCGAAGGCTCCTACCATCCCTCCATCGCGAGTGAGACAGCGTATCTGAAACTCATACGCATCCACCACGCAGGCGATGTTGTTCGTGACGAGCGCGACATCGTTCGAGAAGTTGAGTGGGGCGTCGATGGCCGCAGCCGGCTCGAGCACCAGAGCGGACACCGAGGGCTTCTCTTCCGGTGTGCAGGCCGCCACCGCTGCGGCCGCCGAAACGACCGCAGCGGTGGAATGAAAGCGCATGGTGCAGAGCCTCATCGTTGTCTCACGGAGTACAGAACGGCAGGAACTCGTGCGCCAGCCCGGTGAGACCGAGTTCCTCGGCACGGCTCCGGGCGCGCTGGGCAAGTTCCGTTTGTGGGTCACCGTTGCGGCGGGCCAGGCGAACCAGTTCGAGCGACAAACGTAACCACAACAGCGGCCGCCACGATTCATTCACCTCCAGCCCGCGGACCAGAAGTTTCCTGGCTCCCGCAAGGTCACCGGTCCGTGACCGCAGGCGAGAGTGGAAGAGGATGGCACCCAGAGAGGCCTCGCCGAGCGATTCCGGCAGTGGGTGTCGCTCGGCGATCTGATTCACGCGCTGAATCTTGCCCAACTCCATGAGCAGGGTGCCCTCGAGAGCGGCCAGCGCATCGACGAACTTGCCCGGAACCAGGGCGGGGTTCGAGTCACTGCCCGCGGTTCCGATGTCCTGAATCGCCTTCAAGACCCTTCTGCCCTCCTTCATATCGCCGGTGCCGACCGCGAGGTTGCCGCGCGCGAGATGCTCGAGAGTTCTGATGTGTGGACAATCCATCTCTCGGGTGATGTCTCGCGCCTCCGAGAGAATCCTGGCTGCGATCTCGTGCTCGTTGGCCACCGTGTGCCACTCGGCCAGATCGAGAAGAATGAACGCGTGACAGCCGTGCAGACCGCTCGCGTTGGCCAGGTCACGCGTTGTCCGCACCGTCTCACGTTCCTGTCCGGTGGAAAGGAGTCCACTTGTAACCAGAGTCCGGACGAGACGTTGCCCGGAGAGCGGAGCGAGGATTGCCGGGATCCCGGCGGGAGATCACGTAAGTCTAATCAGGGCAGCACGATCTGCGCTTTCTGCCGTTCTACTGGACCCTGCTGGACCGTGCCGTAAGAGCGGGCATAACGGGTTGGAATGGCGGGACTTCCACGTGCCAAACCGTTGCCCTCGGGGGTCACGGAGGCTTGCGCCTTGCGCAGATTCCGAGAAGCCGAGTCGAACAGGCCGCGGAGGTGGCCGTGCGGGCGCGGATCGGCATCGACTCCATCAGGCAAAAGACTCAAGACACGGGCGCGCATCCGAAAAGGTGCGCTGGCGGGTCGGCCACAGATTGGACGACAGACAGGCCACACAGTGTCGCTGGCAGGACGGAAGTATCGCGAATCAAGGCAAGAAGTCACGTAAGTTCAATGGGGACTGCACGATCTGCCCTTCTTGCCGATGGACTCGAATCGGGGAATACCGTGTTGAAATGGTCGGAAAACCCTGTGGAATGGCGGGAGTTCGAGGCTGACGCGGCAAGGCTCCGGCGGCGTTATCCGAAGGTCCGGCGCAGCACGGATTCGTAGATGCCGTCGCCGAACCACTTGCGGATGAACATCAGGGGTCGCG